>JAUXGL010000077.1 GCA_030622135.1 Deltaproteobacteria bacterium
CAGGAAAAGGGCCGGGGTGAAGGTCCGGGGCGGATCCGGGTGGCACCAGAGGATCGCGAGAAGTTCTTAGAACGGCTGCAATCCCGGGTCGGCCGGATCTTTAAAGTGGCGCCGGTAGAACTGCGGGGAGGGAGTCGGCGACGGGTGGCGGTGGTAGCGCGGGCGGCGCTGGGTTGGGTCGCGGTGCGCGTCTGCGGCTTGCCGACATCCGATGTGGCGAGGGCATCGGGAGTGTCCCCGGTGAGCATATTGCGGTTACAGGAGCGAGGGAGAGAAGCACTAGACAAGCGTGGTGTTGATGCCGAGCGGCTCGCAAGAAAATGTAAATAATGAAGCTACGTCCCTATTCTTCTTTTGGGAGAGAAACGGGGTCACCCATGGCTCCGTTTTACGTTTTAGGTTTATTCCGAGTCTTTCTGTACTTTAATTGCGCAGAACTCACCGCACATGGAGCAGACTTCCGAGTTCATGGGGAGGGCTTGTGCGCGGGTGTTTTTGGCTTTTTCCGGATCGATGGCATGCTTGTACATTCCGTCCCAGTCCAGCGATTTTCGGCACTTGGCCATGGCCCGCTCGCGCGCCTGCGCGTCCTTGCGTCCGTGGGCCAGATCGGCGGCCAGAGCGGAGATCTTCGAGGCGATCACGCCGTCGTGCACATCCTGGGTGTCGGGGAGCCTTAGGTGTTCCGCGGGCGTGACGTAGCAGAGGAAGTCCGCGCCCGCCCAGGCCGCCAGGGCGCCGCCGATGGCGCCGGTGATATGGTCGTAGCCCGGGGCCACGTCGGTCACCAGCGGTCCCAGCACGTAGAAAGGGGCCCCGTGGCAGAGCTGTTTTTCCAGGTGTACGTTGGCCTGGATCTGATCGAGGGGAACGTGCCCGGGCCCCTCGATGATTACCTGCACGCCGCGCTCCAGCGCCCGGCTCTGCAACTCGCCGAGGGTGATCAGCTCCTGGATCTGGGCGCGGTCGGTGGCGTCCGCGGTGGCGCCGGGCCTGAAGCCGTCGCCCAGGGACAGGGTGGCGTCGTAGCGGACGGCCAGATCGCAGAGGCGCTCGAAGTCGGTGTACAGCGGGTTGTCGCGCCGGTTGTGGCGCATCCAGGCGATGGACATGGCCCCGCCGCGGGAGACCACGTCCATCAGGCGGCCCTCCGACTTCATTCTCGAAAGCGCTTCCTGGTTGACGCCGCAGTGGACCGTAATGAAGTCAACGCCGCTCTCCAGGTGCTCCTCGATTACCAAGAAGATGTCGTCCGGCGACATCTCGCAGAAGCTGGAGTGCTTGCTGAGTGCCCGGGCGGCGGCCTCATAGATGGGCACCGTGCCGATTGGAACCCGGGCCGCCTCCATGATTTTTCTGCGGATGTCCGCCAGATCGCCGCCGGTAGAGAGGTCCATGACCGTGTTGGCGCCGGCCTTCACGGCCACCCGGGTTTTTTGAATCTCGGTCAAAACATCCGAGACGTCGCGGGAAGTCCCCACGTTGGCGTTGACCTTGACGCAGAGCCCCTCGCCGATCCCCAAGGGGGCGATGTCCGTCCTCATCTGGTTGCGGGTGATCACCGCGCGCCCGCCGGCCACGAGCGCCGACAACTCCTCCGGCCTGACGCCCTCGTCGCCGGCCACCTGCCTGACTTCCTCGGTCAGGCGACCTTCGCGTGCTTCTTGAACTCGGGTCATTGCATGCTCCAATCTGCAGACGCCCTCTGTCCTAAACCCGCGCACGGGTTTTGTCAACTCCGTTTGGGTTGCGCATTGGTGTTAAACTTGTACCGTGCTTTTTGCGGTGCTAAGGTTTGAGTAGATCGACGATATTTGGCGGGAGGCGGCTCATGATGAACCAGGAGATTCGGGATCTGCTCAAGGGCGTGTCGATTTTCTCCAACGTCGACGACAACGGTATCGACAAGCTGTGCGATCTGATCGTCTCGAAGGACTATCCCAAGGACAGCCTGGTCTTCGGTCAGGAGGAGGCCGGGGACGCGCTGTTTGTCATCGCCGAGGGGCGAGTCAAGGTGGTTTTGTATGGGGAGAGCGGCAAGGAGATCACCCTCTCCTTTTTCAAGCCGGGGGATTTCTTCGGCGAGATGGCGCTCCTCGACGACATGCCCCGTTCGGCCAACGTGGTGACCACCGAGAGCTCCTCCCTGCTGATCCTCAAGCGGGACGCGTTCAAGCGGCACCTGGAAGAAAACCCGACGACCGCCATCAACATCCTTTCAGAGCTTAGCATGCGGCTGCGGACGGCGGATTCTATCATCGGCAACCTGACCCTCCTAGACGTGTACGGCCGCGTAGCCCACTTCCTGGTGGATCTGGCCAGGCAGGAGGGAGAAACGGTGGAGGAGGGGATCCTCATTCACAAGCGACCCACCCAGCAGGACATTGCCAACATGGTCAACACCTCCCGCGAAACTGTGTCCCGGGCTCTAAACGAGTTCCAGAAGCGGGGGCTGTTGAAAATGGACGGTAAAAAGGTGCTCCTGCGGCCTCAGTTCTACACGGAAGCTGGCTGAGTCTCCGGTCTTTCGGTTTGCTTGAATGGGCGCAATGATTGAAATCCGGGACGTGCACAAGTCCTTTGGGGGCAACCACGTCCTTCGGGGGATCAACCTCCAGGTACCCGAAGGCGCCACCACGGTAATCATCGGCGCCAGCGGATCCGGCAAGAGCGTTTTGATCAAGCACATGATCGGCCTGCTGCGGCCCGACGCGGGCCGGGTGATCGTGGAGGGGGAGGACACCACGGTTCTTTCTGAAAGGGAGTTGGAGCGGGTGCGTGAAAAATTCGGAATGGTCTTTCAGAGCGCGGCCCTGTTCGACTCGATGACCGTGGGGGAGAACGTGGGATTTCCGTTGCGCGAGCACCGCCGCCTCAGAGAACGGGAGATCGACGACATCGTGGCCCAGAAGCTCTCCCTGCTCAGCCTGGAGGGGGCCGAAGGCCTTGCCCCGGCGGAGCTGTCCGGGGGTATGCGCAAGCGCGTGGGGCTGGCCCGGGCCATCGTCCTGGATCCACGCATCATTTTATACGACGAGCCCACCACCGGCCTCGATCCCATCACCGCCAACAGCGTGGACGAGATGATCATCGAGGCCAAGGAGCAGCTGGGGGTGACCTCGGTGGTCATCACCCACGACATCGCCTCCTCGTTCCGGGTGGGGGACTACGTGGCCATGATCCACGAGGGCGTGATCGTGGACCAGGGGTCTCCCGCTAAAATCCGGAGCAGCTCCCATCCCTACGTGCAGAAGTTCTTTTCCACCTGGTTTGCCAAGGGTAAGTGAAGCCCCCCGTGGCAAGCTCAGGGGCCTCTTTTTAATGAGAACATGCGAAAAGGTTGCTCGGTTTCACCGGGCATAGTAGTTTCTAGGCGGGATTGGTTTCCTAATGAGAAAGTTTTTAACACCCCTGAAGGTCGGCATTTTGGCCATCGTTGCGGTTGGCGGGTTCATCTTCGCCCTCCGTTCGGTGGAGAAGGGGGTTCTGGGCGGGGACACCTACGTGGTGTACGCCATCTTCGACAACGTGCTCGGGGTGGCCAAGCGCTCCCGGGTGGTCATGGCGGGGATCGAGGTGGGCTACATCGAGAGCATCGAGCTCTCCGGTGCCCGCGCCCGCCTGAACATTCGCATTCGCACCGACGTACAGCTTTACCAGGACGCTTCCATCGCCAAGATTTCGGAATCGCTTCTGGGCGACAAGCTCATCGACCTGAGCCCGGGCAAGGACATCAAGCACCCCCTGCCTGACGGAGGCCGGATCGTCAACGTCTATGAAGAGCGGGGTTTCTCCGAGCTTTTTCGCAAGATGAACATGATCACCGAGGACATCCGCACCGTTACCCACTCCCTGGCCAACACCATCGGCGACTTCGACCGGGAGGGCTCCCTGGGCGGCGTGATGAAGCGCATGACCGAGATCTCCAAAAACGTGGCCGAGTTGACCCTGCAGGTGAACGAGTCATTCCTGACCGGCAGCGAGAAAGTGCAGCGGATCCTCGACGACGTGGCCGGCGTCACCGCCGGTACCAAGGGGCGCTACCTGGAGATTCTCGATGGAGTCCAGGCGGTCACCACCGACATGCGCACCCTGCTGGCCAACCTCAACGACATCGTGGGTCGCGGAGGCGAGGACTGGAAGGACAGCGTAGGAGGAATGAAGGAAACTCTTCAGAAGGCCAGCCGGACGCTGGGGAACCTCGACCACATTACCCGCAAGATCAACGAGGGCCAGGGTACCCTGGGCCGGCTGGTCAACGACGACCGGGTCCTGGACAAGGCCGAGAGCGTCTTGGACGACACCGCGACATTCACCAGCAAGCTGGCCCGGTTGCAGACTATCATCGACCTGCGCTCGGAGTACCACATCCGAAAGAACGCGTCCAAGAACTACCTGGCGCTGAAGCTCGTGCCCAAGTCGGACAAGTACTACATGATCGAGTTGATCGACGACCCCCGCGGGTCGGTGGAAATCTTGGAAACCTGCGCAGATCCCGAAAGTTGCAAGGATCCGGCCAACCGGACAAAAACCATTACCGTCAAGGATGAGTTCAAATTCTCTCTTCAGTTCGCCAAACGCTTCTTCTGGCTAGGTCTGCGCTTTGGTATCATCGAGGGTACCGGCGGTCTGGGGATGGACTGGTATTTCGCCAACGATGACCTGGAGTTCCGCTTCGACGTATTCCAGTTCGGTAAAAACGAATATGGATTGAAGTCTCTCCCCCGACTAAAAGCCATGTTCATATACCGACCTAGTTGGTTGGCTCACCATATCTATTTGGCCGCTGGTGGGGACGACTTCTTCAACGAGGAGACCTTCGACTACTTCTTGAGCGCCGGCCTCCACTTCAACGACGAGGACCTCAAGGCCATTTTCACCGCGGTGGGTACGCCCAAGCTATAGAATCTAGTTCCCGGTTCCCAGTTCCCGGTTCCCGGTTTGATTTCCATAGGAACCATAATGTACTTCTAACCGGGAACTGATTCTCATTGGTGCAAGAGGAATTGGGGATCTCTGATTCTCTTGACAAAACCCCGATGTGGCGCTAGGTTCCTGTGGCTCTGGAGCAGGGAGTTTTGTAGTTGTGTTCGATTCACTGACCGACAAGTTGGGGCAGACGTTCAAGCGTCTGAAAGGACACGGGAAACTTTCCGAGTCCAACGTGAAGGACGCGCTGCGTGAAGTGCGCCTGTCGCTGCTGGAGGCCGACGTCAACTACCGGGTGGTGAAGGACTTTATCTCCGCGGTCAAATCGCGGGCCATGGGCCAGGAAGTGATGGCCTCGCTCACGCCCGGACAGCAGTTTGTCAAGATCGTCAACGACGAGTTGATCGTGCTGATGGGGAGCGAGGCGGAAGATCTAGACCTGGCCGGAAGGCCGCCGGTGGTGATCATGCTCGCGGGCTTGCAGGGTTCCGGTAAGACCACCACCGTGGGAAAACTGGCGCTGCGGTTCAAGTCCCAGGGGCGCCGGCCTTATCTGGTTCCCGCCGACGTCTACCGGCCGGCGGCCATCGAGCAGCTCAAACAGCTGGCCGCGGACATAGACATGCCGGTGCATCCGTCCACCACCGACCAAGATCCGGTGTCCATTTGCCGTGAGGCGGTGGAGCTGGCCGAGAGTCAGAACTATGACACGGTGATCCTGGATACCGCCGGCCGGCTGCACATCGACCTGGAGCTCATGGAGGAGCTCCGGGTCATCAAGCGCGAGGTGAGCCCGAAGCGGATCCTGTTGGTGGCGGATGCCATGACCGGCCAGGACGCGGTGAACGTGGCCGAGAAGTTCAACGAGGATCTGGACATCGACGGCGTCATTCTTACCAAACTGGACGGCGATGCCCGCGGCGGAGCGGCGCTGTCCATAAAGGCGGTTACCGGAAAGCCCATTTTGTTCGCCGGTATCGGCGAGAAACTGGACGCCCTGGATGTCTTCTACCCCGATCGCATGGCCAGCCGCATCCTGGGAATGGGGGACATGCTCGGCCTGATCGAAAAGGCCCAGGAAGCCTACGACCAGAAGAAGGCCGCGGAGCTACAGCGAAAGTTCAAAAAGAACGAGTTCACCATCGAGGACTTTCGCGATCACCTGCAGCAGCTGCGCAAGATGGGATCCATCAGCGACCTGATGGACAAGATCCCTGGGATGAGCGGCATGATGAAGAAAATGCAGGGCGCCGCCCCCCCGGAAGAAGAGCTCAAGCGCATCGAGGCCATTATCAACTCCATGACCCGCGAAGAGCGAATCAACCACGGGATTCTCAACGGGAGCCGCAGGAAAAGAATCGCCAAGGGCAGCGGGATGACGGTTCAGGATGTAAACTCGTTTGTCAAGCAGTACCTAGAAATGAAGAAAATGATGAAAAAAATAAACCGGTTTGGAATGAAAACATTGATGCGGGGCCTCATGGGAGGCCGATTATAGCAATCAGAATCAGTTTTCAGCTTATAGCTGAAGGCTGGAAAAGGAAGGCAGGCATGGCAGTAGCAATTCGACTGAAGAGGGTTGGAACCAAGAAGAAGGCGTTTTTCCACGTCGTGGCCACCGACTCGCGGAATGCCCGCGACGGGCGGTACATCGAAAAACTGGGTCACTACGATCCCCGAGTGGATCCGCCGACCTTCCAGCTCGACCGTGATCGGCTGGACTACTGGTTGGGTCAGGGCGCCAAGGCGAGCCCCACGGTTGCTCAGCTGGCGGCTAAACACGCCAGAGTGCAGCCCGAGGTGAAAAATGGCGGTCAGGGTGCCGATGCGTGAGCTGGTGGCCTGCGCCCGCGAAGATGAAGAGAGCGAAGCTTGGCATTGTCGGTTGAGGTTCCATTGATACAGGTTGGACGCATAACCCGTACGCACGGTGTGCGGGGCGAGTTGAAGGTTCTTCCCGAGGAGGGATCTTCCGGAGCCTGGCGGGAAGTCCCAGAAGTGTTTCTGGGAGCAGAGCGTACCAAGGCCAGTTGTTTCCGCGTCAAGGGCGTGAGGGGCGGCGGGCGGTTTGCCATCCTGGCGCTGGACGGTGTGGACAGCCTGGAGTCGGCTGAGGCATTGAAGGGTCAGAACGTGTTCGTTCCCCGCGATCGGTTACCCGAGATGGAGCCCGGCAGTTTCTACACCGGTGAGCTGGAGGGGTTGACGGTGGTGGATATCGACGGATGCGTGCTGGGCGTGTTGGAAGAGATCTTTGACAACGGTGCACACGAAGTCTACGTCGTGAGAGACGGTTCGCAAGAGATCATGCTGCCGGTCGTGGACGGTGTGGTGGTCGAGATGGATCTCGACGCCGGCCGGATGGTGGTGAAGCCTCCCGAGGGCCTTTTGGGGCTGCCCAAGAGCCGCTAAGGGTGGGGGTTTTTTGAGGTGGTGTGATGCGGTGGACCGTGTTGACTCTCTTTCCGGAGGTTTTCCGGCCGCCTTGGTCCGCCGGCCTTTTCGGCAAGGCGGTGGAGAAGGGTATCCTGGAGGTGGACCTGGTCAATTACCGCGACTATGCCGAGGGGCGTCACAAGGTCGTAGACGACACCCCTTTCGGCGGAGGCAGCGGAATGGTGATCAAGGTCGAGCCGGTGGCCCGGGCCCTTTTGGAGTTGAGGACGAAGAACCCCAAAGTCCACGTGGTGCTGCTGACTCCGCAGGGAGCGTTGCTCAACCAGGCGAAGGTCCGGCGGCTCTGTGGGCACGGTCACCTGGCGCTTTTATGCGGGCGCTACGAAGGAGTGGACGAGCGGATACGCCGTCTAGTGGACGAAGAGCTGAGCATCGGAGACTACGTCCTGTCGGGCGGCGAGCCGGCGGCCTGGGTGTTGATGGATGCGGTGTCCCGCTTGGTGCCGGGAGTGCTGGGGAGCGAGGAGTCGGTATGCGAGGAATCGTTTTCCGAGGGATCCCTGTTGGAGTATCCCCAATACACTCGGCCGCGTGAACATTCTGGCCTGGAGGTTCCCGAGATTCTTCTTTCCGGGGATCACCAGGCCATCGCCCGATGGCGTAGGAGGCAGGCGTTGCTGCGGACGGTTCGCCGGCGCCCGGAGTTGCTGGAGAGTCTTTCCATGACGGAGGAAGAACGAACCTGGTTGTTAGAGCAGGAGCGATTTGAAGGAGATTAGCCATGCGCAAGTTGGAACAGTTTGAAAAGGAATATCTCAAGAAGCAGACCGGACAGTTTCGGGTGGGGGATACTGTTTTGGTCCACATGCGAATCGTAGAGGGCGAGAAGGAGCGCGTGCAGGTTTTTCAAGGAGTGGTGATCCGGCGCAAGGGCGGGGGCCTTTCCGAGAGCTTCACGGTTCGCAAGTATTCGTACGGGATTGGAGTGGAGCGGATTTTCCCGCTGCATTCTCCCCGGATAGAGAATATCGAGGTGGTTCGCTCGGGCAAGGTACGCCGCGCCAAGCTGTACTACCTGCGGCAGCGGAAAGGCAAGGCGGCTCGCCTTAAAGAAATCAATTGATGCCCAGGTCGGTCGTAGCTTTACCCCGGTTGCGTAGGTGCCATGTACTTTTCTGAGTTGGTACTCCAGGGCGTTAGAAATTTCGCGCAGATGCAGCGGGTCCCCCTGGGGCAGGGTTTTACGGTATTCTACGCGGAATCGGGCGCCGGTAAATCGACCGTGGTGGATGTGATCGTCCACCTGCTCTACCCCAATCCCACCGAGCCGGCCACGACGGCTTTCCAGGCAGCCGCTGGTGCGCCCTGCCGCGTGTCCCTGATGATGGATGCGGGTGCCGACAAGTACCGGCTGGTGAAGGATCTGGTTTCCGGCTCCATCGCGCTGACCAAGATGGATTCTTCTACCCAGCGCTTCGTGACGGTCACGGCGGCGGCAGCCGAGATTCTCCAGTACCTGACCAGCCAACTCCGCTTGCCCCAGAGGGACATTCTCGAGAACGTCTATCTTGCCCGGGACAGCGCTTTGCCCTCGAACATGCCGCGCGTCGCCAGTGCGCCTGGCGCCGCCGCACCAACGGGCACGGCGCCGCCGGGCGCCGTTATGGGAGGGGCCATGGGCTCCTCGGGTGAGCCGCAACGCCGGCTGCCTCCCAGCCCGCATTTTCCCCAGGGTGGCGCCGCCGCATCAATGGGCACGGCGCCTGGCGGTGCCGCCTTTCCCGGTTATCAGGGGATGGATCCGGGAGAAGAGATTCTTCCCGACGATCCGGAGGAGATCAAAAGGCAGATAGAAACCCTTAAAAACGACCTGTCCATGTCCAGGAATACCGACGACCTCCAATTCAAGCTCGATGGCTTGCAGTCCGAGATCTTCGAGATCGATCAGAAGCTGAAGGGGGCCAAGGAAGCCACTGCTCGCGTAGAGCAGTTGGAAAGCGGCCTCGGTGAATTCGAGAAGCTGACCGAGCTTCCCGAGAATTTCGAGAAGAAGGTGCGCGAGTTCGAAAAATGCGTTGAAAAGCTGCGGCGAGACCAGAAACGTCTCGATGACGAGCAGGGTAAGTGGGAGAAACGGGCCCGAATGAGCACACCCGAGCCGCTGAGGCAGAACCGCACCTTTCTGCTCAGCCTGGTTCTGGGCGTGGTGGCCCTGGGCGTGGGAGTGGCCGGTTTTTTTATCCATGAGTCGTTTCGTTACGTGGCCCTGCTTGACATCCCGGCCTTTGGGTTTGCCCTGGTGGTGGCGGTCCGGCACATCGACTTGCTCAGCTCGCTGGAGAGGAGCTCCCGGCGCCTGGACCTCGTCGACGGACGGCGCGAAAAACTAAAGCGACAGTTCGAGCTGGAAACCTCCATGGTGCGCAAGACCATGATGGATCTCTCGGTGGAGAAGCCCGGGCAGATCATCGAGCAGTACAACCGGAGAAACAAGCTGCAGGCGGAGATCGACCGGGCCCGCCGGCTGCTCGATGAGCAGCGGAAGGATTCTTCCCTGGGTGAAGCCGAGGAGCAGCGGCGGAAGCTCCAGGAAGAGCTAGACGCGATCGAAGGCCAGATGGTCGGCGCCGGCTCCATGATGATGAATCCGAGCGAGATGGAGCGCACGATCCAGGCCCTCCGCGACAAGCTGCAGCGGATCGAGTCCGGCGAACCGGTTTCCGATTTAGGACCGGCCGACGGTTATCTCGGGGCGCCCGAGGGGGAAGACCCTTACGGTCTCGGCGTGGGGGCTCCTCCCGGGCAGGCCATGGCCTCTTACGGAGAAGTGGACTTGTCGGCCCAGCCGGCCGCCGGTCCCTGCCAGACCATGGTCAAGGCGGCCGAGGACCTGTTCCTGACCGGCCGCGATCGCCTGGAGCAGACGCTTGGACCGCGGGCGAGTCAGTACATCGCCGCACTCACCAACCAGGCGCACCCGCAGCTGATCTTTGGGCCGGGCGGCGTAATCCAGTGCATGGATGCCGGCTCCGGCGGCGCGGTGGATGTCTCCCAGTTGCCCGCGGCCACACAGGATCTGGTTTACCTGGGGCTGAAGCTCACCATCATCGAGCTTTTCTCTAGCCAGCAGCCCGTGCCCTTGTTGCTGGACGACCCCTTCTTGAAAATCTCCCCGGACCGGCACGAGTTGCTGGGTCGTATGCTAGCCGATCTGGGAAAGCTCACCCAGGTGATCCTGTTCACCAGCCAGATGACCATGGCCCAGCATGCCACCGCGTCGTTCCGGCTCTGATTTGCGCCCGGCGGCGCGAGGCCGACTCGCGGGCTTCTGGCGGATCCGATGAAGACTCGATTCAAAAATGCACACGTTTGGCCATATCCAATGCCTTGACGAGTGGGCCCGCCGGCAGGGCTATCGTGAGATAGTCGGCGTGGACGAAGTGGGCCGCGGGCCCCTGGCCGGACCGGTGGTGGCCGCGGCGGTTATGCTGCCGGACGACCACGGCATCGCCGGCCTGGACGATTCCAAGAAACTTGCCGCCCGGCGCCGCGAGAAGCTGGCGGTGGAGATCTGCCGAAAGGCCGCGGGTTGGGCCTTCGGCCTGGTGGGGCCCCGGCGCATCGACGAGGTGAACATCCGCCAGGCCAGCCTGGAGGCCATGGCTCAAGCTTACCAGGAGTTGTGGGCCCTGGGCGTAAGGCCGGACCTGGTGATGGTCGACGGCCGCGACGTTTTTCCCTGGCCAGAGGATTTGCCCCAAGTCGAGCAACGCGCCTTCATCAAGGCGGACGCCCGCAGCCAGACCGTAGCCGCCGCCTCCATAATCGCCAAGGTCTACCGCGACGCCCTGATGCGCGAGTACCACGCTATCTTTCCCCGCTACGGCTTCGATCGCCACAAAGGCTACCCGACCGCCGCGCACAAGCAGGCCGTACTAGAGCATGGCCCCTGCGAGATCCACCGGATGACTTTCCGGGGTGTAGAAGACTCGCGCTAGCGTCCGGCTTCAAATGCGTTCTGATAGAGCTCGATTACTCCCTCGGGCCCCAACACCGCGACCACGTCGAAGCGGATCATGGTGTCGCGGATCTGGTGATGCTGGCAGTAGGCCATGGCCGTGCGGACGATCTGACGCTGCTTTTTCCTGGTGACCGTGGCGGCGGGATGGACCTGACCGGGATCGGTGCGGCTGCGCACCTCGACGAAGACCAGGGTCTCACCGTCTTGGGCCACGATGTCGACTTCGCCCACCTTGTAGACGGCGTTGCGCTCCAGGATGCGGTAGCCCTTCTTTTTCAAAAAGACCGCGGCCTGGTCCTCGGAGGTGGCGCCCAGTTCGTGGCGGGGGTCGGAGCTCATGCGCCGGATCCAGGAGAGAGGCAGAATGGCACCATAGTTGCCAGGATCGTGCCGAGACGATTCATGGCGTCATTATGGCACCGCCCGACCGGGTGTCAACCGGCCGCGATTACCAAGGTTGATTCCGTGTATTCCATCAATTAAGATGGAGAAGCTTTGAGCGACACGGACGCCAACCTGGGCAGGCTTTTTCTGGTGGCCACTCCCATCGGCAACCTGCAGGACATCACCCTGCGGGCCTTGAAGGTGCTGAGGGAGGTGAGCTTGATTGCCGCCGAGGACACCCGCCACACCCAAAAGCTGCTGTCGGCCCACGGGTTGAAGGGGCGGATGATCAGCTACCGGGAGCAAAACCACAAGACGGCCTCGCGGCGGATCTTCGCTGTCCTCGATTCGGACAAGGACGTGGCTCTGGTGTCGGACGCGGGAATGCCGGGGCTTTGCGACCCGGGTCAGGTGCTGGTGCGTGAGGCCATCGCCCGGGGTGCCCGGGTGGTCCCGGTCCCCGGGCCCACCGCGGCCATCGCCGCGCTGGTTGCCTCCGGTCTGCTCACCGACCGGTTCTTGTTCCTGGGGTTTCTGCCCCGCAAGACCTCGGCCATCATCCGGATGGCCGAGGATTTGGCCTGGGAGCCCGGCTCGCTGGTTTTCTACGAATCGCCCGTGCGCCTGGGAAAGGCTCTGGGGTCCCTGGCCGCGGTATGGGGGGCCCGGCGCGCCGTGGTGGTGCGCGAGCTTTCCAAGCTCTACGAGACCTTCGACCGCGGGACCTTGACCGATCTTTCCCAGCGGTACCGGGGCGGTACCAAGGGGGAGGTGACCCTGGTGGTGGAGGGGTCGCGGGAGAAGAAGGTGCAGGCCGGCCCGGAGCTGAAACAGGTCATCGAGGCGTTGCGGGAGGGGCGCAAGTATGGCACCGGCGAGATCGCCCGCCTGCTCGGTGGACTGACCGGTCTGGGAAAGCGTGTCGTTTACCAGCTTATCGTCGGAGACAAAGGTGCCGATGACGAGGAATCCCCATGAGCGTCTGGACGCGAATCAAGGCGTTTTTTGTCTGGTTGGTTACCCGGATGATTCTGGCCACTGTCCGGGTGCGCAAACTCTACCTGGATCGCTTGGCTCGGGCCCGGGAGTTGGGCCGGCCCATCCTGTATGCCTTCTGGCACGGCAGGCAGCTGGCCCTGTTCAAGGCCAATCCGGAGGCGCGCTTAACTGTAATGATCAGCCTCAGTCGCGACGGGGAGATGCAGGCGTTGGTGTGCCGGCGCTTCGGATTGAAGGTGGTGCGGGGTTCCTCCTCCCGCCGGGGGTTGGCGGGACTGATGGCTTTGGGGAAGCGCCTGAATGAGGGATTCTCGGTGGGCATGGCGGTGGACGGTCCCCGTGGGCCGGCCTTCGATGCCAAGTCTGGAATCGTGGTCCTGGCGCGGCGGAGCGGATCTCCCATCGTGCCCATCACCGCCGCGTTCGGACGCTCCCTCGAGCTGAAAAAGGCCTGGGACCGCTTCCGGATTCCGATTCCGTTTGCGAAAGCCACGGTGGCATACGGTGAGCCCATTTTGGTTTCCAAAAAGGCCACTTCTCAAGAGATGCGCGAAACCACCGACCGGCTGACTGAGAGTCTGCGTGCACTGACCGCGGAGGTGGACGCATACGGGCCGCGGAGCTAGCCTGTTCATGTTTCTCGTATATGCATTCCTGGTTCACGTGGCTTTTGTGATCCTGCTTCCGGTGCTGCTGGTTCATCCCAAGCTGCGGGAGGGATTCCTGTTCAGGTTGGGATTCTATCCTCCCCGGTGGCCGGGTACGGACGGGCGTCCGGTGTTCTGGTTTCACGGGGCTTCGGCCGGGGATCTAGCCGCCCTGCAGCCGGTGATTTTGATGGTGCGGGATCGCCGGCCCGACGCCAGTGTGGTGGTGACCACCGTGACCAACTCGGGAATGGCCATGGCCAGAAAACGGCTTCTGGGGGCGGACGCGGTCGGCTATCTCCCCTACGACTTGCCTCTGGCGGTGCGAAAGGCGGTGAAGACCATCAAGCCGGATGTTCTGGTGCTGGAATACGCGGAGGTCTGGCCGGCCTTGGTCCGCGGGGTCAAGCGCTCGGGCGCCCGCATCGTCATCATCAACGGCCGTTTTCACGAGCGGGTGCTGTCGCGCTACCGCTGGTTCTACCGGCTGATCGGCAACCCGCTCAAGAACGTGGATTTGCTGTGCATGCGGGATCCGGCCGAGGCGGAGCATGCGCTCTCCATCGGCGCTCATCCCGAGCGGGTGCGGGTGACCGGGAACACCAAGTTCGATTCATGTCGTGGGGCGGAGCCGGACGCAGAGGATCTTTCGGGTCTGGCCCGGAGCCTGGGCGTCGACGGCACCCGTCCGGTGTTGCTGGCCGGGAGTACTCACGAGGGAGAGGAAGGCCCGCTGCTCGACGTGTTTCTTGCGCTGAGGGAGTCGTTTCCCGATCTGCATCTGGTGGTGGCTCCGCGGTACATCGAGCGGGCGGAGCGCATAGCTTCCATGGTTCGGGAGCGGGGGCTTTGCTGTGCGCTACGTTCCGCCGGGGCATCGGGGGAGCCCGTGGTGGTGCTCGACTCGGTGGGCGAGCTCCGGGCGGCCTACCGGTTGGCCACGGTGGTGTTCGTGGGGGGCAGTTTCGTACGGCGGGGCGGACAGAACATCCTGGAGCCGGCCGCCTGCGGCAAGCCGGTTCTGTTCGGTCCCCACATGGAGAATTTCCGCGACAGCGTCAAGGTGCTCCTCGGCCGGGGAGGTATTCAGGTTTCCGACTTTAAGCGCTTCAAGCGGGTGCTTGCCGATCTGCTGGCCAACTCCGAGGAAATCCTGAAGCTGGGTGCCATGGCGCAGGAGTCGGTCTCCTCGGTGCAGGGCGCGAGCCGGGCCGACGCGGAGATCATTCTCCAGCTGGCCCGGGGAGTCTCGGGACGGTGAGGGACCCGGAGCACATCCTGTTGGTTCGTCTCTCCTCGGTGGGCGACATCATTCTGACCACGCCCACCGCGGCCCTCCTCCGGATGAGGTACCCCCGGGCTCGCATTACCTGGCTGGTGGATACGGGATATCTGGACCTGGTTCGCCACAATCCCCACATCGACAATGCTTTGGAGTTCGACTACACCGGGCGCCACCGCGGCCTGCTGGGGATCCGCAAGCTGGCCGACGAGCTCGGGCCGGTGGATCTGTTCGTGGATCTCCAGCACAAGGTCCGCAGCCTCATGTTGTCGGCGACCCTGCATCCGGTGGAGCGCCGGGTGTTGGTCAAGCGCCGCGGCTTCGGGATCATCAAGGCCCTCATCGGCCGGGACGCCATCCTGGGTGTTCCCCACCAGGTGGATCGATACATTCAGGTCCTTTGCGAAGAAACGCTGGGTGACGTGCCTGAAGGCACGCCCCCGCCGGTCATGATCGCGGACGATTCAGAGCAAGAAAAAGCCGCGCGAATGCTTCGCGGGGACGACTGCATCGGCATCGTTGTCGGGGCTCGTCATCTCACCAAGACCTGGCCGGTCAGGCACACAGCCGCCCTGGCCGACCGGTGCCGGCAGGCGGGGTACCGAGTGGTCCTGCTGGGTGGGCCGGGAGACTGTGTGTTGGTGGGCGCGGTGGTCAGCTCCATGAAAACCGAGCCTGCGCATGTTCTCCCGGACGGTACCCTCGGGCAGCTGGCCGGCAGCTTGTCCCGTTGCCGGGCCGTGGTCAGCCCCGACTCGGGGCCGGCCCACATGGCCGGGGCGCTGGGAGTGCCGGTGGTGGCCGTTTTCGGTCCCACCTCGCCGGACCGCTGGGCACCGAAGGGGCCCCGGGTGAAGGTGATCCGGCTGGATCTCCCTTGTGCTCCCTGCAGCAACCACGGCGGCGCCAGCTGTCCGGTGGATACCCTGGAGTGCCTAAACGAGCTCGGGCCCGAAAAGGTTTGGGAGGGGCTCGTGGACTTGCTGTCTTCGTGAGGGATCCCAATCCACCACCTGTGCCCGCAAGAAAATGCGTAACCAGTTGACTACCAAAAGGAACTCAAGATGCCCGGCGCCAAAGATACGGTGTGTGAAATAAGCTCACTGGCCTCTCGCAAGTTGCCAAAGTTACTCGGTGGATTGGGATTGCCGCGGAAGGTGGATGGGAGATTCGTGAGGGATCCGTGTCGTTTCTAAACCGTCTCTGGTACCACAAAAAGCACCGCCTGTTTGGTGCCGCGCTGGCCCCGCTCTCCTGGACTTATCGCGCCGGCCTGGCGATTGCCCGGGCCGGAACCGAGGCACGCAAAGTCGGCAAGCCGGTCGTTTCGGTGGGCAACCTGACCGCGGGCGGCAGCGGAAAGACTCCCCTGATCATCGAGCTGGCCCGGATGCTCGCCGACCGGGGCCAGCGGGTCGCGGTCGTCTCCCGCGGCTACCGGCGCATGACCCGCGGCGTGCTGGTGGTGCATTTACCCGGAGGCCCGGTGCTTTCGGCCGACGAGGCCGGCGACGAGCCCGTGCTCATCTCACTGCGGTGCCCCGCTGCGGGTGTGGTGGTGGGGGAGGACCGGGTGGCGGCCTGCCGCCTGGCCGTCGAGCGCTTCGATCCCGGCGTGATCCTTTGCGACGATGCCTTCCAGCACAGAAAGCTTCACCGCGACCTCGACATCGTGGCCGTCCATGCCGGATATGGCCTGGGCAATGCCCACCTGCTCCCCCGCGGGCCCCTGCGCGAGCCGCGGTCGGCCCTGAAGCGCGCCAACCTGGTGGTGTTCACCCACGCCTCCGGCGGGGACGCCGGGAGCCTGCGCGGCATTGTTCCCGAAAACATTCCCACCGCCGCCTGCGCCTTCCTTCCAAACGGCTTCACCGCAGGCGCCGACCTCCGGCCCGCGTCGCCGGGCATCGACGGCCCGGTGGTGGCTGCCTGCGCCGTGGCCCACCCGGATGGCTTCTTCGAAACCTGTCACCAGGCCGGCCTGTCCGTAGCCGCTACAATGGTTTTCCCCGATCACCACCGTTTTATGCCCGCGGACATAGCCGCCATGGCTGCGCTGGCGGCGAAACACGGCGCCTCCGTCGTGGTGGTCAGCGAGAAGGATCAAGTCCGGCTGGCTTTTCGGGATGCTCCCGTGCGATTCTTGGCCCTGCGCATCCAGGCGAAATGGGTGGACGAACAGAGCCAATTCCGAGTGGAGTCAATCCTTTCGAGGGTATGCTGACCCGCCTTTTAACTCTTGGTCTTTTCGATCTTGTCGACGACTTCCTGCTCTTTTGGAAAGCGACCCACCGAGAACTTGTCGAAGACAACCTTGCCGTCCAGGGCAACCTCGAAAATCCCGCCACCACCGGCAATGAGCTTCGCTTCGACCCCAAACTTTTTCTTGAGCACGGCCTGCAAACTGCTGGCCAGGGGCAAGTAGTTTCATTCCGAGCAGTACTTGATCCGGATATCCATATCTCCACCTCCTGATGACCTACCTATAATAGACATCCCACCCATCGCCGTCAATTCCGAACCGTCGAAAAATCAGGTCAAGGTGTCAGTGTTACGTGAAGTCCTCTCACCTGCTCGGCTGGTGGTCTGGGATCTTCCAGCGTCGGTGTATCCAGAGCCAGTGGTCCGGACGGATACGGATCTTGTTCTCCAGCCAGCGGTTCAACTCCCCGGTTACCCGGAGAATTTCTGCATCCCGGTCCCGGGTCTCATCGACTTCGACCGGGGGTTCGAAGGTCACCCGGTGACGCCCGCCGGGCAGCCTCTCGATGGTGACCGGCAGGAGGAGTGCCCCGGTGGTGATGGAGAGCAGCGCCGGGGCATGGATGGTGGACGCCGGCCGGTTGAAAAAAGGGACCACCACGCCCCGGCCCTTGGGCATGTGCTGATCGATGACCATGGCCACTACCTGTCCCTTCTTCAGCAGCCGGTGGATGCGCAGCGCGGAATTCTTCACCGGCAGTAGCCCCACTCCCAGCTTGGCGCGCACGGACATCCAATAGCGGTTGAAACCGTCGACGTGCTGCTCGCGGGTGAGGATATGGAGCGGCACTCCGCGGATGGCCTGGGCGCAGGCCAACAGATCGAAGTTTCCGAAGTGGGCGGTCACCACGATGACGCCGCGGCCCTTCTCCATGGCCTGCTGGTAGTTTTCCCAGCCCGCGTGCTCGATCAGCTTGTTTACCTTCTTGCGGTTCAACCCCGGCAGGCGCAGGAACTCCACCGCGCTCCGCGCCAGGTGCACGAAGCAGTCCCGGGCGATCTTGCGGCGCTCCCGGCTGGACTTGTCCGGGAACGCCTGCCGCAGGTTGGCCCGGGCCACCGAGCGGCGGACGGGAATCAGGTAATACCAGATCCATCCGAGCACCGCCCCGGTGGCATGGGCCAACCTGCGGGGCAGGCACCGAAACAGCAGGCTCAGGAATGCCAGTATCCAGCGCAAGGCTATTTTCGGCGCAGGGCTTTCTTTAGCGAGGATTCCAGGTTTCGTTTCAGGCCCATGAACCGGGCCAGGACGATCCCGTTCTTGTTGATGAAGAAGATGGAGGGCAGGGTGCAGGTCTCACCGTCAATGATGTACTTCTTGGCCACCGTCTCGTAGACATCCACCAGCACCAGGAAGGGTATCTTGTTTTCCTTGAGGAACTTGTCGAGCTTCTCGCGGCCGTTCTCCGACTCCAGCAGGGCGATCAGGACGACTTGCACCTTTTCCTTGTGCTTCTCATGGTACTCGATCATCTGGGGAAGCTCTTGCATGCACGGCTTGCAGTCGGTCCGGAAGAAATCCAGCATCACCTTCTTTTTTTTCTTCCAGGACTTCTCCTCACCCGGGTAGGCCATGTCGGAAAGCCGGACCAGGTTGCTTTCCAGGTCCCTCAGGGAGAAATCCGGCGCCTGGTCACCCACTCCTACCTTCGGTTTCTTCTTGCCGGCATGTGCCTGGATGCACCAGCCGACCAGCAAGCCGGCCACTAAAAGACAAAGTCCCTTGCGCATCATCAATTCACCCTCAAGAGTGCTTCCCGCACCACGTTGCCGAGCTGCCGGTCCCTCAGCTTTTCGATGGATAGCTTCACCGCTTCCTGGCGGGAGGCCGGATGGCCTTGCTTCTCCGGCCCCAGGTCGGCGGCGTGCAACTCCCGGCCGTCGGCCGTCCGGATCAAACGGAAGACGCCGCGCGCGAAGGCGTAGAAGACATCGTCTTCCTTGACCTTGAACTCGGATTCGATCTCGATGACCAGCAACAGGCCGGCGCCCTTGTCGGCCGCCGTCTTTGCCGCGGTGTGGCGGTCGCCGGACAGAACCGCCTCCAGCATGGATGTGTTCAGGCCTCCCGGGCGGATGTGAATGCCCTGCCTGGAAAGCCAGTTCTTCACCCGGTTGCGCACCGAGCGCGCCAGGGAGCCACGGGTTTTCGGTTGGCCTTCGATCACCACGCGGACCACCACCAGGGCGGTCTTGGCGGATTCGCCGGCCTCGTCCTGGGAAACTCGCAGATCCGCTAAGACCTGCTCGGAAAGCAGATCGCTGCTGGTCCCGTCCGGGGCGACCACCGGCTCCTTCAGCCCGGCTAAAAGCGTGCCGGCTCGCTCGAAGCGGATGGCGGCTTCGGCATGCCGCCCCATGGATGCCAAGTTCTTTCCGTCGCCGTGGAGCTCGGCGGCTTTGGCTACCCGGTCCCGGGTGGCCTTTTGGGCCACGCCGATCAGGTTGTCGTACTCCAGTTTTGGGTAGGCGATCATCACCCAGCAGTCGTGGGTCCGGTCGTCTTGGTCCTGGTACTCTTCGCTCCAGCGCTGGTCTTCCCAGGCGCCTCTTATGGTAAGGGGCTCGCTCTCTGAACCCTTGATCTGGAACTTGTACCCACCCGCCTCGTCGGGCACCAGCTTGGCGTCCACCTTCTGGCCGACGGCCCGCCGCAACTTGCCCAGCGCGTCCGCGTAGGCCTCTCCGCAGGCCATCTTCTGGCTGGCCACCCGGTGGGCCTCTCCGCAGAACGGCAGGGTGTGCGCGGTTCTCACCGGACACTCCTGGATCCACAGGGGTTCGACGCCCTCCGAATGGGACACCCGGATCCGGTCCCCCTTGGTCTTTTCGGTTGCCGCCCTTCCGCCGCCGCAACCGACCAAAATCACGGTCAATCCGATAACGATAGTAGCTCTGGTCATGTGGCTTTCCTGGGTACTGAAAATGGGACGAGCCGTAAGGCGGTATATTCATTCCGCAAGTCGGCGGGAGACTACCACGCCTTCTCGTGCCGGTCAAAGTAATTCAGGGGGCTCCCAGGGTCCTGGGGCGTAAAGTCGTAAAGTGGTGGGGTTGTGTGATTTGTGAAATTGTGTGTACAATTCAAAAAGGAACCGCTGGAAATAAATGGTTCCTGATGGAGGTGTCCCATGAATCTCAGGTACTGGATGACACTGGTTTTGGCCGGTTTGGTAATGCTGGGCGTTCGGGGATGTGACTGTGACGACGGTGTGCAGGACCAGACCTACGAGGACTGCGTGGACAACGACGGCGACAGGTACGGGGAGAACTGCATGCTTGGCCCCGATTGCGACGACGACGATCCTCTGCTGAACTTCAGTTGTGATTGCGATGACGTACCCTATGAGGGTTGTCCCTGCAATGCCGGGGATGAACAGAAATGCTTCGAGTCGGAGCCGGAATTCATCGACGTGGGCGTCTGCCGCGAGGGCACCCGCCGCTGCGAGGATGAGAAATGGACCGCTTGCATCGGCCAGGTTATTCCCGAGAATGAGGTCTGCGACAAACGCGACAACGACTGCGACGGTCTGGTTGACGAAAGCCTCTCCTGCAGCGACTGCGGCCCGCGCTGCTTCGGTCTGGAAATCGGACCGGGTTCTGCCCAGGACTTCGATCTGAACGATGACAACAACCATGGCCTGGAAGAGGACTCGGCCGGAAACCTGATTCTCCAGGAGGGGGCGGAGCAGGTCCAGCTGACCTTCCTGTACGTGGCCAACTCGGGCGAGGGTACCGTCTCCAAGATCAACACCGAGACAGGCAAGGAGGAGGGCCGCTACATCTCGGCGCTTTGTAGCCCGGACGCGTACGGCCGCAACCGCGGCCACGCAAAGTGCAGCGGCAACTCGCCCTCCCGGACCGCGGTGGATTTCAACGGGGACGTGTGGGTGGCCAACCGCGCGCCCGGCCAGCAGGGCACCGTGACCAAGATCGCCCACCAAAACTGTTCCGATCTGAACGTCAACGGGAAGATCGACACCTCCCGGGACGTGGACGGCGACGGCCGGATCAGCCTGAACAACCCCCAGGAATACCTGGGCGAGGCCGACGAGTGCATCCTCTTCACCGTGGATGTGGGCGGGACCGACGGTATTCCCCGGGCGGTGGCTCTGGACGCAGGGCATGTCGACCGGCTCAAGGGCAACGCCTGGGTCGGTTGTTACAACGAGAACAAGTTCTACAAGTTGGACGCCGAGGACGGCCACGTCTTGGTGGAGGTGTCCATAGGGTTGCATCCCTACGGCGCGGCCATCGACTCCCACGGCATCCTGTGGTCCACCCAGCAGAACACCGGCATGGTCGTGTCCATCGACACCAATACGAATACGGCCGGAGACGTAATCCATATGCGGTGTGCCGGTTCCTACGGGATCGCCGTCGATCTGGAGAACCGCGTCTGGGTGGGTGCCTACAGCTGGGAGGGAGCCTGCCGCTACGATCCGTCCGACGGGTCCACGTTGACGGTGAGCACTTCCGGCGTGGGCGTGGGTCGAGGTATCGCCGCGGACGCGGATGGATGGATCTGGCTGGCGCATTCCTGGCTGACCAACAACGTGCGCGTCGGCCGGGTGACCCGATTTAGGGCCGACGACGGTTCCCAGATGCAGACCTTCGACTTTCCCGCCGGCAGCATAGAAACCATCGGCGTGGGCGTGGACTTCAACTCGATGATCTGGGGCGTGAACCGCAACGAAGGCGCCGAGGGGACAGCCTGTCGGGTGGATCCGAATACCGGGGCGACGGATTGCTATCCCACCGGCCTGGGGACCTATACCTACTCCGACTTCACCGGTTTCGCCCTGCGGAACTTCACCGCGCCCCTGGGTACCTACTGGCGGACCTTCGAGGGCTGTCAGTCCACCGAGACCCGCTGGAAGCAGGTCACCTGGAAGGCCACCGTGCCCGACGGCACCGCCGTCAAGATCTATGTCAAGGCCGCCGATACCATCGACGGGCTGCAGACCGCCGTGCGCCACGGTCCTTTCGAGGAGTCGCCCGCCGATCTGATCGCGGCGGGGGAGATCGTGGGTTACTACTTGTGGGTGGAAGTGGTCCTGTCCACCGAAGTCGAGGGTCTTACCCCGATCTTCAAAGGCCTGGGCGTCCAGTGGGTTTGCGGAGGCGAGGACTGATTTCTTGCTAGACCCTCGCCGAAAAGAAGAATCCCTGGTTCTTGCTGGGGTTTTCGGGCATGAGGCGCACCGAATCGCCCCCGATTTGGCCTATTCCTGCCAGAAACGCCCCTCATGAGCATTTC
>JAUXGL010000164.1 GCA_030622135.1 Deltaproteobacteria bacterium
GGAAACAAGGGTAGGGCCAAGACGCTTTGGGCGGCCTCCTCGGCCACGGGGAAGTCGCCCGGGCGACACCCGAGATCCTTGAGACAGGGCTGGAGGTGAAGGGGGCTTGGGTAGTAGACCGCGGTGCCGATGCCTTCCAAGTCCAGGTGGGCCTTCAACTCGTCGCGGCGCTCGGCCTGGACGACGAACAGGTTGAAGGCGTGCCGGCGGTCCCCATCCACGCGGGGTAGCAAGATCCGGTGACCGGAGTGCCTGGTCTGGTCGGGTCCGGCGGCGAGGTCCGGTTTAGTCCCGGCCGATGAAACGGCCGGGGCGAGGTCCACCTCGGAAAACAGCCGGTTGTAGGTGCGGGCCGCCGACCTCCGGGATTCGATCCACTGGTCCAGGTAGCGGAGCTTGACCTCCAACACCGCCGCCTGGAGCGTGTCCAGGCGGAAGTTGCCGCCCACCACTTCGAAGCGATCCCGCCCGTTGGCGCCGTGCTCCCGGATCTGCCGGCAGCGGTCGGCGATGCCCCGGTCGTTGGTGACCAGCATTCCGCCATCGCCCCAGCCGCCCAGGTTTTTCGACGGGAAGAACGAGAACGCCCCGGCCTGCCCGAAAGAACCCGCCGTTGTACCGTTCGACCCGGCGCCCATGGATTGGGCGCAGTCCTCGATGACCGGGATGCCGTGCTCCCGAGACAGAGTCATCAGCTCGTCCATGTCGCACAGCTGTCCGTACAGGTGGACGGGAATGATGGCCCGGGTCCGGCTGGAGAGCCGCCCGCGCACCGCCGCGGCGCGCATGAGCAAGGTGCCGGGAAGCACGTCGACGAACCGGGGACGAGCCCCCACCCGCAGGATGACCTCGGCCGTGGAAATGAAGGAGAAGGGGGTGGTGATCACCTCGTCGCCCGCGCCGATTTCCATGGCCATCAGCACCATCAGGAGCGCGTCGGTCCCGGACGAAACCCCGATGGCGTGCTTCACCCCCAGACGCTCCGCCATGGCGGCCTCGAAGCTCCCGACCTCCGGGCCGTTGATGAAGCGCTGGCTGTTGGCCACCCGGCTTGCGGCGGCGAGCACTTCTTCCCGGATGCGGCGATGCTGGCCTTGCAGATCGATGAGGGGGATGGGATCAGCCGGTGGTGACATCGCGTTCCTTTTCCCCGTAGTAATACCCATACTGACGGTAGTAGTAGTAGCCGTACTCCCGGCTTTCCAGATCCAGGTCGTTGACCACCGCGCCCAGGATACGGGCGTTGACACCCTTGAGTTGCCTAACGGCCCGCCTGATCGGGTCCCGGGAGGTACTGGCTCCCTTGATCACCATCACCACCCCGTCCATCATGGAAGACAGGATCAGCGGGTCCGCGACCATGGCGACCGGCGGGCTGTCGAAAAGAACTCGGTCGTAGGTATCGGACAGTTCCTCCACGATGCGCTGGAACCGTTGGGTGTGGAACAGCTCCGTCGGGTTGGGCGGGATGGGTCCGCAGGGCGCTATGTCCAGGCCGGGTACATCGGAGGAGTGGATGATTTCTTCCATCTCCGCCTCGCCCAGAATCGCGGTGGTCAGGCCGGTCCCCCGCTGAATCCCGAAGGCCTTGTGCAGCCGCGGCCGGCGCATGTCGGTGTCCACCAGGAGCACCTTGGAGCCGCTCTGGGCCATGGCGATGCCCAGGTTGATCGCCACGGTGCTCTTGCCTTCCTGCGGGCCCGCCGAGGTGATCAGCAGCCGGCGGGCGGGGTTCTCGGGAGACATGAAAAGCAGGTTGGTGCGCACGGTCCGGCAACACTCGGCCACGGAACTCTTCGGGTAGCTGACCAGGTAATGATCCCGCAGCATCACCGTGTCGCCCTCGTCCCGGTGGAGATCCAGCTTGATGCTGGGAACGATCCCCAAGAACGGGATTTGAAGATAACGCTCCACGTCTTCCTGGCTCTTGATGGTGTTGTCCAGATACTCCAGGAAAAAGGCCAGGCCGATCCCCCCGAGCAAGCCGACCACGGCGGCCAGCAGAATGTTGAGGTTCACGCGGGGATACACCGGGAACTTGGGCTCCATGGCGGAGTCGAGCTTGTAGATGTTGTTGGTTTCCTGGTGCGCGGCGAGGGTCGCCTCCTCCTGGCGCTTGAGAACCAGCTTGTACAAGGATGAGTAGTTGTCCGCGACCCGTTTGAGCCGGTTGTAAGCGATTTCCTTCTTGTTGATGTCCTGGGCTTCGGCCTTCACCTTGGTGAGCTCTTTTTGCAGCGAGCGCTCGCTTTGCAGCTTGGCCTTGTACTCCGCCTCCATGCCGGTCAGCACGTTGTCGATCTCCAGGTCGATGCTCCAGCGGATCAGCTTGACCTTTTTCTGTACCACCTTGAACTTGGGGTGCTCGGGGAGGTACCTCGAGCCAAGCTCGGCCTGCTGCTTTCTGAGCGATATATAATCCTCCTTCAGTTGCTGGATGAGCTTGTTGCCGATGACCTTGTCGATGGTGTCCAGCGGCAACCGGGCCGCCTGGATGTCCAGGATCTGTTTGCGCTTGGACTCCAGGGCGATGCGCTCGGCCTGCACGCGGTTGAGCGTCTGGTTCAGGTCCATCAGCCGCTGGGAGGTGATGTTCTGCCGGTCCTCCAGGGACACCGAGAGCATCTTTTTCTCCTCTTTGAACTGGAGCAGCTTATTCTCGCTCTCGTTCATCAGGCCTTTAAGCTCGTTGGCCTGGGTCCCCAGCCATCCCGCCGCATCCCGGGTCACCTTCTGGCGGGTCTGACGGTTGTAATCGATGTAGGCGTTGACCGCGGCGTTGGCCAGGCGCTGGGTCCACTGGGGATAGCGGTGGCGCGCCTTGATATATGCCGTGCGGCTATCCTTGACCGGCTCCACCTCGAGCATGCCCCGGACCATTTTCGGGTAGTCGATGGGTTCTTCCAGCACCAGCTTCTGGTCCTCGGGGGGGAGGGTGTCGATGCCCAGAAACTCCTTGTTGCCCTCGAGTCGTAGTAACTGCACCACCTTCTGGGCCACCGTACGCGAGGTGAACACATTGTATTGGGTCTCGTAGTACTCCTTGTTGCTCCAGTAGCTGCCCGCGCCCATGTTGTATACCTCCCGGACGTTGCCGAGAACCTGAGGGGCGTAGGGCTCGATGATCACCGAGGCGCGCGCCTCGTAGATCTTGGTTTGACGCAGGGTGAAGATCGTCACCATGGTTACCGCAATCACGAAGAAAGCCACCACGGTCCAGCGACGCTTGATCACCACCCTCCAGTAGTCCCGGAGATCGATCTGCGCCTCCTGGACCTCCGTCTGGTTCTCATCCCGCATAAAGCCTCCAGCGCTGCGCCTGACACTACGGCATGATCCTGTCGGGAGTCAAACCGGCAAATCTGGCGATCAGGCGGCCCGGCGTTCTGGTTTGACAAGGTTTCCACGAAACTACTAGACTCTTGCCCACAGGGAGGTGCCGCTTGCGTATTGCCGTAATGGGAGCAGGTTACGTGGGGCTGGTCGCGGGGACTTGCTTTGCGGAGACCGGCCACAACGTCATCATCGTGGACATCGATGCGGAGAAAATCAAAAGCCTGCAAAAGAGTGAGGTTCCCTTTTACGAACCGGGGTTGCAGGATCTGTTGAAGCGCAACATTCGGGAGAAGCGCCTGATTTTCACCACCGAGATCCGCGACGCCGTGCCGGGAGCCCGGGTGGTGTTCATCGCCGTGGGCACGCCGGAGAGTGAAGACGGTTCGGCGGACGTGTCCCTGGTGATGGAGGTAGCTCGTCAGATTGGAGCCACGCTGGATGGGCCCCTGGTGGTGGTGAACAAGAGCACGGTACCGGTCGGGACCAGCGGGGAAATCGAGGCGATCATCAAGCCGGAGACCACTCACCCGGTCACCGTGGTGAGCAACCCGGAGTTCCTAAAAGAAGGCGCGGCGGTGGACGATTTCATGCGGCCCGACCGGGTGGTGGTGGGGACCGAAGACCCCGCGGCGGTCGAGTTGATGACCGATCTCTACGCGCCGTTCGTGCGCACGGGAAATCCCATTCTGTTCATGGACCGGACCAGCGCCGAGTTGGCCAAGTACGCCGCCAACGGCCTGCTGGCCTCCCGAATTTCCTTCATTAACGAGATCGCTCTGCTCTGCGACGCGGTGGGAGCGGACGTGGAGAAGGTCCGGCGCGGGGTGGGTAGCGACGCGCGGATCGGGCACGCCTTCTTGTTTCCCGGAGTGGGATTCGGCGGGAGCTGCTTTCCCAAGGACGTGCGCGCCCTGGTCAGGATGGGCAAGCGACACGGTATTGAAATGGAGATAGCCACGGCCACCTACCGGGCCAACCACCGTCAGAAGCTGCTGGTGCCCGGGCGGGTAAAGGAACGCTTTGGAGCGGATCTGTCCGGGCGCACGTTTGCCCTGTGGGGGCTGGCCTTCAAGCCGCGTACGGACGACATCCGCGAGGCGCCGGCCCTGGTGACGATCGAGGAGCTGCTGGCCGCCCAGGCGGCCGTGCGGGTCTACGATCCCGAGGCGATGGAATCGGCCCGGCGCGCCCTGGGGAAGCGGGTCCGATACTGCGAGAGCAGCTACGATTGTTGCCAGGGGGCGGATGCATTGATCGTGGTGACCGAGTGGAACGAGTTCCGGTTTCCCGATTTCGACCGGATCAAGGAGTTGCTGAAGGAGCCGGTGGTGTTCGACGGCCGCAACGTCTATGATCCCAAGCGCATGCGCGAAATGGGTTTCGAACACATCACCGTGGGTAGGCGGGGGCGGTCTTGAGAACCTGGATGTTGGCAACCTGCATTTTTGTGTGACAACTGGAGCCGCGTGTCCCGAACCTTCCATATCGTAACCCTGGGATGTCCCAAGAACCGGGTGGACTCGGAGGTGATCTGGGCGGGCGCCGCGACGCAGGGCCTGTTGGCCACGGACGATCCCGCCGCGGCCGACGTGATCATCGTCAACACCTGTGCCTTCGTTCAATCCGCCGTGGTGGAGTCCCTGGACACCATCGTCGAGATGGCCCGCTTTAAGGAAGAGGGGTGCTGCTCGCGGCTAATCGTCTGCGGCTGTCTCACTCCCCGATTTGAAGCCGAGCTGCTTTCAGAGCTACCCGAAGTGGATCTGTTCTTGGGGCCGGCCGAGATCGGAGAGATAGGGCGATTTCTGTCGGACCAGCCGGGGGGTGAGAGACTGTCCTGCGCAAGGGAGCAAGCCTTCCTGCCCACCGCGGCCACGCCCCGGGTGAACTCGCTCGCGGCCGGTTCGGCCTACTTGAAGGTGGCCGAGGGGTGCTCCCGGCGGTGCACCTTCTGCATAATTCCAAAGCTTCGGGGACCCCAGCGCAGTCGGTCCCTCGATGACCTGGTGACGGAGACCTCCAACCTGGCCGGTCTGGGAATCCGCGAGGTAATCCTGGTGGCGCAGGACCTGGTCGGTTGGGGCGTCGACTTGCCCCAGAAGCCGCGACTGTCCGATCTGGTCGAGGCGCTAGCGGGCGTCGCGGGCATCCGCTGGCTCCGGCTCATGTATCTTTTCCCGACCGAGGTGCCCGAGCGCCTCATCCGGGTGATGCTGGAAAATGAAAAGGTTCTCCCGTATCTGGATCTCCCCTTCCAGCACGCGGACAAAGCAGTACTCCGGCGCATGCGCCGCGGCGGCGATCCGGAGACATTCGTGGCCCTGGTGGAAAGGCTGCGCGAAAAGATCCCCCGGGTGGTGTTGCGCACCTCCCTGATGACCGGGTTTCCCGGGGAAGACCGGGACGCCTTCGATCGGCTGTTCGCCTTCGTCGAGCGCTGCCGGTTCGAGCGGCTGGGCGTGTTCATCTTCTCCCCCGAGGAGGGCACCCCGGCGGCGACTTTCTCCAACCCGGTTGAAAAGGCCGTGGCTCAAAAAAGGCACCAGGAGCTCATGACCCTGCAGCGAGAAATCGCCGGCGCTTACCACCAGTCACTGGTCGGGACCACTCAGGCGGCCATCATGGAAGCGGAGTCGAAACCGGGCGAGCTCACCGGTCGTCTGTGGTGCCAGGCGCCCGAGGTGGATGGGCAACTGACGATAACCGGTCAAGCCCGGGTGGGCGACATCGTTCGGGTGCGCGTCACCGCCGCGGGGCCTTACGATCTGGAGGGCCGGGTGGTATGACCAACTGGGGTATGAATGATCGACGGATTTTCGACGTCTTGCGGATGGAGGTGGGCATGCGAGCTGCCGTTATTTTCGTGCCGTTTTTGCTGATTCTGTTGGCGCCGGACGCCGGTGCGAAGGATCCGACCGCTGGGCAGGTGGCGGAAAAGATTCAGAAGTTCTACAAAGCCACCCAGGATTTTCAGGCGGCGTTTCAGCAAGAATACTTCTCCAAGGCGCTGGATCGGAAGAAACGCTCTTCCGGCTTCGTCTACATCAAGAAGCCCGGAATGATGCGCTGGGACTACAAAGAACCCCGGCCCAAACACTTCGTGGCCGACGGAAAAGCCCTGTACATCTACGATCCCGAGCTTGAGCAGGTCATGGTCGACCGGACCTTCTCGGGCTCCAGCCTGACCACCGCGGTAACCTTTTTGTGGGGCCAGGGCCGGCTAGCGGATGAGTTCACCATCGCCTTCTACGGGCGCGGGGATCTAGGTGGACCCCAGCATTATGTCCTTCAGATGCTGCCAAAGAAGAAGGCCCGCTTCAAGAAGCTGATAATGGTGGTGGACCAGCAGACCTTCAGGGTCACCGAGACCGTGGTGGAAGACCCCGGCGGCAACGTCAACCACATCTTCTTCGCCAACATATCCACCAACGTGGGCCTTTCGGACGAATCCTTCCATTTCAAAATTCCCGAAGGCATCGACGTCATCGAGGCGCCCAAGCCAGGAAGATCACCGTAAACGACTCTCGGCTTAGCTCAGAAATAAACATCTTCCAATGTAAGCTACAGACCATACTTCGAATGTACCACATTTGGGATCGCACCAAGGTTATTCGCCATGCGGCCGATAAGGATTTTCAGTAAAGAACTATATAGATTACGTGCCGCTGCGGGCAGGGATGGTCAAAACCGCAGCTATTTCGGCATGTACCAATAATGGCACATAAGTGGAGTCCATATTAGCCTGGGGAGTTTGCCAAAAACCGTAACACGCAGAAATAACAGAATAAAACATGATTGCGGGAAAGTTGGCCTAGATTTTGCGAGTCATAGAGAGAGTGATAGTGTCATTATTTTAGGCACCAAGAGGAGTTCTTCGATGAGTTCGAGACTTTCAGTGTCCAATCCTTCGTTACCTTGGACAATCGTTGCCCACCGTAAAACGACCATATTATTATTTGTAATTATTTCATGTCTCTTTGTACTACCGGTTGTTACCGCCGGGGAAATTTACTCCCACACCTCCAAGGTCGCAGACGTTACAGTTGCCGTATACGCCACCAGCCACAAGGGAGGTGACTTCCTCCAAGAAAATGCGGTTTTTGAAATTGTGCGGGAGCAATTTAGTTTGCGCTCACCGGAGACGCCTTATTACAAGGCCGATGTTCGAGTTGTCTATGGTGACGACTATACGCCGAAGCACCTGGTTGTATACCTGCTTCACAGAGACAAATACTTGGCCGAGATTGCCAAGATCTCTTTGGGAAAGTTTTACAATGTAACTTCTGTTGAAATCGGGTACGAGCAGGAAGACAGCGATCTATCCCAAGGAGTTACATATAAAGGTTCTTACTCTTGCCCCGATGAAACGATAGGAGCGGTCTTCGGTACCTATCCAACGGAAATTCCAACGGCGGTGACTGGAATCAAAAAGGCTGTCCAACTCGCCGAAGATGCCGGATACAAAGTCAAGCTTCTACTCGGCAACCAGGCCTCTGTCAGCGCGTATCGAAGCTGGCTCCAATGCGAAAACGTAAAAGTCTTCGGAAACATTGGACATGGCCTTCCTTCCGGAATTCAGCTGGCCGGTGGGGAGTTGTCATATTCCTGGTTCAAGAGCCTCGCGGGTGATGTCTTGGATTGTAAAACGCTTTATTTCTGCTCCTGCCAGGTTCACAAGTCGCCTCTGGAGCCCGCCATCATTGGCGCAGGTGCCAGCAGGTTTATCGGCGGTGATGTCAATCTGCTAATTGGACCGGCAGAAGAAGTGTTCAAGTGCTTCTGGGGAACGGCGCTCGAACAGAAAACGCCGGTAGAACCCATTATCGCTCAGTGTGAAAGGGATTTTTACCCTTACACGGGACATCACGGCATCTCCGGTGATGGGCTCTTGCCTTGGGAATGTGGCCGCATAGGCGCGCCCTGCTCCGGCCAATCTTCCTGCATCGAAGGTGTTTGTGAGGATGAGGTGTGTTGCGAGACGACCTGTGATGAAGTCTGCGTGTTTTGTAATGTTGAAGGTTTCAGGGGCACATGCACTCCTGCTCCCAACGGCACTTCTTGTTCGGACGGCGACGTTTGCAACGGAAAGGAAGTCTGCCTGCTGGACGAATGCGTGTCTGGAGACTCACTAAACTGTGATGACGAAGATCCTTGTACCCAGAACGTTTGCGATCCCGTCGCGGGATGTTCCTGGCCGGCGGTGGAAAACGGAACGTTGTGTCTTGACGATGACTTATGCGACGGGGAGGAGGCCTGTCTTGACGGAGTCTGTCAGGAGGCCGCAGAGCCCACGGATTGCAATGACCATAACCCCTGCACACAGGATAGTTGCGACATTTTGACGGGTTGTATCCACGAAGGATTGCCGGATGACACATCTTGCGGAGATACAAACCAGTGCGGGCCGGCAACTTGCATGGGAGGCTTTTGTGTGCCGGAGGATCCCGCAGAATGCGAGGATAGCGATCTCTGCACCCGGGATTGGTGCGATCCCGATACCGGGCAGTGCGTAAGCGAGCCCAAGGGCGAAGGCGAGGAGTGTGGTAAGTACATGCTATGTATCGAGTCCAAGTGCGTTCCGGATATGGATCGTATGGTTGTCGAGGGCAAGTGGGCAGGTTGCGGGTTATACACGGACTCGGCGACAACCGGTCCGGTAATGGGCTGGGTTCTGGTTATTCTGATAATATTATATGTTCGCAAGAGGCAAGTGAGCTCAAACTAATCTCATCCCTCCATTTCGAAACCCCCGAGAGCATCGGCGTCATCGAGGCACCCAAGCGGGGAAAGTCGCCGTAGCCACAAGCGCTCTCCCTCGCCATTGCTGTTGGGTTTGATCTGCCGGTCCAACGTGGTATACGGCATTCATGCAAGCGATGATCCGGGTATCGGAATTACGGAAGAAGTACGGGAAACTGACCGCGGTCGACGGGATTTCATTCGAGGTGCTTCGCGGGGAGAGCTTCGGATTGTTGGGGCCCAATGGCGCGGGCAAGACCACTATCCTGAACATGCTGGTGGGTTTGCTCGATCCTGATGGCGGAAGCATCGAAGTCAACGGGGTTCGCGATGCGACCCGGCCCCGGGTCAAAAAGAAAATCGGGGTCGCGCCGCAAAGTTTGTCTTTGTATGATGAAATGACCGCCGCGGAAAACCTCTCTTTTTTCGGCAGTCTTTACGGGTTGCCCCGACGAAAGTTGAAAGATCGAATCGACTGGGCGCTTTCGCTCTCGGGGCTGGTAGATAGAAAAACGCACCGGGTCAAGACCTTCTCGGGTGGCATGAAACGTCGCCTGAACCTTGCCTGCGCCCTGGTTCATGAACCCACCCTGGTTCTTCTGGACGAACCGACGGTCGGAGTGGATCCACAGTCGAGAAACCACATCTTTGAAAGCATCGAACAGCTAAAAAACGAGGGTCTGACGGTTATTTACACCACCCATTACATGGAAGAAGCCCAACGCTTGTGCGATCGAATAGCCATCATCGACCAGGGCAAGGTCTTGGCTTTGGATACGGTAGAAGCGCTTATCGAGCAGCATGGCGGGCACTCCCGGGTTGAAGTAAAACTGGCTTCTTTGCCCGATGACCCTTCCGCTCTTCCCGGAGAGTTGAACGGTTCGGTGTTGAGTGTCGAGACCGATCGGCCCCTGGAAATAGTGGCGCAACTTGCCGAGAGCGGGCTCAAGTTCCTGACCCTGAAGGTGGATCGCGTAGATCTGGAGTCGGTATTTCTCAACCTGACCGGCAGGAGGCTCAGAGACCAATGAAGGGCATGCTGATCTTGGCGGCGAAGGACCTACGCCTCTTGTGGCGGGATCGCTTCGGCCTGTTCTGGGTACTGGGATTTCCACTGATCATGGCCTTGCTCTTCGGCTCGCTATACTCCGGAGACGGGGGCGGCGCGTCCAATATATCGATTGGCGTGGTGGATGAAGATCAATCCGACGAGTCGAAGGCCTATGTGAAAAAGCTGCAGGAGTCTGAAGCGCTGACGGTTAAACACCTGGACTTGCCGACCGCACAGGACCAGGTCCGGAAAGGAAAACTCTCCGCTTTTCTCCGGGTGGAAAAGGGATTTGGCGACAGCCCTTTTGGTTCGTCTACAGAGGGACTTCTCCTGGAACTGGGGGTAGATCCGGCCAGGCGGGCGGCGAAGGCCTACTTGCAAGGGATTCTCATTCGAACCTGGTTCGATTCGACGAAAGACATGTTTTCGAACCCGATGAAGATGCGTCAACTGGTGACCGAGGGCCTTCGCGACATCGACCAATCTACGGGCATTTCCAAATCGCAACGGGATGTGTTCAATACCTTTCTGGCAAACGTGGATCGGTTTCTCGGTGACGTGGACCCGGAGGTCTATTCCCAAAACGAGCCCCTCGGCAACATGGAAATCAAGACGGTTTCGGTCATCAGAGACAAAGCCCAACCACGCAATCCTTTTGATATCACCTTTCCCTCGGGAATTCTCTGGGGTCTCATCGGCTGCGCCACTGCGTTTGGCATTTCCATCGTGAACGAAAGAAGCTCCGGCACCCTGCTGCGCATCCGGCTGTCCCCCCTCGGTCGCGCCCAGATCCTGGGGGGCAAGGGCCTGGCTTGCTTTGCTGCCTGCGTCGGAGTGACGGTGTTTCTGATCTTCATCGGGGTAGTCTTTTTCAAGGTACAACTCTCCGATCCCCTGAAGGCGACGCTGGCGATTTTTTCAACCGCGATCTGTTTTGTCGGCATCATGATGCTGATAAGCGTCATGGGCAAGACCGAACGAGCCGTGTCGGGCGCCGGTTGGGCCATCTTGCTGGTCATGGCCATGTTCGGCGGCTGCATGATACCACTGGCCTTCATGCCCGGTTGGATGCAAACCATCAGCCATCTAAGCCCGGTTAAATGGTGCATCCTCGCCCTGGAAGGCGCCATCTGGCGCCAGTTCTCCTATGCCGAAATGGCACAGCCCTGCGGCATCCTGGTCATCATCGGGGTGGTGTTTTTTACCGCGGGCGTAAAAATTTTCGCCCGCAGCGGTCAAAAGGTGTCAGACACATCCAGATGACACTTGGGACTCATGTTGTTGCAACCGTTTGACAAATTGTTGGACGAGGTTGAGAGCCACCGCTCAACCTGTTAGGATTGGGGTATGAAAACGCGGATCTACATAGACACATCCGTTGTGGGAGGATGCGAGGATGAGGAGTTTTGTGAGCACTCCTCTCGCCTGATGGGGTGCTTTGCAAGGGGAGACTACATTCTCGTTCTATCGAACCTTACCGTTCAGGAACTGGCTGCTGCTCCGGAAGACGTTCGGAAGCACTTAAGTCAGATACCGGAAGAGCACATCTTGGTTCTGCAGCTTGACGCGGAGGCAAGGGACCTTGCAGAGGCCTACATCTCCGAAGGCGTGATCACACCGACCATGCGCACTGATGCCCAGCACATCGCCATGGCGACCGTCGCCCGCGTGGACGTCCTTGTAAGCTGGAACTTCAAACACATCGTAAACCTGCAACGGATA
>JAUXGL010000227.1 GCA_030622135.1 Deltaproteobacteria bacterium
CTCCGCCGCGCCCACGCCGAAGACACCGGGGGAGAGCCGATTGTCTTCGGCCCGATCCGGCTGGATCCCTCGGCCCACCAGGCCTGGGTGAACCAAACCGAGATCCGCCTGACCGCCCTGGAGTTCCGCCTGCTCAAGACGCTGATGGCCCGCAAGGGCCGAGTGCAGTCGCGCGACACCCTGCTTTCCGACGTCTGGGGCATCGACGCCGACGTGACCACCCGAACCGTGGACACCCACGTCAAGAGGCTGCGGGAGAAGCTCGGTCCCGCGGGCAGATACATCGAGACACTGCGCGGCGTGGGCTACCGGTTCATGGCATGCCCGGATGGAGGCGAATCTTGAGATTAGGCATCCGCTCAAAGCTCTTCCTGGCGGTGGTAACGCTGGTGATCGCGGGCCTGGCCACCAGCGGCTTCTACCTGGAAAACAAGCTGCGCACGAATATCGAAATGCTGATCGAAACCGAGCTTGGCCGGCACGCGCGGACCGCTCGGGAGCTGATCCAACTCGCCCCGGAGGCAAGCTTTACGGAATCGGCGGACCGGTTGGCCGACAAGCTCGGCAACGCCAGCTCTGCCCGGGTGACCGTGATCGCAAATGACGGCACCGTGCTGGGCGACTCCGAGCTCTCCCCGGCGCAGATCCGCAGGGTGGAAAACCACCGGAAACGTCCCGAGGTGCTGGAGGCCATCGCCGCGGGCCGGGGCCTGTCCAGGCGCCACAGCACTACGCTGGGTACCGACATGATCTACCTGGCGGTCCCTTACCGGCGCGGGGACGACCGGGGCGTCGTGCGCGTGGCCATGCCGCTCACCGAGGTGGAACGTGCCGTCGCCGGGCTGAGGCTCATGCTGTTCGTCGCCGCCATACTGGGCGTCGGCGCGGCCGTTTTCATCAGCGGCCTGGCCTCCTTCTTTCTGTCCCGCACCCTGCTGCGGGTGGTCAAGAGTACCCGGGCCATGGCCGAAGGCCGGAGCAAGAGCCGCATCCCCGCGGCCTCGCAAGACGAGTTGGGGATGCTGGCCGGATCCATCAACTGTATGGCCGCGGAAGTAGAAAGGCTGGTGGCCGCCCTGGCCAAGGAACGCGATCGCTTCGAAGCGGTGCTGGAAGGCATGGAGGAGGGCGTGCTGGCCCTCGACGAAGGGCAGCGAATCACCCACGTGAACCAGTCGGCCATCGCCTTGCTCGGGCTGGATGAATCCCCGGTGGAGCGCACATTGATCGAGGTCGTCCGGGTCCCGGCCCTGCATCAGCTGATCTCCAGGGCAAACCAGGGGGAACCCGGCACGCTGGAGTTCGATCTTCCCGGCCAGGGCGTACGGCACCTCACCGCCCATGCCACCCCACTGCGGGTCAGCGGCGGGGTTGCCCTGGTGATCCGCGACATGACCGAGCTGCTCCGCCTGGAAGCCGTCCGCAAGGATTTCGTCGCCAACGTCTCCCACGAGTTGCGCACCCCCATAGCGATCATCCGGGCCAACACGGAGACCCTCCAGGACGCCGCCCTGAAGGACCCGGAGCGCGCCCGCGAGTTCCTCGGCGCCCTGCAGCGCAGCGCCGACCGGCTCTCCAATTTGATCGCCGATCTTTTAGACATCTCCCGCATCGATTCGGGCGAGTACCGGCTGGATCCCCAGGACGTCTCCGTCGAGGCCGTGGCGCGCCAAACCGTCGACGCCATCGAGAAGATGGCCACCGAGAAAAACCTGGCGATCGAGTCCGACGTCCAGTCAGGCCTGCGCGCACACGCGGACGAGAAAGCCCTTTCCCAGGTGCTCTTCAACCTGCTGGACAATGCGATCAAGTACACCCCCGCGGGAGGCCACGTGGCCGTCAGCGCCCGCGGCTCGGACGGCGACGTTCGTATAGAGGTATCCGACGACGGGCCGGGCATCGAGCCGAAGCACCGCGCCCGCGTCTTCGAGCGCTTCTACCGGGTGGACACCGGCCGCTCCCGCGAGATGGGCGGCACCGGCCTGGGCCTCTCCATCGTCAAGAACCTCACCGAGGCCATGGGTGGCCAGGTGGGCCTGGAAACCGCCTCCCCCCGCGGCTCGGTCTTCTGGCTCACCCTCCCGGGCGCAGCTCCCCGGACCTGACTCAAAAGCTTTTCAGACAATTCCTTTTGCTGTAATCATACTGACACATTGCAAGGCTACGTTCTCCAGCGACGGTCAACCACCAAGGAGGATCGGAAACATGGAGATTGGAAAACGAGCAAAATGGATCGCCTCTACCGTTCTTTGCCTGGCTCTTCCGGGCGCCGTCCTGGCGGAGGAGCCCAAGGTGTCCGAGTGGACCGAGACCTGGAAGATGGTCAACATCGGAACACTGTGGTACCTGGGCTACCAGGCCGGCGAGCAAGACGGAGAATCGTACAACCGCGAATACATCGGCCGGGGCTACGTGAACTTGAAGTTCAGGCCCAACGACTGGTTCCAGCCGCGGATCACCCTCGACGCCCACCAGGACGACACCGGCGACTTCAAGGTGCGGCTCAAGTACCTGTACGGAAAGTTCATCCTCCCCATCGAGACCTCCATCGTCACCGAGCCCAACCTCGAGTTCGGCCTGGTTCACGGCCCCTGGTTCGACTACGAGGAGCACATCAACTGGTACCGCATGCAGGGCACCATGTTCATCGAGCGCAACCAGACGCTCAACTCCGCCGACGCCGGCTTCACCGTGGCCACCCTCCTGGGCGAGAAGCTTCCCAAGGAGTATCAAAAGAAGGTCAACAAGAAGTACCCCGGCAAGTGGGGCAGCCTGGCCTTCGGCGTATACAACGGCGGCGGTTACCACGCACCGGAGAACAACCAGAACAAGGTCTTCGAATCGCGCGTCAGCATCCGCCCGCTGGGCTGGGTGCTTCCCAACCTGCAGCTCTCCCACTTCTTCGTCTACGGCCAGGGCAACACGCCCAAGGAGGTCTGCGACGATCTGGGCAACTGCATCCCCGGCGAGCCCGACTGGCTGCTTAACGCCTTCATGCTGAGCTTCGAGCACGAATACTTCGTGGCCACCGCGCAGGTCGCCACCGGCGAGGGCAACCAGAAGGGCGACAAGATCGACGCCGACGGGAAGGCGCTCGACGCCTTCGGCTACTCCGGCTTCCTGGAGCTCAAGGCGCCCGGCCTCAAGTCCAGCCTGATCGGTCGCTACGATTACTGGGAATGGGGCGGCACCACAACGACCCGCATAATCGCCGGCTACGCCTTCCACTTCATGAGGCACAACTTCATCCTGCTAAACGTGGACTGGGTGATGCACGCCGACGCCAAGCCCGACGACTGGCAGATCGGCCTAATCCTGCAAGTTAAATACCCGCCGAAGTAAGCCTACGCCAAACAGGTTCTTTCAGAGAGTTCACCCGGTTGTCACCAGCCGGTCACACGAGAGGACCATTCTAAAACAGGGGGGGGACAGGAGGAAGAGACATGCGAGCCCTGACGATTTCAACCGTGTTGCTGGCCCTGGCCGTGCCGGGGTGCCAGAGAGAAAACCGGGAGCCGGGAGCCGACTCCGCCGCCATCATAACCGTCGACGGCTCCTCGACGGTCTTTCCCATCGCCGAGGCGGTGGCCGAGGAGTTCGGCAAGCGATACGGGGTTCGGGTGACCATCGGCGTGTCCGGCTCCGGCGGCGGCTTCAAGAAGTTCTGCAAACAAGAGACGGTCATCACCAACGCCTCGCGCCCGATCAAGCCGTCCGAGGTTGAGCTGTGCGCGAAAAACGGCGTCGAGTACATAGAGCTGCCGGTAGCCTACGACGGCATCGCCGTGGTGGTTCACAAGCAGGCGTCCTGGGTGGATCGCATGACCGTGGATGAGTTGAAGAAGCTCTGGGCTCCCGAGGCGCAGGGAAAGATCACCAGGTGGAACCAGATTCGCACCGACTGGCCCAACTCGGAAATCCACCTCTTCGGGCCGGGCGTGGACTCGGGCACCTACGACTACTTTACCAAGGCGGTGGTGGGCCGGGAGCACGCCAGCCGCGGCGACTTCACCTCCTCGGAGGACGACAACGTCCTGGTCCAGGGCATCGCCACCGACTCGGGCGCCCTGGGCTTCTTCGGCCTGGCCTACTACACCGAGAACCGGGACAAGCTCAAGGTCGTCCCCATCGACGGCGGTAACGGCCCGGTGACTCCCTCGCTGGAAACGGTCGCCGATGGCACCTACCAGCCGCTGTCGCGGCCGCTGTTCGTATACGTCAACAAGCAGGCCGCCGAGCGCAAGGAAATCCAGGCCTATATCGCCTACTTCCTCAACCAGGGGCGGCCCCTGGTCCGAGAAGTCGGTTATATACCGCTCCCCGACCGCGCCTACCGGCTGGCCCAGGAGCGCTTCGACCGGCGCATCGCCGGATCCGTATTCGGAGGTAAGGGTTCCAAGGTGGGCGTTACCGTGGAGGAGCTTTTGAGCAAACAATGAAACCCGCCGCCGCCATCAAACCGCGGGCCCGCGCCACGCCCATCCGGGAGCGGGTGGTGGAGTATGCCCTGCTGGGCAGCGGCCTTTTCTCCATTCTCACCACCGCGGTGATCCTGGCTGTTCTCGTCTACGAGACGGCCGGCTTCTTCTCGGAGGTTTCCCTCGCCGACTTCTTCGGCGACACCCAATGGACCCCGCTGTTTTCCGACAAGCACTTCGGCATCTGGCCGCTGGTCCTGGGTACGCTCCTGACCACGGCCATCGCCATGGCGGTGGCCCTGCCCCTGGGATTGCTGGCGGCCATCTACCTGTCCGAGTTCGCCCCCGAGAAGGTCCGCCGGGTGATCAAGCCGGCGCTGGAGGTGCTCGCCGGCGTGCCCACGATCATCTACGGCTACTTCGCCCTGGTGTTCCTGACGCCTCTGCTGCAGAAGCTAATCCCCGGCCTGGCCGGTTTCAACGCCCTGAGTCCCGGGATCGTCATGGGCATAATGATTATCCCGATGATCTCTTCCCTGAGCGAGGACGCCCTGCATGCCGTTCCGATGAGCCTGAAGGAGGGCGCCTGGGCGCTGGGAGCATCGAGACTCGCGGCGGTCTTTCGGGTGACCATTCCCACGGCGCTCTCCGGGATCGCCGCGTCGGTGATCCTGGCCGTCTCGCGAGCCGTGGGCGAGACCATGATCGTTGCCATCGCCGCCGGTCAGCAGCCCCGCCTCACCGCGGATCCGCGGGTGCCCATCGAAACCATGACCACCTACATCGTTCAGATCAGCCTGGGGGACACGCCCACGGGCACCATCGAGTACCAGACCATCTTCGTCGTCGGCGCCTCGCTGTTCGCCATGACCTTCGGGATGAACATGCTCAGCCAGCGCCTGGCCCGGCGCTTTCGCGGGAAGTACGAGCCATGACCGCCCGGCGCACCAGAAGCCATATGTACGAAAAGGCCTTCATCGGCCTGGCGCTCGCCGCCGTGGTTCTCCCGCTGCTCCTCTTGGCCGTCCTGATTGCCGATGTGATCGTTGATTCCTCCGGCCGACTGGGTTTCGATTTTCTAACCGGCTATCCCTCGCGCAAGCCGGAACAGGCCGGCATCCTTCCCGGCCTGGCGGGCAGCATCTATTTGATTCTGCTGACCGCGGCCATGGCCCTGCCCGTCGGAGTGGGCGCGGCCCTCTACCTGGAGGAGTACGGAAAGAAGGGTCGGCTCTCCAACCTGATCGAAGTCAACATCTCCAACCTCGCCGGGGTGCCCTCGATCATCTACGGCTTGCTGGGCCTGGAGATGTTCGTGCGCACCATCGGCCTCGGCCGCAGCCTGCTGGCCGGCGCCGGTACCATGGCGCTTCTGATCCTGCCGATCATCATCATTTCGTCGCGCGAGGCCCTGCGCACCGTTCCCTTGTCCGTCCGGGAGGGCGCCTATGCCCTGGGAGCCACCCGCTGGCAGGTCACCCGAAAGGTGGTCCTGCCCATGGCCTTCCCCGGCATCCTGACCGGCTCGATCCTGGCCGTCTCGCGGGCCATCGGCGAGGCCGCGCCGTTGATCGTCGTGGGTGCGCTCGCCTACATCGCCTTCTTACCCGACAGCGTCAACTCTCCTTTCACGGTTCTGCCCATTCAGATCTTCAACTGGGTATCCAGGCCGCAGGAGGAGTTTCTGAAAAACGCCGCCGCGGGCAGCGTCGTGCTGTTGGCAACCCTGCTTATCCTCAACAGCATAGCCATCGTCTTGCGCAACCGGCTTCAAAAGAGGAGGACCTGGTGATGCTCATCGAAACCAAAGAAAAACGCGAAGCCCCTCCCCGCGTGCGCTCCGCAAACCTGACGGAGGTCGTGGCGATTCAAAACGCGTCGGTAAAAGCCAAGTTACAGGTCGAGGGTCTCTCCGCCTGGTTCGGCACGAACAAGGTCCTTTTCGGTATCCGTATGCAGATCCCCGAAAACCGGGTGACCGCCATCATCGGCCCCTCCGGGTGCGGCAAGTCCACCTTCATTCGCACCCTCAACCGCATGCACGAGATGGTCGTCGGAGCGCGGGTAGAAGGCCAAGTCCGGCTGGACGGTCAGGACATCTACGCACAAGACATCGACCCGGTCCTGCTGCGCCGGCGGGTGGGCATGGTTTTCCAAAAGCCCAATCCCTTCCCCACCATGAGCATCCGCGACAACGTACTGGCCGGCCTGAGGCTGACCCGCGCGCTCGATCGGGGAAGAGGCGAGGAGATCGTGGAGACGGCGTTGAGGCAGGCGGCGCTGTGGGAGGAGCTGTCCGATCGTCTCGACGAGCCGGGCGGAAGCCTGTCCGGCGGGCAGCAGCAGCGCCTGGTCATCGCCCGGGCGCTGGCGGTGGAACCGGACGTGATCCTGATGGACGAGCCCTGCTCGGCCCTGGACCCCATCGCCACCGCCCGGATCGAGGACCGGATCCACGCATTGAAGGAGAAGTACACCATCGTCATCGTGACCCACAACATGCAGCAAGCCGCCCGGGTAGCGGACCGAACCGCTTTCTTTCTCCTGGGCGAGTTGATCGAGTACGAAAACACCAACGATTTGTTTACCGCGCCGAAGGACAAGCGCACCGAAGACTACATCACCGGCAAGTTCGGATAAGGAAGTGACCCATGATCGGAGAGCACACGGACAGGCAGTACGCCGCGGAGCTTCGCGAGCTGAGGAATCGCCTGCTGTTGATGACCGGCCGAGTGGAGCAGATGATCGCCGGGTCGGTTGAGGCGGTAGTCAACCAGGACACGGATCTGGCCAAAAAGACCATCGCCCGCGATCACCGGGTCAACCGCGACGAGATCGAAACCGACGA
>JAUXGL010000102.1 GCA_030622135.1 Deltaproteobacteria bacterium
ACATCACCGTCCAAGAGTCTTTCAGCCTTGGCGCGCATTGCTCCTTCCTCCACTCGAAAATCGGCTACGGGTTTACCGAATGTTTACCTACGTTTCGATATAACATATTGACTTCCCAAAGGAACTCGCTATGTCCGTTGCCACAGTTACGGTGAACGAATTGGCACGTTGGCCTCGCGCAAGGTGCCAACGGTGCGCGGGTGGCCCCGCAAACGCAGAACCACCCGCAATGCTCAACTTACCTGTAACCCACCTGGCGCCGCAAAAAAGCGCGGGCCCCATTGAGGACCCGCGCCTTTGTTATCGTCGCTGCTACCCGACGCTTAGAACTTGTAGCTCAACCGGGAGAACACGTACCGGCCGAGGAAGTCGTAGGTCAGGATGTTGGCGTTCTGGCCGCCCTCGGGGAAGAAGGGGGGATCCTTGTCGGTCAGGTTGTCGACGCCGACGATGAAGGTCAGCTGATCCACTGTGTAGGAGACGACCAGGTCCCAGTAGACCACCGACGGCAGGTGGTGGGTCGGGGTGTCCCAGCGATCCATATCTTCGTCCCACTCCACGCCGAAGACCTTGGCGCCGTCGACAAACCGGAAGCGGTTGCCCAGCGACCAGTAGCCCGGGCCCAACTCGCCGGAGAAATCGGCGTGCAGGTTGAAGCGGAAGTTGGAGTAAGAGCCCGAGCCCGAGGTGATCGTGCCGGCATACTCCACCTTCTCGCCCGCGATGGTCTCGTCGTAGTTGAGCAAGTAGTTGCCGTGGAAGCGCAGGTCTAAGTTCATCATACCCTTCTTCAGGCCGAACAGGGCGAAGTCGAACCCGGCCATGACGGTTAAGTCCATGCCGCTGGTCTCGAGCAACGACACGTTCTGCAGGGTCGCGTCGATGTAGGTCACCTCGTTGGAGGTGTTGCGGGCGCCGATGAGCGCGCAGTTGGGGTGGCTCATGCCCTCCGAGCCATAGCAGGTGTCCAGGATCCACTGGGGCGGCGCACCGCTGATAGCGTTGTCCACCTCCACGAAGTAGAAGTCGAAGGTGGCCGAGGCCCGGAAGTTCTTGGGCAAGAACGACGGGGTGAACACGATGCCGCCGTTGGCCACCAGGGCGGTCTCTTCCTCCAGTTCCGGGTTGCCGCCGATGTTGGTGCGGATCTGCGAACCGGTGGAGGTCCAGTCCTCGGGCACACCCTGGGCCTGGCAGTTGGCCCTCACGGTCGCATCGCCGCCCGCGCCCCAGTTGGCGCATGGATCGGTCAGAGCCTCGTAGGACACGGCCGTGCCGCCGTAAAGGTCGCCGATGTCGGGCGCCCTGAAGGCGGTCGAGAAGACGCCCCGCAGCCGGATGTCCTTGACGGGTGCCCAGGTCAGGCCGGCGCGGTAGGTCATCCCGCTACCGAAGGTGTTGAAGTGAGAGAAGCGGGCCGCCAGGTCGATGGACAGGCTGTCGACGCCGATCATGTCCTTGAGCAACGGCAGGCTGATCTCGGCGTAGACGTCCTGGGCGTTGTAGGAACCCTCGGTCGGGTCCAGGCCGTTGCCGGCCGAGTCGCCGGCCACGGTGACCGGGCTGGGCTGATTGTAGCCCCACTCCTTGCGGGTCTCGGCGCCAAGCACGGCGGTGAACGAACCGCCGGGCAGGTCGAACAACTCGCTCTTGACGTTGCCGGCCAGCACGAACATGTCCCAGCCGGTGATCTCGTGGTCGGTGTAGCCGATGTAGTTGCGTAGCGCGCTCGAGATCTCGGTGCCGTAGTAGTCGCCCGGCACGCAGCCCAGGGAACTCTTGGTGCTACAGGTGTCGTTGTACAGGGTGTCTTCCATCTTGGTGCGGTTGACCGAGTTGAAGATGGATGTCAGGTTCTGGTGGTGGCCGTAGTTGAAATACAGGTCGAAGGACATCGAGTCGGTGATGTCGCCGGCCACGCCGGTGACCAACCGCATGGTGTCCGACTCGTTGTCGTACATGCGGTTGCCTACCCCACCCATGCGCCGCAAGCCGATTAAGTAGGGGGACTCGGCCGCGTTGATGTCGTCGGCCAGGGCCTGGGGGATGCCAGCGCTGTCGGCCGGGATCATCAGGCCATCCTGGTAAGTGTTGGTGCCAAAGCCGATTGGCTGGGGCGCAAGCTGGTTGCGGCTCCAGCGGTTGGTGTACATGCCTTCCATGTAGACCTTGAGGTTCTCGGTGAAGTCATAGTGACCCAGCAAGCTGATGTTGAAGCGTTCGAGCTGGCCGGTCAGCCACTGATCCGCACCGTAGTTGTAACGATCGCCGAACGGATCCGTGCAGCCCGAGAACGAGCCGTTTTCGCTCACGCAGCCGCCGCCATTGAAGGGGCGGAAGCTCCGGCCGTCGCCGGACATGATCACGTCGTTCCAGTCGTCGGAGGTTCCAGGTACGCCGTCGCCGTCGATGTCGCGGTTGGAGGCATAGATGTAACGACCGGCGGTGTTGGTGCCCGAACCGTACAGCCGGAAAACCTCGTTGCGGTTGGGATCGTCCGGATCGTAGCTGGCCCAGTCCTCGAACACAACCGGGTTCTTGGCCCAGCCGCGGTCCTTCTGCCAGATCTCGTTGCGGTGGGTGTAGGTGAAGTTGGCCATGAAGTTGCCGCGATCACCCGACACGCCGCCGGTGCCCGAGACGGTCAGCTCGGCGCCGTCGGCCCTGTCGGTGATGCCGCCAGACAGGTCGATCTGGAAACCCTCGAAGTCGTCCTTCAAGATGATGTTGATGACGCCGCCGATGGCGTCCGAACCGTAGACCGCCGAGGCGCCGTCGAGCAGCACCTCGACCCGGTCGATCATCTGGACCGGGATGTTGTTCAGATCGACCCCGGCGCCGGTGGCCGACTTGATGAACCGGCGGCCGTTGACCAGCACCAGGGTGCGGCCCACGCCCATGTTGCGCAGATCGACCATGACCAAGCCGTTGCCGCCGTTGTTGTTCTGCTTGCTCAGACCCTGCAGGGTGATCGAGGGCATCTTGTTCAGCAGCTCGTCGATCGTGTTGACGCCCGACAGGGCGATGTCCTCGGAGTTGAGCACGGTGATGTGGGCAAAGTCCTCCAGGTTGGAGCGTCCGATCCGGGTGCCGGTGACCACGATCTCCTCGACCGGTTTGGCCGCGGGGGCATCTTCCTCAGAAACCGCCTCCTCGACCGGTTTGGCCGCGGGGGCATCCTCCGCGGAAACCGCCTCCTCGACCGGTTTGGCCGCTGGGGCGTCTTCCGCGGAAACCGCCTCCTCGACCGGCACCTCATCGCCCTCCTGGGCGAAGGCCACCATGGGTAGCGTCACGATCAGGGCCAGCGCGAACAGAGCGACCCGCACGATCCACGATTCTGCTTTCCGCATTATATATCCTCCTTGAAATGAGGTTAGGTTCCAACCGTTCCTAAAATTCCGCAAAACCGACTCTTCCTCGTTCCTGCTGGACCCGTTCCACAAGATTCAGATTCTCTCGCCAAATGTCCTGCGCCAGTGAACACGCTCAATCGGCCCTTTGGGCAACCGTCGACAACGGTCCAGTCAATGGCGTATGGTTAAGCATGAAGGAAGGGCAATGTCAACAACTTATAGCATCCCGGCCGCAGCATTGGTGTGCGTTTTAGCGCAGCTTTTTGGCTGTTCTGGCCCGCGCAAGCTGTCCTACAGCCCACGAAGAGCTGGGCATGCTGGTTCGGGCTGGGCACATCACCGCCGTGGTGGAGACCAATCAGGGCCGGGTGGCCCTGGACTTCGGCCGGCGTCTGAGCCCGTTCAGGCTCTTTCGGGTCATGGACGACGTGGAGTCCATCGCCCACTTCCACAACAACCGAGCATACGAACTGATCCGCAAGGCGCGCGAGCAGAACCGACCGGTGGACTGGAAGGCCGTGGCCAAACGGTTCGAGTTGGCCACCGTGGTGCTGCCCGGCTTCGCCCGAGCCTGGAACAACCTGGGGGTGGCCCGCGCCCGTCAGGGCCAGTCCGATCTGGCACGAACCGCCTACCGACGGGCCATCCAGGCCGACCCCGAGTTTCCTTCCCCGCACACCAACCTGGGCATCCTGCACCTGGAGGCCCAGCGGCTGCCCGAAGCCCTGGCCGCCTTCAGCCAAGCCACCGAGCTGGACCCGGACAGCGCCCGGGCCCACTACCACACCGGGGTCGCCCTGTTGCGCGCGGGCAGACGGGCAGAGATGACGCCGCCCGGGCGGCCCTACTGCGAGCCATCGAACTCGATGAGACCTATCGCGCCGCCCGTGAGTTGCTGGAAACCTTGCCCAGGACGATCGAGCCAGATCGACCCCATCCTACCAAACAAGGGTGACCGATCATGGGAACGAGGTAAAAATGAAATGCTGCCAAAAACCACCGGAAGATCCGCGCGGGGAAATCTTCATATTTCAATATATTACAGCAGGTTACGGATTTCGTGTTGACAGACCGTCCGGTTGTTGCCATATTTGATCGGAGGTAGTTGAAAGTCACGTTTTGGAAAAAAGTGGAGATCTGTCATGACCGAACCGCGAAAATTTAGAGGGCTTCGGCTCGTGCTGGTTGCCGGGGCGATCGCCTGGCTCATGTCGGGCATCGCGTTTGCCGGCGACCTGCACAAGGCCATCGAGATGATCATGCAGGCGAACAAGAAGGCGTCCGCTTCGCAGAAGCGCATCGATAAGATGAGCGAAGACTCCTCCGAGCTCCTGGCTCAGTACCGCACCGTCCTGGAACAAACCGAGTCGGTTCGCGCCTACAACGCTCAGGTCAAGAAGCTGTTGGCCTCCCAGCGGGAGGAGATCGGGGCACTTGAGAACCAGATCGAAAACGCCACCGCGGTGGGCCGCGAGATCACCCCGCTGATGTTGCGCATGGTCGACGCGTTTTCAAACTTCGTCGAGTTGGACGTCCCCTTCCAAATCGAGGAACGCCGGGACCGCGCGGCCAAGTTACACGGGATGATGGACCGGGCCGACGTGGCCGACTCGGAGAAGTTCCGCCGCATCCTGGAGGCCTACATCATCGAGGTCGACTTCGGCCGCAATATCGAGGCCTACGAAGGCACCATTGAAAAGAACGGAGGGAAGCTCACCGTGAACTTCCTGCGGGTCGGCCGCATCACCTTCGTATACCTGACGCTCGACGAAAGCGAGGCCGGGGTCTGGAACCAGGAAAAGAGAGCCTGGGAAGTCTTGCCCGGCGAATATCGCAGCTCGATTAAGAAAGGCATCCGCATCGCCAGGAAGTACACCGGCTCGGATCTCATCCGGCTGCCCATCTCCGCCCCGGAGGTGACCAAATGAGAAAGCTCATCGCCACACTGGGCCTGGTGGTCATCACCGCATCCGCGAGCCCCGCCTGGGCCCAGGCCAAGCTCGCACCCCGAGCCAAGTCGCTCAAACAGCTACTTGAGCTGGTAAAGGGTGGCTGGAGGGCCGACAGCACCCAGATAAAGGCGCGCGAGGCCGAGTTTAAGGCCGACCGGAACAATCGCAAGACCCTGCTCAAGCAAGCCCAAGCCACCCTGACCAAGCTGCAGAAACAGTCGGAGGCCCTGGAGAAGGAGTTCGACCACAACGAGGCCCTGGTGCCGAAACTGGAAGAGACGCTGAAAACCCGCTTGGGCACCATGGGCGAGCTGTTCGGGGTCATTCGGCAGATGGCCGGCACGGCCCGCGCCAACCTGGCAAACTCCCTGGTGAACATCCAGTATCCGGGCCGCGGCGATAAGCTCGAACCCTTGACCAAGAGCCGGTCGCTTCCCTCCATCGACCAGCTCCAGACGCTGTGGTACCAGCTACAACACGAGATGATCGAGTCCGGCAAGGTTTCCCGCTTTGCCACGAAGGTGGTCACCGCAAACGGCGACGAGCAGGAATTGGATGTCGTGCGCATCGGCGTCTTCAACGCCGTGGCCAGAGGCAAGTACCTGGTCGCCAACGAGAAGAACAGCCAGTTGGTGGAGTTGGCCCGCCAGCCGTCCGGGCGATATCTGTCCACGCTCAAGGACCTGGAGCAATCCCAGGGGGGCTATGTCCGCGTGGCCATCGACCCTTCCGGCGGCCAGCTACTGTCCGTACTCGTTCAGACACCCACGTTTCTGGAACGGATCCCCTTCGGCGGGGTGATCGGCTACATCATCATCGCCCTGGGCCTGGCTACCTTCCTGCTGGCGCTTCTGCGCCTGGCTTACCTGACCTTCGTGAACATGAAGGTCCGTCTGCAGCAGCGCAGCAAGCAGGTCAAGACCAACAACCCGCTGGGCCGGGTCCTGGGCGTTTACGGCCAGAACCCGAACATGGACACCGAGACCCTGGAGCTCAAGTTCGACGAGGCCATCATCCGCGAGTCCGCCCGGCTAAACCGCGGTCTGTGGGCCGTCAAGATCGTCTCGGTGGTGGCGCCGCTGATGGGGCTTCTGGGCACGGTGACCGGCATGATCCAGACGTTCCAGGCCATCACCATGTACGGCACCGGCGATCCCAAGACCATGGCCGGCGGCATCTCCGAAGCCCTGGTGACCACCATGCTGGGGCTGATGGTGGCCATTCCGCTGGTCCTGTTGCATAGCTGGATGAGCAGCATGAGCCGGAGAATGGTGGAGGTAATGGAGGAACAGAGCACCGGCATCGTGGCCAAGCGCCGGGAGGAGATCTGTCGTGCCGACTCCGCTGGCTGAGCAGCTGGAAAAGCTTACGGTCTTTATCGAGACCGGCGGTGACGTCCTTCTGGCCATCTTCGTAGTCACCCTGATGATGTGGACGCTGATCCTGGAGCGTTACTGGTACTTCAGCCGCGTCCATCCGCGGGACCTCAAGCTCGCCACGGAGACCTGGCGGGCCCGAGCGGAGCGTTCATCCTGGAACGCCGAGCAGATCCGGCGCCAACAAATATCCGAGATGCAGCTTCAGCTCCGGCGGTCGCTTGCGATGATCAAGACCCTGGTGGCGGTATGCCCGCTGCTGGGCCTGCTGGGCACGGTGACCGGCATGATCGAGGTGTTCGACGTCATGGCCATGGTGGGCTCGGGCAACGCCCGGGCCATGGCCTCGGGCGTTTACATGGCCACCATACCCACCATGGCCGGGATGGTGGCGGCGCTGTCGGGCGTTTACTTTATTGCCAGACTGGAGCGCCTGGCGCTCCACCGGATCGTCAAAGTAAAGGATGCACTGGTTATAGAGCGAGGTGAGGCATGCGCCGTCGGATAAGCCAGGAAGAAGATAACGAGATCAACATCACCCCCATGCTGGACGTGGTGTTCATCATGCTCATTTTCTTCATCGTGACCGCTTCCTTCGTGAAAGAGGCCGGAGTGGATGTAAAAAGGCCCGGGGCGGTGACCGCCGAAACCAAGGGGATGGCCAGTATCTTCATCGCCATCACCGAAGAGGGCGACATCTGGATCGACCGCCGCATGGTGGACGTCCGCACGGTGCAGGCCAACATCGAGCGGCTGCTGGCCGAAAACCCCAAGGGCTCGGTGATTATCCAGGCCGACCGGGAATCCAAGAACGGCCTGCTGGTCCAGGTCATGGACGCCGCCAAGCTGGCCGGCGTGCAAGACATATCCATCGCCGCCGAAAGAATCGAATGAGCCGGGCATGATCGCACGTGGACTGATATCGCTTTCGGTGGCCACCGTGGTCACCCTGGGCCTGTTCTTGCTGATGAACTCGCTGATCGAGCTCGGGAAGGTAGAGTTGGATAAGAACCAGAGCGTGCACATCGCCGATTTCATCCGGCAAAAGAAGCACAGCCAGGTCCAGACCAAGAAACGCGAGCTTCCCCGGAAAAAGCAGGTGGAGTCCCAGCCCCAGGCGCCGTCGCTGAACCTGCCCAGATCGGGGGGGCCCGGCGCGCAACCAATAGTGCAGATGTCCGCGCCGGTGCCCACCCTGGGGCGTAAGTTCAACCTGGCCGGGGGTCCCAGCCTGGGCTCGGCGGTCTCCGACGCGGAAACGGTTCCCCTGGTGCGCATCCAGCCCATGTACCCGCGGGCGGCCTTGCAGCAACGCATCGAGGGGTGGGTGCTTTTGAAGTTCACCATCAGCGTCACCGGAGCGGTGAAAAACGCCCGGGTGATCGATTCGAAGCCGCCCAACATCTTCGACCGGGCAGCGGTGCAGGCGATCTCGAAGTGGAAGTACAAGCCCAAGATCGTCAACAGAGTGGCAATGGAAACCCAAGGCGTGCAAGTCAAGCTCTCCTTCAAGCTGGACGACCTATGATCGGCAGGATGGCAAAAATTCTGGCGCTGGCGTTGTTGTTCTCGACGACCGCGACCTGGGCGGGAGAGAAGCGGGAGGAGAAGAGAGTCGGCTACTCGGTCACCAAGTGGGCTTACAAGCGCCTGGGCGAGGCCCACGAGCTGATCGACTCGAGAAAGTACAAAGAAGCCCTGAAGGTGATGAATTCCATGAAGTCCCGGACGAAGCTCAACGACCACGAGCGGACTCTGATATGGCAGACCTTGGGGTACATTTACGCCAACATGGAGAATATCCCCCAGGCGATAAAGAGCTTCGAAAAATGCCTGGCCGTCGGGGCGTTGCCGGAAGGCTCGAAAGTAGAGTTGCAGTTCAGCCTGGGGCAACTGTACATGGCCAACAGCCAGTTCAAAAAGGCCGTCAGAGCCCTAAACGACTGGATCGGTAAGGTGAAGAACCCCTCCCCCAGCGCCAAGTACCTGCTGGCCATGGCGTACACGCAAACCAAGAGATGGAAGAAGGCCCTATATTGGGTCCGGCAAGCCATCACCGGGGTGCGGCGGCCCAAGGAATCCTGGCTGCAGCTGGCTTTGTCCATTCGCTACGAGCTAAAACAGTACAAAGATATGGCCCGGATCCTGGAGCAGTTGGTAGCCCGGTTTTCAAAGAAGGCCTACTGGATGCAGCTGTCGGCCATCAACACGGAGCTGAAGCAAGAGAAGCGCGCCTTGGCTGTGCTGGAGTTGGCCTACATGCAGAACATGCTGACCAGCCACTCGGAATTGATGAACCTGGTGTCATTGTATCTGCATCGCGGGATTCCCCAAAAGGCCGCCCATATTCTGGAAAAAGGATTGAAGCAGGGCGCGATCAAGCGGAGCGAGCAGACGCTGACCATGCTGGGAAACAGCTGGATGCGCGCGCGCGAGTTTAAATTGGCCGCCAGGCCGCTCGGGGAAGCGGCGAAATTCTCAAAGAAAGGCGACCTGTGGGTGCGGGTGGCGCAGATCCACATGGAAAGGGAGCACTGGGCCCCGGCCATATCCGCCCTGCAAAACGCCCTGAAGAAAGGCAACCTCACCAGCCCCGGCAACGCGCTATTGTTTTCGGGCATCTGCCACTTCAACGCCGGCAAGTACTCTGCCGCGAAGAAGACTTTCCAAAATGCCTTGAAACACAAAAGCTCACGCCGCTCCGCCGAGCAGTGGCTCAAGACCCTCGCACTGAAGGTAAAGGCCAAATCACGATAATCGGGTCGACCCGCCAGTTGCCTAAACGCGAGTCACTCGGAAGATGAACTTGGGTTTGACAGTCGCCACCAGGGCCGGCAGGAGGATCAGTCCGCCCAGCATGGAGACGATCATCCAGAAGAGCAGCATGATACCCATGTCCGCCTGGAAGCGCAGGAAAGAAAACGACCAGAAGACCACCCCGAAGACCATGGTGGAGGCGGTAAAGATGACCGCCTTGCCGGCCGTGCCCAGGGCGGTTATGACCGCCGTCTGGATGTTCTGGGTCTTCTGGAACTCTTCCTGGATGCGACCGACTATGTACAGCCCGTAGTCCACGCCCAGTCCCACGCCCACGGCGACCACCGGGAGCGAGTTGACGTCCAGGCCGATGCCGCGCGCACCCATCAGGGCGTAGGTTAGATAGTTGGACACCGCCAGCGGCACCAGGAAGAACAGGCCGGCCAGGATCGAACGGTAGGCCAGCGCGCATAAGAAAAAGACGATCCCGAAGGCCAGGATGGTCACCTGGGCCTGGTGCTTTTTAACCTCCTCGTTGATGGCCGCCAGCAAGCCGCCGTAACCGCCGGCCAGCCTGAGCTTGGCCCCCTGGATCGGATTGTGATCGATGAATTCCTGGGCGTGCGCGACCACTTTCCGCAAGGTCTCGCCCTTGTGGTCGCGCAGATACATTACGATGTTGGCGTTCTGGCTGTCGATGGTCACGAAACGCACCAGGTCACCGGGCTCCGACGACGAGAAGATCATCTCCAGAAAAAAACCGGTCTCGCGCGGATCGTCGGGGATCAGCTCCCACTTGGGGTCGCTGCCGTGGAGGATGGCGATGATGCCCGGCAACAGGTCGGCGAGTGAGCTCGTGGCCCCCACCTCGGGGATTTTTTCCATGTGGTGTTGGAAGGCCTCCATGGCCCGCAACACCTTGGGGTTCTTGATGGCGTCCCGGGTATCCCCCTCGACCACCACGGTAAGCTCCTCGGTGTTTCTGAACTTCTCGGCCATGCGATCGGTGTCCTGGTTGTACTTGGAGTCGGGCCAGAGCATGGGGGTGCCGGGGTGCACGTCGCCCACCACCAGGGTGCGGGCGAAGAGAAAGCCAATGCCGAACACCACTACGGTCGTGCCCAGGATCCACTTGCGCTGCTTCCCCAGCGTCCATCCAGCCACCCGGGCAAGGAGACGATCGATGAACCCCAGTCGAGACTGCTTCTCCACGTTGGGCGCGGGCAAGAACGACAGCAGGATGGGGTTGAGGATCATGTCCGAGACCAGGATGGAGATCACCCAGAAACCGCCCATGACCGCCAGCTTCTGCAAGAGCGGAATGGGGGTCAAAAGGACCAGCATGACTCCCGCCGCGTCGGTTGTAATGGCCAGCATGCCCGGCTTGAACAGGCCGCCGAAGGCGGCCGCGGCGGCCTCCCGCTTGTCCGGGTGCTTGATGTACTCCTCTATGTAGCGCTTGACCATCTGCACCGAGTGGGACAGCGCCCGCGCGCTGATGATGAATGGAACCACGATCACCAGGGTGTCGAAGTTGAGCTTCAGCGTAGAGAGAAAGCCGATGCCCCAGATGGCCGAGACGACGGCGGTGCACAAGGGCACCACCACCCCGCGCAGGTCGCGGAAGTAGATCAGCAGCACCACCAGTACGGAAAACACCGTCAAGGCAAACAGCCAGATCAGCTGCGTTGAGCGGCTGAGGATGTTTCCCAGCAAGACCGGCCGGCCGATGACCGAAATGATGGTATTCTCGTCCCGCTCCTCGGCCACGATATCTTCGATCTGCTTGTAGACCTCCAGGGGATCCAGCTTTTTCTCGAAGAAGCCGGCGACTACCAGGGTAGCCTTACTGTCCAGGGACACCAACGTGCCGAATATCCGGCGGTTGGTGTAGACGCGCTGGCGGAGTTTTTCGATTTCCTCGTCGGTCTCGGGCACCTTGGGCCACATGAGCGGCACGGCCCTGAAACCCCGCACCGCGTCGATCTTCAGCTCCTTGACCTTGCGCTGGGCCAGGGACAGCACCTGGTAGTTGTTGATGCCGGGCAACAGCTCCAGTTTCTTGGTGATCCTGCGGATCTTTTGCAGGACCTCCTGCTGAAAGATGTCGCCTTGCTTGACCTCGATCTGTATGGCCACCCGCGAGGCCCCGCCGAACACGCCGGCGTACTTCGTGTAAGTCTCCACGTAGGGATGGGTCTGGGGAAACAGGTCGATGAGCGGGCTCTCCACCCGGACGTTGGCGGCCTGGTACCCGAAGAACCCGGTAACGGCCAGGATCACGATCAGGACGACTACCCGCCAACGAAGAATGAATCTACCCAGACGCTCAGCCATGGCTATTTCCCGGAGAGTCGCCGCCAGGTCTCACCCGCATCCGAGGTCTGCAGCAAATGCCCGCGGCCGCCGGCCGCCAGGCCCGATTTGGCATCGAAAAATCCCACCGTCATCAGCCAGGTGTACAGGCCGGCCGAGAAGCGCTTTACGGATCGGTCTTTCCCCCGGCGCACCATGATCAGGCCGTCGCGGCCGACCAGGTACAGCGCATTGCCCACCGGATAGAGACCCAGGATATGCCGCCGGGTGCCCGTGTCGGCGGCTTGCCGGTGCCGGCCCCCGTCCGAGGTCTCCATGCAGGTGCCCTTGCCACCCACGGCCAGCACACGGTTTTCATCGAGCACGTGTAGAGCAAATAGGAGCTTGCCCGAGGCCGAGGGTTGGCGTTTCCAGGTCCGGCCACCGTCTTGGGTGTGCAGAACCAGGCCGAACTCGCCCGCGATCCAACCGCGGTTGTCGTCGGCGAAGGCCACCGCGTTCAACCGGGCCTCCGCGACCGCGCCCTCGTTATCCTTCTCGGAGTCGGAGATGACCCCCATCCCGGACTCCGGGGTACCCGGGGGAAAACCGGCCTCGAACTCCTGCGGCTTCCAGGAGAGCCCGCCATCGGGGCTGTGCAACACGGTGCCGAAGTGGCCCACCGCCCAGGCCTTGCCCGACTCGGTGATGTCCACGCAAAAGAGATGCTCCCCCACCCCGCTGTCGCGCCTGGTCCAGGTCTGGCCGCCGTCGGTGGTCATGAGCACCAGGCCGGTGCGGCCCACGATGAGACCCCGGCCCCGGCTATTGATATCGATGGCGAACAGGGCGTCATGAACGCCGGGATCGATCCGCTCCCATTGCCGGCCCCGGTCTTTGGAGTAAAGCAGCAGGCCGGGGTAGCCGACGACGAACACCTCGTCGCCCTGGATGTGAATGTCGTAAAGCTTGTCCCGGTGGGAAATCTCGCCCAGGACATCCGCGACAGCGGGCGTCCAGACCGGAAGCAGCGACACTGTGAGCAGAAAAACTGCCGTTCTCATCGCCCCCGCTTCCGGTACTCCTTGCCGATTTCGATGATCCGGGGCTGGCCACGGTACTTGTTGGTGGCCTCGATGTATCCCTCGGACGGGTGAATGGGTTCGTAATCACGTACCTTCAACTTGAGGCTGTATTTCTCGATCCACATCTTCATGGAGGGGGGCAACCACTTGGCATACTCGGCGACATTATCCTTTGAGATCTTGGTCCCCTTCTTGATCTTCAGAGCCTCAGTATCCGGCTCGAAGCCGACCATCTCGGTCCAGTTGTCGGAAGTAATCTCCTCCGCGACAGCGGTACCCAGAAAAACCGCCGCGGTCAGCATGGCAACCATTGCGATTGTTTTGGATCTCATGGCTACTTCCTTTCTAAAACTGGCACAAAAGGCTCAGATTGATCTCGTCCCGGTCACGGAACAACCCCACGCCCTTGTAAGGATTTTTCCCGTAAAAGTCGGTGAGGGTGAGTTGGGCGCGCCAGTGGTTCCCGAGGCGGACCGAGAGCGATGCCGAGACGAAGGCGCTGTCGGGATAGATGTACACCACCACCAGCTTGGGAGTCAGCAGGCCGTGCAGGTACTGAGTGAAGGCGGCGAAGATGAACTTCATGGAATCCCATTTCCTGACGTTGTAGTCGTTGAACCCCGGAATCTCAACGAGGATTTCTTCTTCCTCCCGGCTCAATCCCGGTACCATTGTGTGCATGAACTGAAACACCAGCATGAAGTTCTGGGTGGGATTGAGAAGTCGTATCATGGTGGGCCGCATGACGACCAGGGCATAGCTGACCGCCAGCTTCCTCGGGTTGAGGAAATGGTAGCGCTCCTCCTTGTCTGGATCTCGACGGGTGTGCCTGGTGGTGGAAATCTGAGGGTACATACGGTCCGGCTCGACCGCCGCCTCCAGTTTTACTACCGCGCCGATTGGGTTTTCCAGGGTGAAGTCGAAGCTGAACCCGGCGACATGCTGCCGGGGAAAACCCAGGTAGAGCCGCTCCATGTGGTTGGAATCCAGGAAACCTTCCGGGGTTCGCTTCAGATCGTAAAACATGGGAATGGGCGGAGACAACTGGTGGGTGTAGTAATACATCAGTGTATAGGTGATGTTGGTACTCAGGACACCCTTCCAGCGAAAACCGATCCGCATGCTGTCCTGGATGCTGTTCTTGGGGTACATGAAAACCTTTTCGTCGATGAGGAAGGGCGACGGCGTGTTCGAGTAGGGAAGCCCCCAGGCCCCCACCAAGGTCAAGGGGACCGTGACCATGTCCTCCGGCCGGTCGATCCCCGGCACCCAGACCAGTTCCAGGCTGTGATCGATGGAGGGAAACTCCCAAAGCCCCTTTACGATCCACAGCGGAATGCGCGTGTCCTCGAAGGATTCCAGGGGACCGAAGTGCCAGGTGTAGTCCGCCGGGTTAATAACGTCCAGCAGGCGGTACTGGCCGGTCTCGCCCCAGGTGACCTGCTGGCGGCCGATTCGGAAGGAAAGCCAGTCGGTGGGATAGACGTCCAGGTAGAACTCCCGGAGATCGAACTCGGTGTAGTAGTTGTCGAGCACCCACTCGCGGGCATCGGCCCCGCGCTGCTTGAGAGTCGTGGCGGTGGAGGACCTGGGCATCTGGGCGAAGCCGTCCTGATTGACCATCAGGGATCTGACCCCGCGCAGTATGGCGTGCACGGTGACCGCCTCGTGCGGAACCCAGTCCCCCTCCAACTGAAGAGTGGTCCGGAACATCGAGAGCCGCTTATAGAACTCGTCCGTCTCGATTCCGTGGTTCTTCGGAGTGCACGGCTTCTGGGGATTCATGACCGGACTGCAAGCCTCGTCGGTCCACACCCCCGTGGCCGTCTTCACCCAGGCCTCGTTCCGGTTGTCCTGAAACATGTCGGAAAGCAGGGGAACGAACAACCCGGACTGGAGCTTCAGATACCCGTTCACACTCAGCGAGGACTCCTCCCCTTCCTGGGCTTTTAGCGATTGAGCCAAGGAAGACAAAAGCAAAAATGCGGCGATTACCGTGTAGTTTCTCACGTCTTTCTCCCTGGGAGTGCCGGCCTACTGGCAATCTTGAGACTGCGGGTTGGAATCGCCTTCCAGGTATATGTTGCTGATGCAAATGGATTCGCCGAAAGTGACGAAGTCGACGTTCCCCTTCGACTCGCCGTCCACGTACGCGTTTACCTTGACCGAACCGGGCTCGATGTTCCCGATCAGGTAATACCCGTTCAGCTTGTTGGTGCTGTCCCGACCGTTCTGCGGATCTTCGGAGGTTAGCTTGGTGGGCATGCCGCCGTCACCGAAGTACCGCACGTCCCCGCTCTCGGGGTCGGCCTTGATGGTGGTGCAGCCCACGATCTCCTCCTGGCCCTGCGGATTCGCCCAGTATACCGCGCCGGCCGCCACACCCTTGGAGGTGTCCAGAGTGATTCCGGCCAGCCCGGGACCCATCTGATAGGTGCCCAGATCCACCAGCCAGAGAATCTCGTACTCTTCGGGAGTTACAGACTTGATGTTGAACTGGTAAGTGTCCACCGACTCGCCTAACACACCCTCGGCCAGGAACCCCACCTTCTCCCCAGGCAAGCCGTCGAACGTCACCATGCCGCTTGCGTCGGATACGGTCTCGAATCCGGCCAGGGGTTTACCGGTGTCATTGTCAATGGCCTTGATCTTGATCCTGGGAACGGGCTTCTCCTCCGCCCGACCGCTCTTGAAGTCGATCAGCTTGCCCCTGAAGGCAGCCGTCTCGCCCCCGTCATCGCCGCAGGCCGCCAACACCAAACAAACCGTCAGGGGAAGCACCAGGCTCGCAACAACAATTCTCCTTCTTTTCATTGGAGTTATCCTCCTTGTCCAGGATTTTTATCGGCCGGAAAAACACGGCATGCACAAAGTACGGTGTCAACAGAAAGCAGCTGTCTTGACGAGCCCGGCGTGCATGGATTATTGTTTTTCTCCCGTTACTTTTGGCGAGGTCTACAGATGAAACTGGTCGAATGCGTTCCGAACTTCAGCGAGGGAAGAAACCAGGCCGTCATCGACGCCATTGCCGAGGCCATCCGTTCGATCGAGGGAGTCACCCTGCTCGACGTGGACCCCGGCGTGGACACCAACCGAACGGTGGTAACCTTCCTCGGCGCCCCCGAGGCGGTGGTGGCGGGAGCCTTCGCGGGGATTGCGAAAGCCTCCGAGCTCATCGACATGAGCAAGCACTCGGGCGCCCACTCGCGCATCGGCGCCTGCGACGTCTGCCCTTTCGTTCCGGTCCGCGGAGTCGAGATGGACGAATGCGTCCAGCTGGCCCGCCGGCTGAGCCGGCGGGTGGCCGGCGAGCTGGAAATCCCCGTCTACCTGTACGAGGAAGCCGCCACGCGCGATGAACGCCGGAACCTGGCCACCATCCGCAAGGGCGAGTACGAGGGCCTACCCGATAAATTCAAGGATCCCGGCTGGAAACCCGACTTTGGCGAACCCGCGTTCAACCCAAAGAGCGGCGCCACGGCAATAGGCGCCCGCGAATTTCTCATCGCCTACAACTTCAACCTCAACACCCGCGACACCAAGATCGCAAAGAGCATCGCCTTGGCCATCCGCGAAGCCGGCCGTAAGGGAGTCTCGGGGAAATTCAAGCACGTCAAGGCGGTGGGCTGGTACATGCAAGACTTCAACTGCGCCCAGGTTTCCATGAACCTGACCAACTACAAGGAGACCCCGCTGGCCCGGGTCTTCGACGAAGTCTGCGCCCAGGCCGAACAGCACGGCGCGCGCTGTACCGGCAGTGAGCTGGTGGGGCTGATTCCCAAGGACTGCCTGCTGGAGGCGGGCCGGCACTTCATCAAAAAAATCGAAAGAGGGGGCCGCGGCGCCGGCGTCCCCGAGCCCGAACTGGTGCGCGTCGCCGTGCAGAGCCTGGGCCTCAACGAGCTCTACCCCTTCAAACCGGAGGAAAAGATCATCGAAAACCGCATTTCCGATCCGAGGCCCCTGATCGAGATGTCCCTCTTGGGATTCGTCGACGAGACCTCGACCAACTCCCCCGCCCCCGGCGGAGGAAGCGTGGCCGCCCTCTGCGGCGCGTTGGCATCGGCACTGGCCTGCATGGTGGGCCGGCTTACCGTCAACAAGAAGGGCTACCAGAGCGTCTCCGCGGACATGCACAAGCTCTGCGAAGAAACACAGGAGCACAAGGACTTCCTGGTCCGCGCGGTGGACGACGACACCGCCGCCTTCAACCAAATCATGGCGGCCTTTAGAATGCCCAAGCAAACCGGCGACCAAAAGGCTGAAAGAAAACAGGCCATCGAAGCGGCCACCCGGCAGGCCATCGACGTTCCCCTGCGGGTCCTGCGCCGCGTCCACCTGGCCATGCCGCTGGTTGAAAAAGCCGCCAAGGAGGGGAACAAAAACTCCCTCTCCGACGCCGGCGTGGCCGCCAGCTGTTCTTATGCGGCCGCCGAGGGCGCCTGGTACAATGTCAGCATCAACCTGGCCGGCATCGAGAACCAAGACTTCGCCGAAAAGATCGGCGCCGAGGCGCAGAAGCTGCTCGACGAGGTCAAGCAGACCGCCAACGACATCGCCGACTTCGTCACCCGCTCACTGAAGGGAAAGTGATGACCCCCGAAGAAATGAAAGACCGTTTCCGCGGATGCCTGGTGGGCCAGGCGCTGGGAGACGCCTGCGGATTTCCCCTGGAAGGCATGCCTTCTGCGCGCTGCCGGGAACAAGCCGGAAAGGCCGTGGCCGGCAAGCTGGAAAGATCCGAGGCCGGTTTCGCCTTCGGCCAGTACACCGACGACACCCAGATGGCCGTGGCGATCGCCAAAAGCCTTGCCGAGAAACAGATAGCCGATCCAGAAGACGTCGCCCGGCGCTTCGCCGAGCTGTGGTCGGAGGGCAGGATCGTCGGCCAGGGCCTGGCCTGCCGCCAGGCGGTGACGGCCATCATCGACGGCACGCACTGGGACCAGGCCGGCGCCCCCGAAGGCCGGGCCGGAAACGGCACCGCCATGCGCACCGCCCCCGTCGGCCTCTTCTTGCACCGGGACCCCGAGGCCCTTTTTACGGCCGCCGACCAAATCGCCCGCATCACCCACCGCGACACGCGCTCCCGCGCCGGCGCCGCGGCCATATCCTCCGCCATAGCCCACCTCGTCGCGGGCGGGGATCCCTCTCCCCAGGCCGTGCTGGAACCGGCCGCCGCTCTGGCCGCCCGCCTGCACCAGGACTTCGCCGACCTGATCCTCCAGTTAGACAGCCGCCTCGACGATCCCGAAGAGGAAGCCGTAGAGTGGTTCACCACCACAGGCTTCACCGACGGCAAAACCAACGGCTGGGAGGGCATCACCCCCTACATAATCCCCACCGTCCTGGGCTCCCTCTACGCCTTCCTAAAGCACCCCCAGGACTACAAAACCGCCATCCAGTTCGTAATCTCCTGCGGCGGCGACGTAGACACCACCGCCGCCATCGCAGGCGCCCTCTCCGGCTCCCACCTGGGCCTCTCGGCCCTGCCCGACCTGGCCAAAAAAGTCACCGACCGCGGCCGCAACAACTACGACGACCTGGTAAAGTTGGCCGACCGGCTCTTCGACCTGGCTAC
>JAUXGL010000263.1 GCA_030622135.1 Deltaproteobacteria bacterium
CACATGGCAGTGGTAGTAGTCACCGTCCGCCGGGGGCACGTCTCCCAGTTGCGCCAGGCCCGGGCAGTAGCTGCAAAGGTGTTTTAGCTCGCAGCGCTTGCACGGGGAGTCGGCGTAGCCGGGCCGTCCGGTCGTCTCCAGTTGCCGCCACCCGCGGATGAACCCGCTTTCTCTCAGGTCCACCGCCGGCCGGCGCAGCATCAGGCAGGGAGATAAAAGACCGGACGGGTCGATGTTGAACGAAGAAAATCCCGCGCCGCAGGAAGAGTCCGGGTGGTTGGTCCCGCGCCGGCGCCACTCGTCATCGTATTCGATCAGCTTTTCCAACCTTTCGGCGTCATCCAGCTCCAGGCGGACCGCGGCGTACGGATCCATTCTCAACTTCCAGGGGCTTTTGTCTTTTTTCAAGGTGAGGTCCAGGCCGGGATCGAGGTGCACATCCAGGCCTCGCGACCGGCCCAGCGCCCGCATGTTTTCTACCTGGTTCTCAAGCGGGTTCAGCAGAACCGCCTTGAGCTTCACGTCGATGCCTCGTTCCAGCAACCGATCCAGGCCGGCGATAACCCGGTTGAAGTTCTTGCCCGAGCCGGTCACGGATCGGTAAGACTCTTCGTCCCCGCCGTAGAGTGAGATCTCCACGCAGCGGGGCGGATTGGCGGCTAAAAAATCCGCTAGATCGTCGTCGATGAGGCTGCCGTTGGAAAACAGCACCACAAAAAACCCGCGCCTGACGGCCGCTTGGTGGATGGATTTGAAATCCGGCCGCAACAGGGGTTCCCCGCCGGTAAGCGCCAGGCTCAGGCATCCCGCCTCGGCCAGCTCGTCTAACAGGTTGGATACGGATCTTGTGTTCATCTCGGGCGCGCTCTGGCCCCGCAGGTAGCAGTGGACGCACTTGAAGTTGCACCGGAAGGTAAGCTCGATGGTTCCCGAGAACGGATGGCGCACCGAGGATAGATTATCGGTCAACCGCTGGTTGAACCACCCAGAATCTTCTACGCAAATACCCATAAGTCTACAAGCTCGCTTCCACGATAGCCCCGAAAGACAGGAGATCCCGGCACAAGACTTCCACGTCCCGGTGGGCCTGCTCGGAGTCCACCTCGAAGCGCTCGGTCATCGCTTTGACCAGTTGCCCAAACGACCGCGTGCCGTCCATCATTTCCCAGATCCAGGAAGCGGTTTCGTTGAGGGTGTAAACCCCCAGCTTCTGTTTAGATGATGTACGAATGGGAACCAGCAGAACTTCGCCGACGATTTTTCGAGATGCGATTTCCTCGGAATGCCTGAACCGGTTCTTGGGGTTTATCCGATCTGGCATCAAAACTCCTTATTCTATCAATAGTAAACCAATTCCGAAAATCCGTCAATAACATGGCTAGACTACTAAACTGTAGCTAGTTCCTCCGTACACCCTATCACGGATTATTGTGGCCGTCGGTGCGGCTCGACACACGAGAAGATGATGCAACTCGCATGCCAATCGCGGTTCGCATATCTAGTTGATTTCTGGCGCGAAAGAGCGGCGGGTTTTCTCTGCAGTGCGGTCGTACGATACTCAAGGGTGTTTATTGACCCACCCGAAATAAAAGGAGAAACCGCGATCGGCGACCAATTAATGCTGGAAATTTGGGGGTACTTGGTTTACAATCTAGAGGGTGGGTGGTGTCTCAGTGAGAGAACCTCGGACTTTCCCAGAAAGGTAACTGATGACTCGGATAGGTTGTAAAATCATTTTGGGCCTGGTGTTGTCGATTCTTCTCATCGGTAGCGCATCCGCGGATGCCACAATCACGATAGACGGCGATCTTTCCGAATGGCCCGCCGACGCCTTCGGTTTCCTCGATCCGCAGGGTGATATGCCCCCGCCCTATGCGGACGTCCTTGAAATCATGGCCACCAACGACAACACGGCGGATGACAACGGATACCTGTACCTGGGCATTGAGTTCTACGGCGACTTCCGGCCGCACGTCGGTCAAAACGATGTGAATGTGTTTATCTATTTGGATATCAACGGCGACGGGGATACCGACGATCCCGAGGACCGGATCGTCGAGGTGACCGGGGACAGCACCGCGAGCCCGCCCACGCTGGGAGCGGTCTGGGACGGGACCGGCACCCAGATCGCCGAGGTGTCCACCTCGGATTGGGCCTACGACGGCGAGTTTTTGGAAGCGCGCATTCCGTACAGTGTCCTGGGGCTCACCCACGGTAGCGACTCGTTCGGTTTGGCCACCGGCATCTCCGGACATCCCAACATCGTCGAAAGCGCTCCCGCGGAGGGAGAGGGAGACGATGGCTTCATCGTTTACGACGGCGGCGATATCGAGCCGCTGGCGGTGCGGATGGTGGGGATGTCGGCGTCGCCGGGCCGCGAGGGAGTCTTGTTGGAGTGGGCCACCGGATCCGAGCGAGGCAACGCGGGGTTTAATGTTTTCCGCTTGGATGAATTCGGGCGGAGGGTTCGGCTTACCCAGACGCCCATACCCGGCCAGGTGGATTCGGCGCTGGGGGCCAACTACAGCTTTTTGGACATAGACGGCGGGGCCTCGGATCGTTACCAGATCGAAGACGTGGCTCTGCGCGGGCGCAATAAGCTCCACGGGCCGGTGATCGTGGGATCGTTGTCCGGCATGCCGGTGCCGCGGATGCGCCCGCGGCTTCCCGTCGTACAGCCCATCCCGGTTGCAAGGCAGATGCACCCGCGGCTTCCCGTCGTACAGGTCATCCCGGTTGCGGAGCGGAAGCTGTCGATTTTCTCCTGGTCCGGGCGTTTCCGGCTCCCGGCGCCCGCGGTCAAGCTGGCCGTTGAGCGGGAAGGCCTGCATTTCATCGGGTTCGACGACTTGGCGGCGGCGGGCCTGGATTCTAACGCGGTCCGAAGCGCCGGCCTGATGCTCGAGCGCCGGGCGGAGCCGGTTTTGGCCCTGGCCACGGCCGAGGGGTTCTGGTTCGTGGGAGCCCCCCGGGTGGATCGGTATGCCGACTACGAGGTCTTGACCGCCCGCGCGGGCCGGGGCGCCTCGATGGAGACGCGATGGGTGGAGGCCGGCTGTGCCGATCCGCGAGCGTCGGTTGCGCACCGGCTTAGCATAGAGAAGAACCTGACTTACTACGTCGCCTCCCCGACGGAAGATCCCTTCTACTGGGCCTGGGCCTTTGAGGGAATACCGGCGGAGCTGGCCTTCGACACGCCCCATCCAGAGAGCGGTGATTCGATTCGTATCGATGTTTGCGGCTCGGGGGTTTCCGCGGGTCCCGATCACCGGGTGACGGTGAGCCTGAACGGCGTTTTGTTGGGCGAGTCTGCCTGGGAGGGCCGAGACATCCAGGGACTGGTCTTTCCGCTCCCCGAGGGTCTCTTGCGCCAGGACGGCAACGCCGTAGCCGTCGAGGTCTTGTCCGGCGCCGACGTGGTGTTCGCCGACCGGATCGTCGTGTCTTACCGGCGCGCGTTGCGGGCCGGGGAGCCGGGGATCCGCTTTCGGGCGGAGCGGGCGGAGTGCCTGCGGGTGGACGGGCTGGCTGCGCCCGAGGTTCATCTCCTGGATGTGACCGACCCGGCCGAGCCGGTGGTGTTGACGGGATTCGATCTCGCCGGGGACGGCCGGGGGGGATACTCGCTGCGGTTTGCCGACCCGCTGTCGCGGCCGGACGGCCGCGACAGTCGCACCTACCTGGTGGCGGCGCTTCCGGCGGCGCCCGTACCCCGGCTGCTGGGCTCCCTGCAGACGCTGAACACCTCCCGCCTGGCGGCGGACTACCTGATCGTCACCCACAAGGATTTCATGGCCGCGGCCCGGCAACTGAGCGCTTTTCACCAGGCCCGCGGATTGAAGACTCGCATCGTGACCACCGAGCAGGCTTACGACACGTTCGGGCACGGGCGGCCTTCTCCCCAGTCGATCCGTGAAGTTATCCGCGCGGCTCAACCCGCCTACGTCTTGTTGCTGGGCGGCGCCACGGTGGATAGCAACGACTACCTGGGCAAGGGCAACACCGATTTCGTGCCCGCGGCGTTCGTCAAGACCGCCGGCTTCGGGTACGAAGCGGCCGCGGACGGATGGTACGTTCCCGCTGGTGTCGCGATCGGACGCCTGGCCGTGCAAAATTCAGCGGAGGCGCTTGCGGTAGTCGAGAAG
>JAUXGL010000148.1 GCA_030622135.1 Deltaproteobacteria bacterium
GTCTTTCAGTGCGATGATCTCGCCGGCGTAGAAGCACTCCTCGCGGCCAAAGTCGCCAACCCAGGCGCAGCCTCCGTGGGCCAGGCAGCTGTCCTCGTTGGTCTCGCCCTCGCAGGCGTCTTCCAGTGCGACAATCTCGCCGACGTAGAAGCACTCCTCGCCGTCACCGCGATCGCCCCAGGCGCAGACTCCGTGGGACAGGCAGCGGTCCACGGCGGTCTCGCTTTCGCAGGGGTTTAGTGCGCCAATCTTGCCGACGTAGAAACACTCCACACCGTTGCCGCGATCGCCCCAAGCGCAGTCCAGATTTTGGACACATGTAGGCTCAGCTATTTCAAGTGTACAGATTTTTTCACACTCATCGGAATCCGTTGTCGGACACCACCAGTCACATTCCAAGTCGTTGTACCATCCCATAGATGCGCACAGATCGGTACCGTCATCTGCCTTACCACCGAGGGTACGTGCCTCCTCCTTGGACAGACCAGGACCCGACGACTCCGAATCGGCACATGCCCATGGAAAGACAATTGCTAGGATCAAGAAACTAAATACCACTCCGACTTGTCGATAATTCATCGAGCTACCTCCTACTGTTTGTTTGGGGTTTGTGGGGTTTGCAAAATATCATCTCTTCTCTTCTCCTCTCTTCTCCTCTCCTCTTGTCATTCATTCATCATCTACACTTATATCAATGCACCAAAACGAAAAAGGTTCTGTCTAGAATTAAAAAATATCCCCCCGCGGAATGTAGGTTTAAGGCGTCCAGGATTACGTGATTGTGCTTGAAATGACTACGGGAGTTTGGCTAGCACCTCGCCAAAAGGCGGCTCGGCACAAGGCCGATTCGCGGGCGTGGAAGCCTCCGATGGAACTTGACTCAAGTGTAAAGATCTCGGCCTCTCAAGTGCCTAGGGAACACAGCATGCCTTATTGATGTCCAAACAAAGCACATCTGAGGTCATCATATCGTAGTCTCGCTCGCAGTCGGCAGGAAGTGCATTATTGAGTGGAGAACTCAGGCATACGCCGGGACAGAGCTCTCCTTCACAAGCGCCGTCCTCACAGCCCTGGTCGCATGCCGCGTCAACGAAGTCGTATTTACATTCTCCAAATTCACAACGCCCTGATCTTCGGTAAACCCGCAAAGCTGTATCATCCAGTGTCGGTGTGTCGATCGCTCCGGGCGTGCCGATCACGCCAACGAATATGCACTCCTCGCTGCCAAAGCCGCCACTCCAAGCGCAGACTCCGTGGGCCACGCAGTTATCCTCGTCTGTCTCGCCTTCGCAGACATCCTTGATGCAAATGGAGTCGGGTGGAGAACCACAAGTTACCCCATCACAAAGACACTTTTCATCATCAGGAACACAAGCGTTTTCGCCCTGACAGCACTTCCAACCCTGTTTGCAAGGGCAAGATGCATAGTTGGTGTCAAGGTACGGTACGCAGTCGAACAGACACGTTATCGGCAGGAAAAATGTAAGCATACCCAATAGTACTTTGTTGAACAGCATGGTTATTACTCCTTCGCACGAAGAACAAACTAACCTAACATATCTATCTACGGGCCCAACTCAATCAATAACCCGAAGCCCACCACTTCGGGCCCCGGTTGGGGAACCACGGTCACTCCCAACCCCTGGCTATCGTCCTCTCCGGGCCAGATAGTGAACGTCAACCAAGTCACTGCGGCCACACCCGCCAAGGCATAGAATACCCTGGCTGCGGTATTAAAGCGGCCTATTTCGGTATTGAGTCGCGCTCTTCTCGCCTGAGAGGCATTCTTTCCCGTGTCGTAACGTTCCAAAGCCCAGAGGTTCATAGAAACGCCCAGGGCCGCTGCACCAATGACCGTCCACTGCGCCACTTTCTTGATCGTCACTCCAGTTCTAGCAGGCACCTCGGCTTCCACTGTAAGCACCCCCACTGTATCGCCTGCCTTGCAGTAACTATCTTCGAAAGCCGCAACATCCTCAGACCCAAAGGGCTCTGTAAAAAGCGACTCGAACGCCAGGCGCAAAGCCCCCTTGCGCGCCACAAGAACCGAACGGAATTGCAGCATAGAAAGCCGGACGACTCCTCTTTCTTCAACAATGACCTCTGTGCTCTCATCTGCCTTGCGTAAAAACAAGGGTCGCTCGGGTGGCAGCTGCAACACAAACTGCTCCTCCTTTGCCGGGTGCACATCCAGCAAGCGTTCGCCACGCGCATTTTCCAAATAGACATGACCCCAGGCTGTCTGGTCAAGAAGCAGGGCATTGCTCTGTTCGCGCCAACAAAGTACTTCTTGCGAGAGGTCTCCCGGAGGAGTACCCGGCGGCCGGATCACAAAATCAGGGCGGTAGCGTGGGTTGGCGATAGCCTGGTTGGCGGTATTCAAAAAGGCCCCCAATTCTGCGTAGGTAATACGCCCGTCACGATTGACATCGGCACCACCTCGTAAAGCAGAGCGGATCTCGTGACTAAATATGCCAGCCTGATAGCGCTCCCATTCGTGGCTGTCACGATCCGATGATGTGGACAAAACGAATCCGGTATGTTTGAACTTCACAGCGTCAGCACGATCCACGAAGGGATGGGGGTATGGAGCACGTACCCCTCCCGGTCCTTTGTCAAATGCCAGGAAATATGACTTGCAGGCATCCACGATCACGTGATTGTGCCCAGCCGATGACCTGGACAGAATACTTTCATACAGATCACGACGGGTCAGGCGGCTATTGTCCAAAACAACATAGCCTTCCCCGTGTTCAACATTGCCGTGCCCACTATAGAAAAGTAAAAACTCGGTATCTCGTCCGCTATCGGCAACCTTGCGCATTTTGGCGCACAAGTTTTCAAAAACCGCCATGACTCGTTCCAATTTCGGCGCTCCGTCCGGAACCAGGTCTGGATAGAGACGCCGGCTGTCTTCGTCCAAGGAAACCAGGAGCTTGCTTTCCACCCCGGCTTGCACTAGCAGCCGGTGAGTGGCCACTGCATCGTCGTCCGCATAACGTAAGGTCGACACTCCGGGACTATCGGATACGTTCACACCAATCACAATTGCAAACTGAGCAGGTTCTTTGGCTGCCGCTGTCGGCGGGCTTACTGCTGCGGCCCCAAACAGAGCGGTCATCATTGCAAACACAACCGGGGTCATGGTTCTACCCTTGTGGTTATCAATTGTTGGGCCGCGTTCTCCACGGGCAAACGGGCGGGTGCTTCAATTATCCACTGGTTGCTTCGGATCATCTCACCCACCAGAGACTCTATGGTGGAAACATGCAGCGGCTGGTGAGTGAACACGCCGTAAAACACCAGTGGTCCGGGAGTAAAGTCGTGGCGGATTTTCTCTCCAAGCTCTACTTGCGGCCTGCCCTGGAATATTTCAATCGACCGAGGGTCGCTCCCCTCCTCCAGGTAGGCTGGAAAAAGCCAGTATACTTCGCCCTTCGAATCCACCGCGAAGACCATCAGGTACTCGTAGGGATTCTCCCCGAGGTTGGTATATGACACGAGTAAATCCGAACCTCCACTCAGGCTGTCTTTGATCCGCACAGGTTCGCCCTGGGTAACTTCGTAGACCTGGATTCCCACCCACTTATCCTTTTCCGTCCCTGTCGGCGCTGCCGATTTGGCACGAAAATCACGGCAGTTCTCCAACGTGCCTGACGATTCTTGGTATCGGAAAAGAATCACGGTAACCAGCACCAGCAAGGAGGCAGCAGCCACACCAGCGAAAAGTGGCCAAAGCCTCCGTGATCGTGAGATGGCGGGAGGCAAGGCTCTGACAGATCTTTGTACATCGGCTCCCAAGTCCAATCCGACAATCTCTTCATCCGGTTCACTCAAGGCATTGACGATCCTACAAAACCTCTCAAGCTTCTGGCGACAAAGCGAACAACCAGCAAGATGCATCTCGATTTCCTGCGCCCTGGATCGGGTCACCTCGCTTTGATGATAGAGCGCAATTTCTTTGGAAGAAATATGCATCTCTTTGGTCATTGCCGCTCTCCTTCAATCAACTTCCGCAGTTTCTCCAGTCCGGCAAAGATACGCGACTTTACCGTGCCTACCGGCAAACCGAGAGCTTCACTAATTTCCCGGTAGGAAAGCCCCACAGCAAACCGCAACACCAGCACACTCCGCAACTTTTGACTCAAGCGCTTCAAGGAGCGTTCAACTTCACGGCGCCTCTCGTTGGCCAGGACACGTTCTTCGGGTACGTCCGGGTCCTTTGGCGGCGCCATGGATAGTTCGTAAACAACTCGTTTTTCAAAGCGAGCCGAGCGTTGCGCCATGCGGCATTGGCTGAGAAGCACGCGATAGAGAAACGAACGAAACATACCGCGAGGTTGGTAGCGAGAAAGGTAGCAAAAGACTTGAACAAACGTATTCTGGACGGCGTCTCTGGACAACTCTGGCTGCTTAAGGTACTTGCATGCCACGTTCAATGCGCATGCTTGGTGCCTTTGTACCAGGATATCAAACGCTTCTCTCATACCCCCGCGAGCAAGCAGCATGAGCTCGTCATCGTCCCGGTCGGCAAGAGTCTTGATATCTGAACCCTTTTGGCAATGGAGCGAAATAATGTTATCCGGCCGTTCCATTGATTTCCCGTCAGAATCCCCTCCCCACTATCTCCATCTCCATACTTCACTATCCTACTACATTTATAATAATGCACCAAAGAGGAAAAGGTTCGGCCCTGGCCCTCGAATTGAGCACTCTGATGGGTTGAACCGGATCTTGAGGGCACCGATGGCGTATTCATGAAGTTGATCCAGGCATCCTGTGTGGTGTATGGTATCTGTATCCGGAAGGGAGATGCCCAAGTGCACAGGATCACGGTCGGCTGTATTCTTCTGCTCATGGTCATCGCCCAGGGCTGCCCGAGTCACACCCTGCTCTCGGTCAAGGACCAGGAGAAAATCCAGACCAAGCACGGGAAGCAGGCCTATTATCTGAAACAGTCCTTCTTCATCGGCCCCTTCTTCATATACGACGACCGCCACTACATCTCCGAGCGGGCCTTCGACGAGCGCGTATTGATCCAGAGCCCCGGCGGCGATCCCATCCTGCCTTGCAAGCCCACCGGCGTGCTCAGCATGGGAACCCGGGTGACGGTGCGCGAGGTAGAATTTCCGACATCCTCGGCCATGGCCTCCCGCAAGCTCAAATCCCCGCGTCATTTCACCTGGATCATGCTGGACGTGGAAGGAAAGCCCGCGGAGAAGCCCTATGTCCTGGTCCTCACCCAGGAGTTTACGAAAATCAAGGAATTCGAAAGTTCACTTAAAGATTACTTGCTGACCGAGGATCCCCGGGAGGAGTTCACCACCCGCGCCCCCGAGGAGATCCAGGCCATCGACGCCAAGACCGTAATCGAGGGCATGCACGCCGACGCCCTCCTGCGCTCCCGCGGACACCCCGACCGGATCACCCGCAAGTTCATCGAGGGAGTCAAGACCGAGCGCTGGCAGTACACCACCGAGCGAGTGGTCGTGCTCAAGGAAGACCGGGTAGACTCCTGGCAAGGCTTCCCGAAAATCCAATTGACCGATGGAGAAAAACCGGATCCGGAACCCGGATCGTAATATATGGGTACAGGAGGTCTGAGATGTTGCGCCGGATGGTGATCTTGGTTCTTCCAATCTGGCTGTTTTCGGCCTGCGGCCCCGCGGGTACCGGCACCGGCGGCGATCTGAGCCTCGCCTTCGCCCACCGGGCCCTCGACGGCCCCTGTCCCGAGGAGCCGGCGGTCGCGCCCCAGCCCCCGCGGCTGGACCGGCTGAAGGTCAGCCTTTATCGCCATGACGGTAAAAAGCACTACAGCAAAAGCATCGACATCTCCGGCGATGCGGCGCCGACGCTGTCCGGGATTCCGACCGGCGATGATCTCACCCTGAAAGTGATCGGATCCTCGGACGGCGACGCGCGGTGGGAAGGATCCGCGGAAGGAGTGAACGTCCGCTCCGGGAAAACCACCACGGCCAGCGTCTTCATGACGGCCGTCAACGCCATGTCTTGCACCCACGCTCCACTCCAGCTTCCGCGCACGTTCATGGCGCCGGCCCGGCTGCCGGACGGCCGGATCCTGCTCTGCGGCGGGGCGGACCTGATTGGCGCGGATGCCTGCGGCGCCGGCTGCGACGAGTTGATCGCCAGCCGCTCGGTGGATATTTTCGATCCCGCCACGGGCCTGATCTACCCATCGGTCAAGCTGAACACCCCCCGGGCACTGGCCACCGCCACCCGGCTACCCGACGGAAACATCTTGGTGGTGGGCGGCGCGCGGCGCGTGCGCCTGGATCCCGCGGCGGGATTGCCGTTTTCGGTATCCCCGGAGGACGTAGTAGATACCTTCGAGGTCTACCTGCCCAACGAACACCTGTGGATCGAGAAACCGCTGCCGGAGGGCCGGGTCTTCCACAGCGCCACCCACATCGGCGACGGGAAGGTGCTGGTGGCCGGCGGAGGCACCGACTTCACCACCGCGCTACAGAGCGCTATCATGTTCGACCCCGCCGGTGAATCCGTCGGCGACTTTTCGAGAGTCACGAGCAACATGGACACCCCCCGGCTGGGCCACGCGGCCATCCACCTGGGCGACGGACGGGTCCTCATGCTCGGAGGCGCCACCCTGACCACCAAGCCACCCATGGAAGAGTTCAGCTCCGACACGGGCGCGTTCAAAGCCCGGCAGTTCAGCGGGTCCCCACTCAACCTGTTCTTCCATTCCGCCGGCATCATCCCGCCCAGGCCGGACGAGATACTGCTCTGCGGGGGCAGCTTCTTCGACGGCGCCGGCTCCCTGAACGCACCCATGAAGGAGAACGTGCGCATCCTCAGCCACATCTCATCATCCAAAGAGATCGACTCGCAGGACGGACCCTCCATGGAGAACCCGCACCTGATGCTCAATATGGTCGAGCTGGGGACCCACCGCTTGCTGGTGGCCGGCGGGTTCGTGGACTTGTCCCTGACTCCGGGGCAAGCGGTGGAGCTGTTCGATCCCACCTCCACGACTTTCTCGGTTCCTTACGCCGGCGGCGTCGACACCACCCTGAGCACGCCGCGCGGCGGGCACAGCGCCATCACCGTCAGCGGCGGCCGGGCGCTGTGCGCCGGAGGGCTCGGCTCGGCCGGCCTCTTGGGATCGGCGGAGATATTCACACCGGGGGAAGTGGAGCCATGAGAAAACCGACAATGCGCGCAATCAGCGCCATATTCATACTGATTCTTACCGTATTGTCGATCCCCGATACGGCCGGGGCCCAGTCCGGGTCTTCCATCGCGGCCTTTGCCTTCGGGCGGGGCGGGGGCAGTGCCGGCGCCAAAGCCGCCGTGGACGTCCAGCACACCCTCCGCGAGCTGATCCCCTCAACCGGCACTCACCGGCACGTGGACATGCTCAAGACGCTTCACCCGGAACAGATCCCGCCGAGGAAAGACGCCCTGGAGAAGGCCGGGATCATGCTGAAAGCGGGCAAGGCGGCGTACGAACAACTGGACCTCGAGCAGGCCCAGGAAAAACTAAAAAATGCCCTGAAGAAGTACGAGCTCGGATACGCGTTTTTGGACAAATCGGATCCGCTCCTGGAAACCCTGATGAACCTGGGTGCCACTTTGATCCTGGTGGGAAAACCCGAGAAGGCCCAGAACCTCTTCACCCGCGCCCAGGATCTGCCCGGACGCAAAGTGCTGGATCCCAACCTCTTTCCCCCGAACATCCAGGACATCTTCAACCAGACATCGGAACGGGCCCAGCACCTGCCCAGGAGCTCGATCACCCTGGCATCCACGCCGCCGGGCGCGAAGATCCTCGTGGACGAGACCTACCGGGGCGGATCCCCGGCCAAGGTAGACAAGCTCCGGGTAGGCATTCACATGGTCCGGGCCCTAAAGGACGGGTACTTGCCCTGGGGCGGCAAGATCAACGTGACCGCGGGCAAGCACAAGCAGCTCTGGCTCAAGCTCCAACCCGCGCGCAAACAAAAGACGTTCTCCCGCCACTTCCAGCGCATGGCCGCGGAGGTGACCCGCAAGGATCCCGGCGACTCGGTCGAGAAGATGGGCAAGCTCCTCAAAGCCAAACGCATCGTCGTGGTCGCGGCCAGGGGAAGCACTGAAGCGGTGGAGTTGGACGGCTACCTGTGCGACCTAGAAGGAGAGGTCAAGTGCGCCTCGGTGCAAAAAACACTCAACCGCCAGGACGTAGCCTTTAGGGACAACCTGAAGGACTTCTGCCTGCGCCTGCTGAAAGCCACTCCCCAGTCCGAAGTGGAAGAACCCGACGAAAGCTTCGCCAAAGGCGCGATCGCCGCGGCCACCCTGCTGGAAAACGCCGAAAAAGGCGAGATAGAAGACGGCGAAGTCATGGGCCTCGACCTGGGCGCCGAGGCCCCCCCCAACGCCACCACCGAAGACATTAAGGCCACCGAAGAAGCCGAAAAACAGGAAAAAAAGATCGAGGCCTCCCTCAAAGCGCAAAAGAAGAAAGAAGAAGACCAGACCTCGCCTTCCACCTGGAGCTACCTGAGCCGCAAATGGTGGTTCTGGACCGCCGTAGGAGTAGTCGCCGCCGGAGCGGCGACCGGCACGTACTTCCTGGTGAGCGGGGGGGAAGAATCAACCGGGGGTTTGGTCATCAACATACATTAACATTGTTCCCAGAACCGGGAACCGGGAACCGAGGTTAAGGCAATATATACTCTACCGATTTAAATCCACACTGAGCATTTTGGCAGGCGATCGAAGGATGTCCTTTGAACCCCAGCGGAAACCCGGCCAATTCGTCGACCACCAGCCGTTCACCGACGATTAGCCGCACCCGGCCCTGGTAGATGGACATCTTCAGGGTGACGACTTCGTCGAAGAAGTTCTCGTTCATTTTTAGAGGAAAGGTCTTATCTTCCCCCTCCATCTTCCCCGTCCGGATCAGCTCGCCCGGGCCGTTGTTCGAGAGCGGCAGGCGGATCTCCAGTCCCCGGGACTCCTTGTCGAGAAAGCCCAGGCCCACCAGGACGTCGATGTCCACCGGCACCAGGGAGCGAATCCCGCCCAGGTTTTTTTTGAGGTACTCCTCGACGGTCACTTTCTCCCGGTCGTCCACGCCTCCCACCCGGTAGGTCGCCGGCCGGGCTTCGAGCCGGACCTCGATCTCCACTCCCTCCGGGGAAACCTCCTCTTGGCCGAACAGGGCCCGGGCGGGAACCTGGTTGATCACCAGCCCGGTCCGGCAGGAGTCCTGAACCAGCCGCCCCCGCTCGGTCTCCCAGCTACCCCCGATGAAGGCCACCGACACGACCGGGAGCGTGGAGGGAAGAAAATCGAAGTGAAACACCTTGCGGCTCGACTCGTCCCGCACGGAGGTCGGTGAGAGGTACTTCACCCGCCAGGGGTGGGTCACATTCATCTGGATGCCGTTCTCGGTCTTGTGCAGATCCAGATCGCCGGGCGTGTTACCCAGGCTCGAAAACCAGAGCAGCGTGGCCACGCCCACCGCGGCCAGCACCAGCAGGGTCAGCCCGCCCACCAGCAGCACCACCAATCGGGGGATGCGCAGTCTCTTCCCGGGCGGCTTCTCTTTGGCCAAGGCCGGTTCTTTGGAAACCAGCGTGGAGACGGCTTCTTCCTTGGGCGGTTCGTCTACCACCAGCGGCTGCTTGGCCTTCTGCGCCCCCGCCGCCTGGGGCACCGCGTGGACGGCCGCGCGGGGGATGCGGCCGAAGAGGCTCTCGAGCTGCGCTGCGATCAGCTCGGATTCCTGGGGCCGGCGATCCGGATCGACGTCGAGCATCCGCAGGACCAGGTCGTCGACCCGCGAATCGAGCCCCTCGCACCGATTGGAGGGGGGCTGGAAGCGGCCCAGGGGAAGCTCGCGGGCCAACATCTCGTAGAACATCACGCCCAACGAGTAGATGTCCGCCCGGTGGTCGACGTGCTTGGCGTCCTGGCGCTGCTCGGGGGCCATGTAGTTCACCGTGCCCATGCTAACCTGGGTGCGAGTCAGCTCCCAGCGCCGGTCGGGGGCCACGATATTGGCCAGGCCGAAATCAGCCACCTTGAGCACGCCGTCCTCGGTAAACAACACGTTCTCCGGCTTGAGATCCCGGTGGATTACGCTGCGCTTGTGCGCATGGCCCATGGCCCCGCATAGAACCACCACGTGCTGGATGATCTCGAAGATCTCCATCTTCCCCCGATTGATCAGGTGCCGCAGGGAGGGGCCGGCCACGTACTCCATTACAAAGTAGTAGGTCTGCTCCACGTGGCCGCGATCGAAGATGGAGGTTATGTTGGGACTGTTAAGCGACGCCAGCGCCCCGGATTCTTTCTCGAACCGCCGGATGAAACTCCTGTGCTTGGCCAGGTCGTCGTTCAGCACCTTGATGGCCACCGCGCGGTTTAAAGACACCTGCTTGGCCCGGTGAACCCGCCCCATCCCGCCCTTGCCCAGGATCTCGAATAGCTGGTACCCGTCAATGACCAACTCCCGGGCCTCCCCCGCCTGGGTGTCCGAATCGGAGGGCGGCGCCATGGGCAGCGAATCACCCTTGGGCTTAACCGCCGGGAGCATCCCGGGATCCGCAATGACCGAATCGGGCCGCCGCACCACGAAGGGCAGCTTGCAAGTGTAGCATTTCACCCGAGTGCCGCTGGTGAAAATGCTCACATCATGCAAAAAACCGCAGGCGGGACACCTCTGCTCCGGCATGGGGGGGATAATAGATCACAGTGCGGCTCCGCTGCAACCCAATGACCCGCGCAGTACTCAGAAAATCTTCGCGTGGCGCGGAGATTTTCGGGGTCGGTAGTACAGTGCGGCTCCGCTGCACCAAAACCGTTCGCTGCGCTCACTGGTACTGCTCCGCTTCCGCGATTCGTGCGGTGCCCTTGGGTGTGCTCCGCTGCAACCCACGGACTAAAGTACCTCATACACCTTCACCGGGTTCTTTTTGCCGCGGACCTTCACCGGGGGGAGAGCATGCACTTTAGGCGGATGATCCTCGATCGCGGTCATCTCTCGAACCGTTGCTTCGGAGAGCAGCACCTGCCCCCCCTTGGCCAGGTCGCAGATGCGCGAGGCCAGGTTAACCGCGTCGCCCATCACGGTGTACTCCATCCTGCGCGAGGAACCCACCGTCCCGATCACCGCCTCCCCGGTGTTGACCCCCACGCCCACCTCGAAGCGGGGCCAGCCCTGGGAGCCGGCGCTTGCATTGAACAACCCGGTCGCCTGGAGCATCTCCCGGGCGGCCGAAACGGCGGCGGCGGCGTGGTTGCGCTTGCGAATGGGCGCGCCCCACACGGCCATCAAGGCATCCCCGATGAACTTGTCCAGCACTCCCCGGTGCGCAAACACCACGTCCACCATTCGCTCGAAGAAGGCGTTGAGCATGCGCACGAGTTGCTGGGGCTGCATGGACTCGGCCAACCGAGAGAACCCCCGCACGTCGCAGAACAGCACCGTCACCCTTCCGGTGCGCCCCTCCCCGGCCAGGTCCAGTTTTTGCTCGGAAACCTCGGCGATCACCTCGGGAGAGAGGAAGCGGCTCAACCGGTCTCGGGTGGCCGCCTCCTTTTCGAGTCGTTTCTGCAACCGGGACCGCTCCAACATCACCGAGGCCTGGCTTCCCAGGACGGAGAATAGCTGCAAATCCTTGACCGAGAAGGCGCCGGTCTGCTCCCGGGTATCCAGGTGGACCGCCCCCAGGACCTCGTCCCGACCCAGCAGGGGCACGCACATGGCCGAGCGTATGTTCTCGCTGATGACCGAATCCGCCCCGGCAAAACGCAGATCCACCGTGGCGTCCCCCGAAAGCACCGCCGAGCGCTCCTCCACCGCCTTTTTCAATATGCTGTCCGGTATGACGATCTCGGCGCCGTCAGGCGCCGAGCCCATTGGTGCGGCGGCGCCGTCCCGGCCACGCTGTCTCGACACCGCCGGCGTCAGCGGAGCCCCCTCGACATCCCGATACAGGATGGCCCCTCGGTCGGCCGGCAGGAGCTCGAAGGCAACGTCGAGGATATTTTGAAGCAGAGCGCGTTCGTCCCGCTCCTGTCCCGTGTAAAGGTTGAAAAGGTAGGCCACCCGCAGCCGCTCGTAGTCCCTCCGCAGCTCCCGGTCGTCTTGCACTTCACACTCCGGCCTGAACGACCCCGGCTGGCACCGCAGGCTGGCCTGCACGTCGCCCTCGGCGGGCACGATGCTGACCCCCGAAGCCCCCGACGGCATCCCACCCGAATGAAACCCCACCTCGGTGGCTCCCAGCCGCACGACGTCCCCGTCCTGGAGTCGCCTCTCCGCCACCCGGTCCCCGTTGACGAACGTCCCGTTGGCCGAGCACCAGTCGCGTATGTACCAATCCCGTCCCTCGCGATGAATCGATGCGTGGATCTTCGACACCCGCTCGTCCTTGATAACCACGTCGTTTTGCGACCGGCGCCCGAAAGTCAGCTTGTCGCCGGACAACGCCAACATCCCCCCGCCCCCCGGCCCGCTCCACTCCAGCCAGGATCCCCCCTCCCCCACCAATTCCCCCCCACCACGGGGACAGTCGTGCTCCAGCGAAGTAAGCGGATGATCGATGGTTTGCCGGCAACTGAGACAAGTGAGCGCCATGGTACGATGGGACGGTACCATGATCGCCTAGGTGTGACAACACTTGGTTAAATTGATATTATTTTACCATGGCCACTTCCTTCGGACCCTACCGCCTCTTGAGACGAATCGCCCACGGCGGCATGGGCGAGGTCTACCTGGCGGTCCTGGAGAGAAGCGGAGGATTTTCGAAGACCGTGGCGCTTAAGATGATGCTGCCGACGGTGGCCTCGAAACCGACTTTGGCGGAGCTGTTCGAATCCGAGGCCTCGGTGGCCGCCATGTTGAACCATCCCAACATCGTCCAGATCTTCGACCACGGCACCATCGAGGGAAACACCTTCATCAGCATGGAGCTCGTCGAGGGCCCGGACCTCTCCAGCCTGGTCGAGAAGTCCAGAGCGCCATTTCCACCCGAGGTGGCCGGCGAGATCGTAATCCAGCTATGCCGCGGGCTTTCGCACGCTCACGAGCGCAAGGATCTCCACGGTCGCCGGATGGGCATCGTCCACGGCGACGTGAGCCCCCCAAACATCCTGATCTCCCAAGACGGCCAGGCCAAGCTGGCCGACTTCGGCCTGGCGCGGGGCAAAACCCTGGCGGCCGCCGAGGGCCTGATCACCGGCAAGTACTCCTATATGAGCCCCGAGCAGGCCCGCGGGTCCGCCCTGACTGAAAAGAGCGACCTCTACTCCCTGGGTCTGATCCTCTACGAGCTGTTGACCGGCGCCCGCGCCTTTCCCCTCCGCGAAACGCCCACGGAAACGCTCGAAGCTCTCCGCAAGGCCGACTACCCACCCGCGAAAAGCCTGCTCCCCGATCTGCCCGAGGCGGTGTGCTCGATCATCGACCGCGCCCTGCGCGTCTCTCCCCGAGACCGCTTCGAAACCGCCGCGGCCATGTCCGCGGCCCTGACAAAAGCCGTCCCTCCCGGCGGCCCCGAGAAACTCTCCGAATTCGTGCGCCAGCACACCCCCGAATCCATCCCCACCGGCAAACTGGCCCCCGAACCCACCGAAATGGCCGCCGTCCCCATAAGCCCGAAACTACAAAAACGCCGCTGGCTTCCGATCTTGTCCGCGCTGTTTGCAATAGCCTGGGCCGCGGTCCTGGCCTGGTGGGCCTTGCATACACCCCAACCGCCACCAGCTCACCCCGCCCCGCCCCCCCCCCCCGACCCCACCCCCCCAC
>JAUXGL010000275.1 GCA_030622135.1 Deltaproteobacteria bacterium
GCCTGGCCGCTCCGATTCAGGCGGAGGAGAAGAAGCCCGATTACCTGCTGGCCAACATGGAGACCTTCAGCTGGGTGCTGCTTCAGTTGAAACAGGACTACGTGGACCCCAGCCGGGTGTATCCGGCGGCCATGATGAAGAGCGCCCTCGAGTACGTCGAGCGCTTGCAGGCGGAGGTAGAGATCAAGCTCAAGAACGGCGTGGCCGCCGTCCAGGTGGGAACGCAGCGGAGGTCCTTCGAGGTGGGTCTGCCCGAGACCGTTTGGGAGATGAACTACAATCTTCAGCCCGTGTTCGCGTTCATCGCCGAGAATCTCGAGCAGGATTCAGACCCCAAGGATGCCGAATTCGCCGCCGTCAACGGAATGTTGACCACGTTGGATCCCCACTCCAATCTGCTTCCCGCGGAGCTGTTTCGCGAGATGCAGATCAAGACCACCGGAGAGTTTGGGGGCCTGGGGATTCGCATCACCATTCGTAAGGGCGCTTTGACGATCATATCGCCGATTCCGGATACGCCGGCGGCCCGCATGGGCTTGAAGTCCGGAGACCAGATCGTCCGCATCGAGGACGTGTCCACGGTGAACATACCGCTGGACGAGGCGGTGAGCCTGTTGCGCGGCCGGCCGCAAACCAAGGTCACCATCTGGGTCATGCGCCGGGGCTGGAGCGAGCCCCACAAGTTCGTGGTTACCCGCGACACCATCCGGGTGCGCAGCGTCGTCTCCAGGCTGCTCTCGGATCGCATCGGCTACCTGCAGATCCAGGACTTCGGCAGAAACACGGCCGGTGATTTGCTCAGGCATCTGATGGAGCTGAAAAGGAAGGCCAAGGGGCTGGAGGGCCTGATTCTGGATCTGCGCAACAACGCCGGCGGTCTAATGAAGGCCGCCGTGCGGGTAGCCGATCTTTTCCTCGATCGCGGCATCATCGTGGCCACCGTGGCGTACGGCGAGGACAGCACGTCGGAGCGGCGGGTTCAGAAAAGGCGGGAGGAACAGAAAGCCAAAGAGGATGGTTCGGAGCGGGATATTCCCCTGGTGGTGTTGATCAACGCCGGTAGCGCCTCGGCCTCGGAGATTCTGGCCGGTGCTTTAAAGAATCTGGATCGGGCGATTCTCATGGGCGAGCAGACCTTCGGCAAGGGCACCGTTCAGATCCTCAACGAGCGTGTTCCCCGATCCGTGCAGGGAGCCTGCCTCAAGCTCACCGTGGCCGAGTATCTCATTCCCGGGGACATCTCCATCCAGGAGGTGGGAGTGACTCCGGACATCCAGTTGATTCCGGTCGTTTTGGACAAAGAAGGCGTGCAGGCTTTTGCGCAGCGCGACAGCTTCCGCGAGGAGGACATACCGGCTCATCTCAAGAAACACTCGACGGTCAAGCTCAAACCCACCGAGGTGGTTCGCTACGTGTACGAAAAGGATGACCCGCCGGGGGAGGAAGAAGAGCCGCCCCTGAAAGAGCCGGAGTTCAAGGAAGACTTCGAGATCTTGCTGGCCAAGGAGTATCTGCTTAAAATCGACGACCCGAAGGGCTCGGCCATGCTGGACGAGGGCCAGGCCTTCCTGCGCGAAGTACAGAAAAGAGAGCAGCGGAAAATAATCGGCAAGATGCGCGAGCTGGGCATCGACTGGTCGGTCGGTTCCAGCCAGGGGGCGCAGGGCCAGGTGGAGTTCAAGCTGGAGGGAGAGGGAGTGGATGCCCAGGGCCGGGCCCTGGCCGACAAGAAGGTGCGCATGCGGCTGTCCGTGCGCAACACGGGGGGCCAGCCGTTCTTCCAACTCCGGGCGGTGTCCGAGAGCAAGTACCAGCTTTACGACAAGCGCGAGTTCCTTTTCGGCCGGGTGAATCCAGGGGATACCAAGACCTGGGAAATGCCCATCAAGATTTCCCGCCTGTCCGTGAACCGGATCGACGATCTGCGTTTCAATTTCTTTTGTGAACAGGGAAAGCCGCCCGCCCGGTTCGAGACCACCATTTCCACTCGGGAGTTGCCGCGGCCGGCCTTCGGCTTTAGTTGGCGGGTGCGGGACCAGGAAGGCAACGGGGACGGGCTCATTCAGCCCGGCGAGAAGATCGAGCTGGATGTTCGGGTATACAACCAGGGCAATGGCAAGGCCTACCGTGCCAAGGCGTTGCTGAAAAACGACGCGGGCAAGGACTTGTTCTTAGAGGCTGGTCGGGGACGGGTGGAGTACGGAGAAATCCCGGTGGGGCAGTCGAAGAACAAGTCATTTGTTTTCCGCGTGCGCGCGGACACCCAACTAGAGACGCTGCCGGTGGAGCTGAGCATCTGGGACGCCGACCTGGGGACTACCCAGGTGGCCAAGCTCCAGCTTCCGGTCTACCGGCCTGCGGGGCCGTCACCCAGGAAGATCAGGACCGGTCTGGAGGTAAAGCGGCGCCGCGCCGAGATCCGTGGCGGGGGCGACACCGGCGTTCCCATGATCGGTTTCGCCAAGAAGGGGATGGTTCTGTTGGCCGACCGGATCCGGGGAAAATGGTATCGCATCGTGGGCGCGAAGGCGCCCGCCGGATGGATCCACAAGGAGTCGGTTCGCAGGGTCTCCGCCCGAAGGGCGAAGCCGCTGAAGGGAAAATCTCTGATTCCGTTTCAGCAGATCACCCCGCCCAAGATTCTGCTGGATCCGGTTCCCGGTTACGTGGACCAAAGGTCCACGGACCAAAGGTCCCCGCAGCCGGGATCCACCATCACGTTGAAGGGAAAGGTGGAGGACTCGGATCGGAACCTGCGCGACGTAGCGGTCTGGGTGGGGGACGACAAGGTGTTTCTCCAGTCGGGTGTCTCCGCGAGCAACCCCCGGTCCCTGACCCTGGAGGTCCCTGTCCGGCTGGATCCGGGGCCCAACGTTATCACCGTCATCGCCCGTGAGGGAGTCAAGTACGCGGTTCATAAATCCATCATCGTCACGTGTCCGGGCGGACTGGACTGGAAGAAGAAGGAGAAGGAGCCCCCGGCCATCTCGGATCTCTCCCGGATCGAGGAAGACAAGAGCGAAGAGATCAAACAGGATCCTTCCCTGATAATGGAGTAGGGGCGCGATTTACAGCGAAGCAGCCCGAGGGGCGCGCCCGGTGCGTGGGCGCCATGAATGGCGCCCCTACCGAAATTCCTCCATGGCTTGCCTGAAGGCCGGAAACGATCCCTCGATTTCTTTCTGGGTTACGCAGAAGCACAGGCGGATGTGGCCGCCGCGGCCGAAGCCGGAGCCGGGCACCGCCAGCACATGGAGCCGCTGGAGGGCGCGCACGAAAGCCAGGTCGTCTTGA
>JAUXGL010000076.1 GCA_030622135.1 Deltaproteobacteria bacterium
CTTGCAAACACTGGCCCACCGGTTCAGGGACTCGTTCCCCGCCGACACCCGTCTCAGCTCGCCAGTGCCCCAAGCGGGGGCCGCCGGCCCTCGGTCCAAGTCTGCGCTGGCACCTTTTCGGCGAGGGTCTAGCAAGAGGTCGGGGCAACAACTTAATACCCCAGTCAATTTCGGCCAGTCCCGATCGACCGTGGCTCATGGGGATTTACTGCATGACCAGCGTAGCCGGGACATACTGGGTTTCTTCCTTCTCCAGGAAGTTTAGAAAACGAACGCCCATGCCCACAATGATCTCCCGCGGCCCCCCCGCGGCCGTGCGGTTCAAGAAACACAGGTGAGTCACTTCGCCAACCGCGGTCATCTCGGTGTCCCCGCTCGGCGGAGCAAAGGTTACCTGCATACGACTGCCCAAGGGATAGGGATCACAGGTCTCGATGAACATGCCCCCTTCGGAGATGTTGCGGGCGATCCCGAAGGCCGCGCCCCATGCCCCCGAGATATATACGGTAAATACCTTATCGAATCTCTTGACTTGTCTCCGGTCGTCCGATGTGGTCACCAGTACCTCCCTGTTTGGTAGGACTTACACCCACACAGTGCCACATGTAGGACAAGGCAGTCAAGAAACCCGCCTGCGGCTTGACACCCAATTACGGCAGTCATACCCTGGTGTCCGTGGCCAAGAAGAAACTCGGAGAAATCCTGATCGAGGAAGGTCTCATCGACGAGCACGACCTGGAGCAGGCGCTCGAATACAAGGAAAAGTCCGGGTACCGCCTGGGAACCGCCCTGGTGGCATTGCGAGTCATCGCCGAATGGCAACTAACCGAGGCGCTGGGAAAGGCCCTACACCTGCCGGTGGTGGACCTGGTCGGCACCCCTCCTCGCAAGTCGGCCCTGCAACGAATTCCCGCCCAACTGGCCGAGCGGTTCGATCTGATCCCCCTGCGCCTGGAGGGCAAGGGAGCCAACCGGCAGTTGATCATCGCCATGTCCGATCCACTGAACCGGCCGGTGATCAAACGAATGCAGAACGTGGCCGGCTGCCCCATCAAGCCGGTGCTGGCCAGCCTATCGGCCATCCAGCGAGCCATCCGCAACCACTACCACAACGCGGAGAAGAGCAAGACCTTCACCGAAGCCGAAAAGCTGCGCACGACCCACAAGCGGGCCCACCCCAAGGTTAAGACCTTGGACGCCAACTGGGACGTCAGCATCGCGCAGTTCTTCGAAGAGCTGAAAAAGATCCGGACCAAGAAACGGGTGTCTAGGAAGGAGTTCGCCGAGTACCTGCTCGCTTTGGAGTTCAAGATCCGTTCCCTGCTTCACCTAATGATGAAGAAGCGGATCATCTCCGAGCGGGAGTACGCAGAAACCCTCAAACACTTTATCGACACCTCCGATTGACGTATACTGGGAAGTACATGTGCCGATGGATCACAGCGCGGCTCCGCACCCAAGGGCACGGCAAACAACGCCGCCGCAACCCAATGACCCGCGCAGTACTCTCGGAATTTGCGCGGGGCGCGCGAATTTTGGCGGTTAGTAGTACAGCAGCGTTGGCAGTGCTTATTATGTTCTTGCCGGTCGACGCCGCGGCGCGCGGCCGGGAGGGGCAATTGGTCATCGATTCCATGACCGACGGGGCCAAGGTGTACATCGACGGAAAGCTGGTGGGCAAGACGCCCATTGAAAAGCCCATCCCCCTGAGACCGGGCAAGCACAAGATCAAGGCCACCAAAGCCGGCCACAGCACCCTGGAGCTAGATTTCACCGTCAAGGCCCGAAAGAATATCGAGATGATGGTGGAGCTGCTGCCCTTCTCCGGCCTGGTACGGTTCTCCGCCAACGTGGATGGGGCAGAGGTATACGTCGACAACCAAATGCTCGGCCACACGCCATTGGTCCGCGACGTGATGGTGGGAGACCACAAGATCCTGATCGTCAAGGAGGGGTTCAACGACCACGCGGCCGACATCAACGTCAAGGCCGGCGAGAAACTGTTCGTGGAGGGCAACCTCACCCCCTTCAAGGACCTGTCTCCGGAAGTCCTGGCCATCGTCAAGGCCCAAGAGGAGAAGAAGAAGGAAGATGACGCCCTGGCCCGCGAGCTGGCCGAGACCGGGACCATCGCCGCCACGCCCCCCTGGTACGCGGACCTGTACAAACAGTGGTGGGTCTGGACCATCGCCGGCGCGATGATAGTCACCGCGGTCACCGTCCCCCTGGCGCTGTCCTCCGGCGGTGACCAGGCCGGACTGCACCGGCACGAAGACTCTCCCTATACCATCATCGACATGCGCCCATGACCGGCAAACCGCCAGCCGACCTGGTCGTTTTCTCCGACCTCCACCTGGGGGAGGGATACCACCAACGCCTGGGGCGGTTCTCGCCCATGGAGGATTTCTTCCACGACGAGGCCTTCGCCCGGCTAATCGACCTGCTGCAGAAACGCTACGGCGACGATCCCTCCCGGCTAGCCCTGGTGTTCAACGGGGACAGCTTCGATTTTCTCAGCGTGACATCCGTCCCCGGCGCGGACACTTGTCGGAATCTGGGCTTTGTGGTCTCGGACACCGAGAGAAAGTTCGGGCTCAACCCCTCACCGTCCAAGTCGGTCTACAAGCTCGACACCATCATCGCCGGCCACCGGCCGTTTTTCCAAGCGGTGGCGCGGTTCATCGCCTCCGGGCACCGCCTGGAGATCCTGCGCGGCAACCACGACGTCGAGTTGTTCTTCCAGGACGTCCGCACGCGGTTTTTGGAGCACCTGACCCGCTTCGATGGAGGGCCCTCCCCGGACGAAGCCCAAAACCGGGTGCGCTTTCACCAGTGGTTCTACTTGGAGCCGGGGCGCCTGTACATCGAGCACGGTAACCAATACGAGGCCTCCAACAGCATCCGCTACCCCTTGCGGCCCCTGGTCCCCGAGCGGAAGTGGGAGAACCGGGAGCCCCTGCTCGACTACCCCCTGGGCTCCATGTTCGTGCGCTACTACTACAACCGCATCCACCACCTGAACCCCTACACCCCCAAGGTCATCTCCTTCGAGCAGTACCTGGAGTTCATCCGCCGCTACAACCTGCTGGACCTGCTGCGCGTGGCACGAGACCACTATCCCTTCTTCATGGCGGCGCTGCGGCCCCAGGCTCCCCGGGGCAGTTCCCGGCCCACCTCCCGGGGCAACGCCCAGCAAGAGGCCGATTTCACCAAGCTGGAAAACTCCACCGAGCCCGGGGATCTCTACCGCTTCGTCAACAAGCTCAAGGTCCACCCGCTGGCGGCCTCCAAGCTGGCCCTGGCCAAGGGGATGATCAACCCGGTCATGAAAAGAGTCCTGTGGACCGGCGGGGTGGCCTTCGTGGTCCTGTACGCCTGGATCCTGATCTTCAACGTCATCCAGGACGAGTGGCTGGTCGAGAGCGTCTTCGCCCGAGCCTTTTTTCTGCTGTTCTTCACCCTGGTCACTCTGGTGGGGCTCTTGTGGATCGGAAACCACCTGGCCCGGCGGCTGCGCCGCCAAACCGACGTAACCATGGAGACCTGCGCTCAGCGCGCCGACCAAATCGCCCGTCATACCGGAGTCAAGCTGGTGCTAATGGGGCACACCCACGTGGTGGACATCCGCAAGATCGCCGACGGCCGGGCCACCTACGTAAACAGCGGCACCTGGGTGTCGGTGGACAATCCCTGGAACCGCCTGGTCCCCGACGCCCGACGCCTGACCTTTCTCTATGTCCGCAAAGACGAGGTCCAGGTATGCCGCTGGAACGACAATGCCGTACGCATCGACCCGGTGCCCCTGTTCAACCTGACCGACGACCAGGCCCGCTAGCGCTGCCCAAGGCTCACCCCCGCCCACCCAATCGAACCGGTCCCCCGCACCCGGCGCCGTCTTGTAAGTGCCCACTTGTATCCGTTCAGGCCCCTCAGTGTCCTCCTTCACCAGCAGATGCGGGATTTTAATCCTTGTCAAAGAAGTGTGCGGTGTTTTACCCTATCCCTCAGTGTCACCTTGTCGTTGCTTGCATGTGGCATGTTACCCATAGCATATTACCCAAATCGATGTGGTGAATCGACACAAAAAACAAGGAGGAAAAAATGAGCGACTGCGTGCGAACGACGATGGTCATCGTGGGTCTGGTAACCGGGCTGATCGGCGGATGTTCCAACGACGGCGAGGAATGCGAGCCGTCCTGCGTGGGCAAGACATGCGGGTCGGACGGCTGCGGGGAAAACAACAACTGCGGAACGTGCGAAGCGGGCTGGACTTGCAGTGGGGGCACCTGCGTGAAGACCGATCTGTGCAACAACGGCCAAATCGATCCCGGCGAGGAGTGCGACGGCGACGACGTCGGAACAAACACCTGTGTTACGGAAGACTTCATCGGAGGCACTCTCGGTTGTACCGATGTATGCACGCTGGACACCTCCCAATGCCACAATTGCGGCAATGGCATCCGCGACCCTAAAGAGGAGTGCGAAGGCGACGACGTCGGAACAAGCACCTGTGTTACGGAAGGCTTCATAGGAGGCACTCTCGGATGCACCGTTGAATGCAAATTCGATACGAGCGGTTGCGCATTGCCTTGGTCGACGGTAAGCGCCGGGGGGGCTCACACCTGCGGCGTGAGGACCGACGGCACGGTCGAATGCTGGGGGCTTGATGACGATGGCCAGAGCACGCCGCCCGGAGACGCCTTCAGCTCGGTAAGCACCGGGTGGTTTCACACCTGTGGTGTGAAAACCGACGACACGGTCGAATGCTGGGGGAAAGATGAGCATGGCCAGAGCACGCCGCCCGGAGGCGCCTTCGGTTCCGTGAGCGCCGGGGGGTATCACACCTGCGGCGTGAAGACCGACGGCACGGTCGAATGCTGGGGGAGAAATGGAGATGGCCAGAGCACACCGCCCGGAGGCACCTTCAGTTCTGTAAGCGCCGGGTATTACCACACCTGCGGCGTGAAGACCGACGACACGGTCGAATGCTGGGGGATTGATGATAAGGGTCAGAGCACGCCGCCCGGAGGCGCCTTCAGCTCAGTAAGCGCCACCGGGTATTCCCACACCTGTGGCGTGAAGACCGACGGCACGGTCGAATGCTGGGGGGATAACCAGAATGGCCAGAGCACGCCGCCCGGAGGTGCCTTCGGTTCCGTGAGCGCCGGAGGGGGGCACACCTGTGGCATGAAGACCGACGACACGGTCGAATGCTGGGGTGATAATGGAGATGGCCAGAGCACGCCGCCCGGAGGCACCTTCAGCTCAGTAAACACCGGGTGGTTTCACTCCTGTGGCGTGAAGACCGACGGCACGGTCGAATGCTGGGGGGATAATCCGGAAGGCCAGAGCACGCCACCTCAGCCGTAACCAGACCGAGGAGGCGTCTCTACTTGGGGGTCTCCACCCGTTGCCGCCGCGAGAATTCCTGCCAGTGGGCGCGATCCTGGGGCTTGGTGGGGCGGATGAGGGCCAGGGTCACCAGCCAGACGATGGCTACGGCGATGGCTACCGCAGTATATGCAAGCTTGCGTTTCGGAGAAAGCAAAATCCAGGTTGCGGCTCCGAATATGGCCAGGAAGAAGGGCAGCAGGCTGAAGGACCCCAGACCGAGTGCCCGGCCCAGGTTACGGACACCGTGGCCCTCAAACAAGAGCGGGACGGCCAGTTCGCCGAAGGGACCTCTTAGTGCATCGGGGGGTTGGGGGGAAACGGCGGTCAGGGATGCGATGATTATTACCGAGGCGGCCATGAGGCCCAGGAGGACGTGGGCGGCCCATTGGTTCCATTCGTTGATCTTCGAAAAGCCCGCCGCCGCGGCCAGGGACAGGGGAAGGATGGCGGGGACCAGGTAACGGGGGCCGATGGACCAGCCGTTCATCATGCGCCATTTGTCCAGACATACTACGAACAGCAGGTAGACTATGAAGATGGCGGCTATGGTGCGGGCGGCGCCCTGGGGGAGATCGCCGATTGGCTTCTTGAGCAGGAGGTATATGCCCAAGCCCCCGCCAACCAGCAGCCAGGGCATCAGGGGGAGAAGGCCCATGTAGGGATCGAAGAGGTGATCGACAAGCGAGCCTACGTGCGGGCTGGAGAGGCCCAGGTAACCGGAGGCCTGCGAGAAACGATTGTGAGCGGACATCAGGCAAGAGTGGCCGGTCAAGAACGGGGAGTGGAACATTACCTGATGCAGAACCAGGTAGCCGGCGGCCATCAGCAAAGCGCCGGCGGCAAAGGCGGGGAGGACTTTCCAGCGGTCCTTCATTGATACGGTCCAGGCGGCGATGCAGATTACCGCGATTACACTGTGATATTCCAAGAATACCGCGGAGGCGGTGACCAGACCGGATAACAGCGCCCAGAGGAAACCCAGGCGGGGTTCCTTCCGGGATTTTATCAACAGCCAGAGGCCTACTACCAAGGCACCACCCGACAAGGCGTGGCCTACGAACATTATGCCGTAGGGGAACACGGTGGTGCCCAGGGCGGTGGTCAGTAGAATTGCGCGAGTCTGAGGACGACTCAGGCCGATTAATAACAGCAGACGGGCGAAGGCAAAGAGGCAGAGGAACATCAATATCGCCACGCCGAAATAACGGGTTACCCAGGTGGCCTGGATCTCGCCGGCGAGGCCTTCGGGAATTGCGCCCAGGAGGTTGGCCACGAAAAGGGCGGGAACGCCCAAAAGAGACGCGCCGGGGGCCTTGGCGGGGTAGATCGGGCCCTCGCAATCGGGAGGGACTTCCCGGGGATTGCGGCAGACCAGGGAGAGGTCGTTTACGAACCGGCCGGCGTGAATGTGGCCGTAGAGATCGCGGACTTTCAGCCGACCGGACTCGTCTCGGAAGGTCTCGCCGATGCTCAGGCGACCCTGCTCGACTATCGCGCGGGTCTGCATTACCCGGGTGCGCTCGTTGGGGTTGTTGAGCGAGCGGCTGTAGGTGAACAGGTACAACCAACAAAAGACGATCAGAAGCCAGGCGGCCCGGTCGAACCACGGTTGCTTCTTGTCGGCGTCCATCTCAGGTTCCACTCCTAACCACCACGGCAGCGTCCAGATCCAGGCGATCGATTACCGGGCGACCGCGGATGGTCGGTTGGTCGCCGTCGAGGAACCAGCGGCCCTCCTGACGATCGAACAGAGTGTAGCGTAACCCGGCGCGGTGGTTTTCGCGGAAGGGTTTCTGGTAGTAGTGGCGGGCCAGGACCTGGAACGGGTTGGTGTCGAAACGAGAGCGGGTAAGGCGGAAGTCGATGGCGAAGTGCCGCGAGCCGGCGGTTTTGTAGATGAAGTCCATTACCGCCCGCTGCTGGGGAAAGCTGATGGGTCTTTCGCTTACCTGGTATACGTGCGCGGACATGACGGTCTGGGAGACGGCGGCGATACCCACCCAGACGAGCACGGCCACGAAGCGGCGGCCACGGTCGAGCTTGGAAAACAGGGCCAGGAGAGGAACGAAGGCCAGGGGGTAGAACAGGTAGATGTAGTGCGGGTGGTAGGACTTGCGGCCCAGGAGCAGGAGCAGGGGGGTCAGGAGCAAGGCCAGGGCGAAGCCCAGGACCAGCGGGTTTTTTTTCAAGAACTTCCAGGCTTCGCGGCGCGAGCGAGCCAGATCGATTATCCAGAACACCAGGGCGGCGAAGGCCAGGGCCAGGCTGGCCAGGGCAAAAGCTACCAGCAGTCCGGCGCCGAAGCCACCTCCGAAGAAACGGTGAGTCACGGTCAGGCCGTCCTGCCGGAAGTAGAACCCAAGCTCGTTGTAAGGAAACCAGAAACCCTTGCGAAGCAGGTAGCCCATTTCCCCGGAGGCGAACACCACCAGGTTCAACGGGCCCCGGTAAAAATCCACGGCCGAGAAGGCCGGGTCCGCGGGCAAAGACAACAAGAGTTTCGTATTGCGAAAGCCGCTCTGGAACTCGGAGACCAGGTAGGGAACGTAAAACATTACCCCGGCGGCTATTCCCCCGGCGGCGGCCCACTTGTGAATCTTCGGGCGATAGGCCGCCCAGAACAGGATGGCGAAAAGCAAGAGCAGCACGCCGGAAAGATGGATCTGGGGAACCACTATCACCAGAAGCGGGATCCAGAACACCTGCCGGCTGCGCGGGCGATCGATGACCCGGGTGGCGGCCCACAAGAGGCCGGCGCAAAAGAGGATCAGGACGTTGGGGTTCCAGATACGGTCGGAGTAAAAGTAGCTCCAGGGACTGAACAAGATCAGGACCGCAAACGCCAGGGAGACGCGAGCGCCCATCCAGCGGCGAACCACCGAGACCAGCAACCAGTACGCCAACAGGCTCAGCAACATCACCACGACGTTTCCGGCCAGCGGCGACTTGGAAAACAGGAAGGCCGGGACCATCAGCAGGGTAAAGGTACCCCCGGGCAGGCGAGCCGCGCCCCCGGTCACCGAGGTACCCAGGGCCGGGAAGACGCCCTCGGTAAGCACCGAGCGAGCCTCCCCGTAGAAGCGGGCCTCGTCGCCGGCGAAGCGGCAGTGGTGGATGAACACCAGCCTAAACACCAACCCCAGGGCGAACAAGACGACCAGGGCGATCCAGTAGTTTCGACCGGGAGCGCGGCCCAACGGTTATCTCCCGCGACCGTGGCGCCAGCGGATCTTCAATACGTCTAAAAACATCCTGGGCGGATCGTAATACAGCTTCACCTTGGTGCGCTCGTCGTTGCGCCAGGACACCGGCACCTCGGCCACCGAGTAGCCCAGCCGCCCGGCCAGGTAGAGCGTCTCGACGTCGAAGGCGAAGCCGTCCAGGGTGATCCGGCTGAAGATGTCCCGGGCCGCGTCCCGCCTAAACAGCTTGAAGCCGCATTGGGTGTCGGCGTAGCCGCGAACCGCCAGGACCTTTACGATTCCGTTGAACACCCGGCCCATGACCTTGCGGTAAAACGGCGGCGGATGGGTTACCGAGGCGCCGGAAACGGAGCGGGAGCCGATAACGATCGGATGCCGCTCGCCCACCTCAAGCATGCTTTCCACCTGCTCGATCGGCGTGGACAGATCGGCATCCGTGCAGAGGATCCATTCTCCCTTGGAAGCCAGCACGCCCATTCGCGTGGCGTGGCCCTTGCCGCGGTGCTCCAGGTTCATGAGTTGGAGCTGCTTCCAGCCATTGGTGTGCTTTAAAACCACCCCGGCAGTGTCGTCCCGGCTCCCGTCATCGGCGACGATGACCTCGTGGTCGGGATGAACCCGCGAGCAGTACTCTTTTACCCGCTCCAGGGACTCCCCGATGCGCTCTGCTTCGTTGTAGGCCGGGATGATAACGGAAAGCCCGACGGACGTTTCGGCACTGGCGGCCATATACAATAATCCTATTTCATGAAAACCAGCTCACCGAAGCTGGACAGGGTGTGAAAATCACCCGACAGGGGCGGAGACCAGGCGCCGGCGCGCTGCGGCCGGCCCCGGGAAACATCCACCCGGAGAAAATTGACCCGCCACAAATCGCCGGGCCGGGGCGGCAGCAAAAGCTCGTACTTACCGCGTCCCCGAGCGTCCTTCCAGGGCAAGGCCATCTCCACAATCCAGCGCTGGTCCTCATCGTCGCGCTTGTTGAGGGTACCCAAGACGGACACCGCCACCCGAAGCCCGCTGTTGAAATCGGCCTGGCCCAGCCGGTGCCTGGGAAAGTAACTGTCGAAGATCGCGCCCTGGGGATTGGTCTGAAGCTCCAGGTAGTCCTCCCCGTCCCGGTTGGCGTCGATAAAGACCTCCACGGCATCCTGGAGCCAAAGCTTGGCGTCGCGCTCCTTCAACTCGCTGAAGATGTCCGGATCCCGGCACTCGAAGGCGATGTAAAGATGCCGCCGGTCCCAGGCCACCCGGGCCTCGGTCTGGTACGGCAGGGCCGACCCGTTGTAGGCGTCCCGGAAGAACCCGGTGGACGGCGCCTTCTTCCAGACGGCTTCGTCCAACCGGCCGTCGACCAAAACCGGCTTCTTGGCCTTCAGGGCCACCAGGCGCTTAGGTTTGGGCTGGGGTTGGGAACCGGACTTCTTCACCGGAAGGGTGGCGGCGATGATGCGGTCCTCCTTGTCCTGGGGCCCATGGATCTTCATGCGCATTTCACCCCTGAACAATCCGGTGTAGACCACCACCTGAGAAAACCGCCAGTCCTTGGGCAAGTTGACCGTGTGCTCGTCTCTTATGATCTCGCCCCGCTTCCAGTGACTGACCGGGTAACGCCCCCCGATGGGCGTGTGATCGGTGTTTATGAAGCGCGCCTGCTCGGGGTCGTTGAGGTGGACGAAGATCCTCCAGTCGGTCACCGGCTCGATGACCTTCCAGTAGTGGGTCAGCTTGAACGGCTTGCCCGGCGTGATCACCTCCGGGTCCACGTCCAGCCCCAGGTAGGTGACCTTGCCCTCCAGGCTGGCGTTGACCCGGAATTCAATCAGAGGCTCCTCGCGAAGGATGTTCTTCTGAATGACCTGCAGATCCTGGGCCGTGGGCCGGTGATTTTCCTCCACACAACCCCCAACCAGCGCCACCAGGAGCGATGCCAGCGCCACGGGCACCAGGCCGATTCGCGGACGTCTGGAGACTTCGATGAAACTTGACTCAAGATAGATAAGTTTCGGCATCTCAAGTGCCTAGTATCATCCGTGCCATGGGCAATTAGGTAACGCAGCTAAATGAGAATTGCAAGAGATGAAAAGGGGTTACGGATTCGGCCGGTGCCGAGTTGAATCATAGACCAAGACTATGGGAACCTCGTCGATGTAGAGGCCGTGCTCGATCTTTTTCGAGCGGTTTTCCTGCCAGAGGCGGTACTCGATGTTGGAAAACTCCCGGTGGTACTGGTAGGCGGTGAAGTCGGCATGCTCCGGCAGCCAGGACATTTTAATATCGCTGCGCAAGTAGCCGTCGCGCTGATAAGCGCGGAAGCACTCGCCGTTTACCTCGTGGAGATAGAGGCGTTTTCCCGCGGGAACGTTTCGGTTAATCCAGGGAAGCACGCCGGTTGTGTTGTTGGACCAGTACTGCCGCTGCATGCCCAGGTCGGCCGCCCCGGGCACGCCACCGGCCAACTCGTTATAGAAGGACGAGCCGTAGGGGCCGATATGGATCAGGCCCAGCAGCGAGGGCAGCAACGCCAGCGCGGCCGTGGCTGCGTAGATGTACACCGGCCGGAGAATGCGGACGCCCAGATCGGGAAGCATGGCGACAAAGCGATCCAGGGCCAGGGCGGCCAGTAGGCAAACGAAGGGCATGGCGTTGAGCCAGTGCTTCATCCCGCCGAAGATGGGCACCGAGGGAATGGCCACCACGAAAATTGGGATGAACGCATTGAGCCAGATGAGCCACCCATCGGAAGAATCCAGCCAGGGCCGGCCCCCGGTCTCCGACCCGGGGCCGGTGCGCCATCCCAGAAGGCGGCCGAGCCGGCGCAGGCAGGTCCGCAGCGGGTGCCCCAGGCGCTCGCCCAGAACGCCGAAAAAGCCCGTGGCTCCCAAAAGCAGCGTGGGCAACGGGAGGGTCAGGGCGGTGATGGCGAAGGGGTATAGCCAGGGAAAGGGGGCCTCGGTTAGCAGGGTACCGAAGTACTCCCAGGGGTAGTGAACGTGGCGCAGGTGGAAGTTGAAATACCAGCCGATGCGCTCGAAGGTGTTGTGCCACAGAAACGGCCAGTGGCCGATGAAGATGGCCGGTCCCAGGATCAGCATGCCGAAGAAAGCCGTCGGGATGCGGGGTATCTTGATCCCCTTCCGGGAGAAGGAGAACCGCCGCCCCAAGGTGATGAGCCAGTGCAGCCCGAACAGCACCGGCAAAAAGAACGCGTTGTGCTTCACCGCGATGGCGACGCCCCACGCCACGCCGGTTACGATCCCCCAGGCAAAGGAGCTCTGGGCCTTGCGATAAGCCATCACCGTGGCCAGCCAGCAGACCGTCACCGGCATGTCGAAGCAAGCCAGGTGAGCGTGGTAGAAGTGCCGCCCGGCCAGAATGAAACTTAATGCTGCGAACAAGCCCACCCGCCGCGACGCGATCGAACAGCCGAACAAAAACAAGAGCGCCACACCCAAAGCCGCGATCAGGTGGACGGGCAAGCGCATGACCCGCGCATAGGAACCGATCTTGTGGGTCTGGTCCTTGGCGTTTACGCGGGCCGGTTCGGGGTGGAAGGTCAGGTGGCAGAGCGCCATCAGGTTCTTGACCAGGACCGGGTGCTCCCGGTTTACCTCGAAGTACCGGCGGATGCCGGGCTCGCTGAAAGCCTGCGCGGGCGATTTTCCCACCTGGCGGAACCAGCCGGAGTAGTGCTCGGACGCGGAGAAGTAGTACCCCTCGTCCCGGGTGAAACCCACGCTGGGACCGTTGAGAAACAAGGCAAAGAAAGTCACCACGAACAGGCCCAAGGCGATGAATCCGTTCGCGTGGGATCGGATGAACTTCATCGGCGGATCTCCCCGTCAAAGCAGAAGATCCGCAGGTGCGGGCGGGGGCAGCTCACCCGGAAGGTGACGCTGTGGGGGCCGGCGCCCAGGTGGCTGATGTCCCACTCGTAGAGAAAGTAGCCGGTTTCGTCCGGCTGGACCACCCGGCCGAGCTCACGCCCGCCGACGGACACCGTCAGAGTGACCGGAGTATCCTCCGGAGCACGGGCCGCGTTAGGCGTCAGGCCGGTGTGTACCCGCAGGGTCTTGCCGCCGGGAACCCCGTTGAAGCCGATCTCCAAAGGGCCGGTGATCAGCGGATGGGCCCAGATCACCTCCCGGGGATCCCGGCCCAGGTCCAAGACCACCCGACCGACATACTCCCAGTCCCGCGGGCTGCAGTGCCAGCGATCCTCGATCCACTTGGTGCAGGGTTTTTGGGTCCCGCCCACATACAACCGCACCAGGGCGGTATGCAACTGCTCGCGGAAGTCGTACCGGACCCGAGCCGGGGCGGGCAGCCTAAAGCGCCAGAGCTCCAGGCCGCCGATCGCCCGCTCCAACTCCCGCACATAGGTCCCGTCGGCGAAGCGGCCCCCCAGATCCCGGTGCCCGGGAAGAGTGACCACCCACACTCTTTGGTACCGGGAGAAGTCCTCGGACTCGATTTCGTCCACCTGCAGGACCGGCAGATCTCCCAGGTACTCGCGGATGCGCGCCGCCCACCACGGCTTCACCACCAAAACGTCGCCCGGCGCCCACTGCTTCCGCACGACCTGCTCCGCCGCCTGGTAGTCCGAGACAACAGGGTAGAGCAGCGGGTCGACGATCCAGAACCCGGCGGAGAAGAGAGAAACACCCAGGATCAACGCCAGGGGAAACAACCGGTAGGCTTGCCGTCCGGGAAATCCCATCGATGCGCTACTCCGTGTACCCGAGGGAGCGTAGAAGCTCCCGGTCTGCCTCGGTCAGCTCCTGCTTTTCCCCGGCGCCGGGCTGGTTCAAGACGACCTGGCCCTGCAGCTTTTGCACCACCTCCGGCTTGTCCGCCGCCAGGTTGTGTTTCTCCAACGGATCTTTCGAGAGATCGAACAGCTCGAAGACAGAGCCGCCCTCGGCCGGATAGACGATCAGCTTGTTGGGCGACAACCGCACGGACTTGATCAACCCCCGCCGGACGATGGCCCGGGGCAAACCGTCCACCCGCCCCGGCTCGGGACGCGCCAGGGAGATCATGGCGCGCTTTTTGGGCTCTTCCCCGCCGCGCACCACGCCCAATAACGACCGGCCCTGCAAATGCCCAGGCGCGCGAACACCGAGAAAATCGAGGATGGTGGGCACGAAGTCCACGTGGTGCGCGTCCGCGGTCAGGCGCTTTCTCCCCCACTGGCCCCGGGGGAAACGCACCACCAGGGGGATGCGAATCTGCTCATCGTAGACCCGCCCGCCGTGATCGAGCATCCAGCGGCGCTCGGAGAGGGTCTCGCCGTGGTCCGAGGTGAACAGGATCAAGCTGTGGTCATACCGGCCCATCGCCTTGAGCTTCTTGAAAAGCTCGCCCACGTAGTGATCGGCATAGGCAATCTCGCTGTCGTAGCGGCTGGTGTACTCCTCGGCTTCGCCGGGCCGGGGCCCCTTCCCGCGCAGTCGGCCCAGATCGGCCATGACCGGATACTTGTACCCCTTCTGCCCCGACGGCAGGAACCGGTGAGCGTACTTGGCGGGCGCGCGGTAGTGGTAGTGGGGATCGAACAGGTGAAAGAAAAGGAAGAGCGGCCGGTCTCCGGGCGCGCGGTCGAGCCAGCGGGAGGCAACCTTGAAGGTGACCTCCGCCGGCTGGTCCCCCTCTTGGGGCTTTCCGTCGTCGTAGAAGTCGAATCCGCGCCCCAGGCCGGTCTTCTCGTGCTTCAGCGTGCCGCCGCTGACGAAGCCCAGGCAATGGTATCCCTTTTCTTTCAGGATCTCCGCCAGGGTGGTCGCGCTGTCCTTTATCTTATACAGGTTGTGGACCGCCCCGTGGAAGGCCGGGTACAGGCCGGTCAGCATGGAGGCATGTGATGGCGTGGTGTTGGTTGAAGCGGCTATGGCGTTCTCGAAGACGACCGAGCTTTTCGCTAATTCGGTCAGGCTTGGCGCCGTGTTGTGCTTGTACCCATACACAGGCAGGTGGTCGCGGCGCAGGGTGTCCACACTGATCAGGATGACGTTCGGCGTCCTGGGCGACGGAGCGAGACGCTCCTGGCAGGCTGCCCCGGCAAGCGCCAGCGCAACGATGATTGGGGTGTAAACCCGAGCCATTTCGAGCCGAACCATAGCAGATTTTGAAGGAAAACCAAAAGCTTTGCGATCCTGCGGACGCCTGCCTATCATACCAACCGTGCGGGTAAACACCAAAACCTGGCGGGCGCGGATTTACTGGGGCGCGGTGGCGCTGGTTTTTCTGTTGTTCTTTCTGGGCTGTTTCCACGGGGTGGCCAACTACTGGCAGTGGGGCCACAACGGGTTCAACGGGGCGGCTTTTTCCCAGGCGGCGCGCAACTCGCTCCGCTTCGATCTCCTGCCCCAGACCCCCTACTACGCCGGGCTGACCCCGCCGGAACCCAATCACTGGTACACCGATCACCCCATGATGCTGCACCTGCACCTGATGGCCTTCCAGGAGATTTTCGGCTACTCCGAGTGTGTCAACCGGATGATCCCGGCTCTATACAGCTTCCTGTCGCTCCTGGTCCTGTTCTTCTTAGTGCTCCGGCTGGCCGGCAAGGCCGCCGCCCTTATTTCGGCGTGCATCTACACCCTGACGCCCTTGAACCTGATCTTCGCCAACATGATAAACCATGAGCAGGGCGCCATCTTCTGGTGCCTCTGTTTTCTCTACGGGTATTGCCGCTGGCACCAGACCGGCATGCGGCGCCACACCGTCCTGGCCCTGGTCTCCATCACCTTCGCCGCCCAGTTCGACTGGCCGGCTTACTACCTGGCCTTCGTGGTCGCCCTGCACGCGCTGGCCACCGGCATCCGCCGGCACCCGGGCTGGCTCCGCTGGCGCCGGGAGTACACCTGGACGGCGGTGTTCTCCGCGGTGGTCCTTTTAAACTTCTTCGGGTTCTTTCTGTGGATCCAACTCATGCGCGGCGGTCTGGGGCACATGTGGGGTGTCTTCAACTGGCGCTCGGAATCCCAGGGGGGCTACCTGCCGGTGCTGTTCGAACGGGCGCTGGATCTGCGCGGCGTGATTCCAATCGGGCTGCTGGGGGCCTGGGGCCTGTACACCATCGAGCGGGCCATCCGGCGCAAGCTCGGGCTGATCGATCTGGTCCCGGCCCTCTTCTTCATCACCCAGCTAATCCACTCGGCGGTGTTCCAGCAGGCCGGCCGGATTCACTCTTACTGGACCTATTACCTGGGACCCGCCTTCGCCATCGGGGGAGCCATCGCCCTGGGCGAAGCCTGGAAAGGGCTGAAGCCCGTCCTGCGCCCCGTCGCCATGGCCACGGCCGCGGTCTTGTTGATCTTCCAGGCTCAGTTCGCCTACCGACACCTGCGCTGGGGATTCTCCACCGGGCACGGAGCCTACGTGCAGGACTACCACGACCAGCACGCCGATATCATGTGGGCCCAGGAGCTGAACCGGATCTTCGGCCGGGACTCGGTCCACTACCGGATCCACTTTTCGGTGCAACGCTGGCGGCTCGAAGCCACCCATACCCTGGACGCCCCCCACAACCACCAGCCCGGACTGCACCTCCCCAGCAGCTCCCAACGGATCCGGCATCCGGTCCTCTTAGTGGATCTGAACCGCCTTTCCAACCGCCAGAACGCGCTGGCGGCGCTGAACCGGCTCAAAGAAAAGCACCGCACCTTCGTCTGGGATCGGCGCTTCGTCGCCATAGACGGGGGAACCCCCGCAACCGGAACAACCGCGTTCATCTCCAGGACGAAACCAGCCTCCTTCTGGTGGCGCTGGCTTTGTAACCCCGACCGGCCACCGATCGAATGGGTCCCCGATCCGGATCCCCGGGTCGTGGCCGCCTTGTTCGAAAAGCAGCCCGCCCCCTACGTCTCCGGGCAACGCGGAGGCCGGGGCGGCGGCGGCTTCTTGTGGACATGCACCCAGGGCCAGGTGATCGATCGGCTCTCGGGACAGACCCAAAAGACCCGCACCCACCCCATGGTCAGCGCAATCCAACCCACCTGCCGCGACCGTCGCGCCCAACCGGTCCTGGCCCCGCTGGCCGGACCCTGGCTGGGCCGGGTGCGCTCGGCCCCCGGCCAAACGATCGCCTGCAGAAAAGGAGATCGGCCGGTGGGCATCTACGGAAACGCCGGAGCGCTGGTAGACGGGATCGGCCTGTTGTGCGCCCGCGGCAACGACGTCGTCCGGTCCAATCTCATCGGCACGCCCGGCGGCTCGAGCTTCGAGCAGCGCTGCCCAACGAACTCCGTGCTCACCGGCTTAACCGGCCGGGCCACCAAACACATCCACGCCATCGGGATCGTCTGCGTTGACTTGGGAGCGAAAGAAAAATAGCATGGCCTTGCTATGATGGTGTCGAGCATTGGGTGACATCGACCCGGCAGATTCGATTCATGCAGATGGCCACGCGGCCCTGGCCCTGGCCCTGATGGTGCTGGTGATCGTCGCGGCCCATATAAGTATTTTCTACGCACCCAACACCTGGATCAAACGCGACGGCCGCTTCTATACGAACATGAACGTTACCGTCGTGGAGGACTTCGGGATCGAGCAGAGCCGCTTCGCATCTTCCTGGTACAACGGAAACCTCGGATGGAACCGCCACCTGCCGGCGAGCTTTAGCAACATCGCCGTCGGCAGAAACGGCGAGCACTGGCCCATGCACCCGTGGTTGATGCCGATCCTATCCACCCCGTTGTTTTTTTCCTTCGGCATCATCGGAACGCTCCTCTTCAACCTGATCATGTTCGGCGTTATCGCCCTTACGGCATACCGGTTCACACGCGAGTACGTCGAGCCCGCCCCCGCAGCCATGGCCATCGGCATCCTCCTCCTGGGCACCTCCGTCCGGGAGCATGCATACGACTACAACGTGGACATCCTGCTGCTGGCGCTGTTCACCTCGGCACTGGCCGCGCTGGTAGCCCGCCGCGGCCTGCCGATGGGCGTCCTGCTCGGAATGGTCCTGGTCCTCAAGCCCACCTCCTTGCTGCTCTTTCCCGCCGTGCTGGTCATGCTGTGGGAAAGGCGGGATCTTCAAACCCTGAAACACTCGTTGTGGGGTGGCGCGGCGGTGTTGCTGGTAGCCGCCGGGGTCAACACCTACCTGTTCGGCCGACCCTGGTGGTTCGGCTACCACCGCGTGCTGACCGTCGAGAACGGCGTTATGAAAATCGTCTCCGACATGGACGCCTTCTCCACACCGCTGGTGCAGGGAGCGAAGCGCATGTGGTCGGGCGCCTGGGGCCTGAGTCACCGGCAGACCCTGATGGCGCTGGCCTTGCCGGGACTGGCGGCCATGCTGATCCGCCGCTGGCCGTACGCGTTTGCCGCCCTGGGAACCGCGACGCTGGCATTCTTCGTGTTTTCCAAGTTCCACTACGAGGGTGACCGCTTCCTCTGGCCGGTCATGGCCCTGCTCCTGCCCGCCCTGGGCATGACCTTCGATCTCCTGCGGCGAGGTGTCCGGGCGTCGCTGGGGCGAATCCGCAGGATCAACCTGGACGGCCACACGGCGACGGCCGTGACCATCGCCGTCCTGGGCGTCGTCTCGGTCGTGGCCAGGATGCCTTTCGCCGGGGCGGGGAGCGGCACCGGGCAGGTGCTGCTGCAACTGACGGCGATTGCCGTGGCCGTTTTTTCGGCAACCCGCATCCTGCTGCGCGTGGCCCCACCGGTTCTCGCGGTGGCCACCGCCGCCCTGGTGCTTCTTCCGCTGCTGCGGGACGTGGTCGTACCGGCGGGGCCGGTTGTGATCGCCGCGGCATTGGGCCTGCTCTCTTTGGATCTCGCGTTGCACCGGCGCTGGGCGTTGGCGGGCACGCTGGGCGCAGCCTGCGCGTGGGCGGCCTCCGCGCCCTGGCTGGCGGGCCTCGCCGTACTCGTGCTGGCGGCGGCCGAGGGCCGCCCGGCGCTCAAACGGGCCGGTCCGGCGGTCCTGGCCGTCCTGGCCGCCTGGGGCCTGGTCCATCTGGCCAAACATTTGCTCGGTTCGCCTCCCGGCCCGGTGCCGCTGGAAACGGCCGGCTCGTTTTCGGCGCTGGCCCACGCGCTGGTCCGCGGCCCCGGGCGGTTCGTGCTGGTGCTGCTGATCGCGGCCCCCTTCGGCCTGGCGATCACCGCACGGCAAGACTGGCGCGTGGCCGCCGCACTGGCCATCGTGGCGGCATCGGCGTTGCTCCCCGGGGTGCTTTCGGCCCATTCGAATGGCCTGCGCTCACCGCTCCTGCTGCTAACCCTGACGATCCCCCTGGCGTCGCTGTGCGCCTGGTTGGGCCAACTGATAAAGACCGCCGTGGAAAACAGCTCGAAGAAACGCCTCTGGCTGTGTGCCTCGGGCTTGCTGGCGGTCCTGCTGGCGACGGGCACGCTCCGCGCGATGGCCACGGCCCAAGAGCCGTTCCGCCTGGGTAGCCAGAAAGGCATGCGCCGCGCCGAGGTATGGCTGGGACGCATCCCCTGCGACTTCATCCCCTGGGAACACATGAGTTGGGAGTGCAGCCACCTGGACCGGGGCCACTTCAACCAGGTGGGTCTGGCGCTGCCCGAGGGCGTCCGGGTGGGCGGCCAACGGGCGGACATGCTGCTCATCCCCACCGGCCTGCGGGGTCAACCCCGATCGGTGATATGGAAAGACCTGGAGGCGCGGGAGGTCCTCAACCTCCGCTACGCCTCGCCGGATCGCCCCCGGGGAAACGTGGAGGTAACCGTGTCCATCAACGGAGAGGAAGTCGACCGGTTTAAGACCGAAGACGAGCCCAATCGGCGGATCCGGCGGCGGCGGATCGACACGTCCAGCTTCGCAGGCACCGACGTCGAGCTGCGCCTGCGAGTCCGCTCACTGGGGAGGCCCGGCGCGGCGGTTGCGATCGACGGCGGGTGGGAGAACGGCGGGCGATCATGAGGAGCCTCTTCGTCATTCCAGTTTACAATCAGGTCCGCGAGCTTCCCCTTCTGCTTGCGGAGCTCGAGGAGGCCGGCACGCCCCGCGACTCCATCCTCTTCGTCAACAACGGCTGCACCGACGGCTCGGAGAAGCTCATCCACAAAAGCGGGTACGAGCACATCGACGTCGAGCGCAACCGCGGGGTGGGCTACGCCTGCATCATCGGCATCGACCGGGCCCTGGACCGCGGCTACGACGTCTTCGGAACCATGGCCGGCAACGGCAAGATGCTGCCCGCAGAGACGCCCCGCATCCTGAATCCCCTCCGGCACGGCCGGGCCGACTACGTCACCGGCAGCCGCTTCCACCCCGAGGGCGCTTCCCCCACCCTGCCCGCCTCTCGCCGGGCGGCCATCCCCTGGGTCAACCTGTACGTCCGAGCCCTCACCGGAGCCACCCTGACCGACGCCACCTGCGGCTTTCGGGCCTTCCGTCTGGATCTGATCCGTCGGGCGCGCTTCAACTGGCGGGAGAGCTGGCTTTACACGTACGGATTCGAGTACTATCTGTACGCGCAGGTTCTCTTGGACCAGAACATTCGCTGGACGGAGGTCCCCATCACCATGCGCTACCCCGATAAAGGCCGGCCGTACTCAAAGATCAAGCCTTTCGTGGGCTGGTGGGAAATGCTGAAACCGTGGGTTGTGGCCAGAGTGGACCGCCTGGGATTCGAGGCATCCACCGAGGCATCCGCAAGAGGAGATGGGTCATGATACGGGTTGCGGTTGTCGGGGCCGGCCACTGGGGCCCGAACCTGATCCGGAACTTCCACGACGAATCCCGAAGCGATGTGACCTGGGTGATCGATACCAACGCCGCACGGATCGATCAGCTACGCGAGCGCTACCCCAACGCCCGGATGAGCCCGGACGCCGGCGATGCATTGTCCGATCCCCAGGTCGACGCGGTGGTCGTATCCACGCCGACCATCACCCACTACGAGATCGCCCGCCGGGCCTTGCGGCAAGACAAGCACGTCCTGGTGGAAAAGCCCGTGGCCGCCAGTTGCAAACAGGCGAATGAGCTCTGCGATCTAGCCGAAAGCCGCGGCCGGATCCTGATGGTCGGTCACACCTTTCTCTACAACTCGGCGGTCCGGTGGGTGCAGAAGTACATCGAGGCGGGGGATCTTGGGCGCATCTACTATATCTCCATGGTACGCACCAATCTGGGGCCCATCCGCATGGATGTAAACGCCGCGTGGGACCTGGCCTCCCACGACATCTCCATCGCCAACCACTGGCTCGGCGCCGAACCGCAGAGCGCCGCGGCTACCGGCGGCAACTGGATCAACCCGGGCATCCAGGACGCGGTTTTCTCCACCCTGCGCTACTCCGACGACGTGCTGGTCCACTTGCACGCCTCATGGCTCAATCCCCGCAAGGCCCGCGACATCACGGTCGTCGGCGCCAAGCGCATGCTCACCTTCAACGACCTGGACATCACCGAACCCATTCGCATCTACGACAAGAAGGTGAGCGACGAGCGCACCCAGGTTGAGTTCATCGACTCCATCGCCTCCTTCCGCGCCAGCGTGCGCGAGGGGGATATTACCATTCCCCGGGTGACGCTGGCTGAGCCGCTGAAGACCCAGTGCGGGCGGTTCCTCGACCACATCCAGGACGGTGGCCGCCCCGATTCCGACGGGCGCTTCGGCGCCGCGGTGGTGCGCGTGCTGGAGGCTATGGAGCGGTCGATGCAGAACGCCGGACGCGAGGAGCGGGTGGTGTTGTGATCCCACTCGTCGATCTGCAGGCTCAGCTTGGGCAAATCCAGACGGAGCTCCAGGAAGAAGGAGTGAACCGGGGTCATTTAGCAAATGCGATATGCGAGGGTCTGACCCCCAAATTCTGTTGACATCGTGGGGACGGTGTGCTAGTTTTGGTCTTAATTCTGGTCAACCAGAATAGAGGTCTGTTCATGAAGACGCTGTCGCTGTCCGAGGTAAAAATGAAGCTGAGCGCGCTCATCGATGCCGTGCAATCAACGGATGAGGAGGTGGTGATTACCAAGAACGGCCGCCCCGCCGCCGTGCTGGTGAGTCCGGACGAGTTCGAAAGCTGGGGGGAAACATCCGATATTCGCTCCGACCCTGATCTCATGAAGGAGATCAGAAAAGGACTGTCCACTCTCAGGAAAAAGAAGGCGAAACTGTACAGCCTCGAAGATCTGTTCGAGTGAACGGGGCAACGTGGCGAAACCGGGCAAGAACAGGATCCGGGTTCCCGATCATATTGCAGAACTGATCCGGGGTATGCATCCCCATCTCAAGCGGAAAGTGAAAAGAGCACTCCTGTCGATTCTGGCTGAACCGCTCTCGGGAAAAACACTGAAAGGCGGACTTGACGGGTTGATGAGTTTCCGCGTCAGTAAATTTCGGATCATCTACAGAATACCGGAGAAGGCGAAAATCGAGATCGTCGCCGTGGGACCCCGCAGGAACATCTATGTGGAAACCCTGAAATTGGTCAAGAAAGACGACGAGAAGTGGACGGCCCCGAACCAGGATCTCCCACCCTCTTTCCGGTCGATCCCAATCTCCCGCGTAAAATGAGACACTTACGGAAGGACCACGAGTAAATTATCTCACTAGTATAGTGGCACCACGTATATTGAGTTACCCTGGGAAGTCAATATGTTATGTTGAAATGTA
>JAUXGL010000205.1 GCA_030622135.1 Deltaproteobacteria bacterium
GAGAAGTCGAGCGGGTTCACCCTCAGGGCGGTCACGTTTTCGTAGTAGGAGAAGCCGTCATCGAGGGTGACGCGCCCGTTGGGGTTCTCCACGGTCACGTCGACTGGGCCGGCGATCCCCGCGGGCGTGGCGACGCTGATTAGATCGTCGCGGATCACCTCGATGTCGATGGACGGGTTGTCCCCGAAGACTACCTCGGTCACCACTTCGATCCCGGAGGGGGAGTGCTGGATGCCTTCCACGAATCCCGAGCCCTTGATGTTGACCCAGATCCCGCCGCTTGCCGGCCCCCGGGAGGGGATGATCTGTTCCACTTTCAGCGCCACGGTGGTTTCGTCCGGCGTGTCCCCGGCGTCGCCGTCGGCTGGAGTTGCATCTCCATCCACACCGGCATCGCCGTCCGCCTGGGTGGCGTCGGCGTTTTGTCCGGCGTCGGTCCGGCTCGATGTTTCGGAGCAGCCGGTCAATACCAATCCCAGGGCCAACAGCGCCATGCCTGTCCACGAATACATCGGCTTCATTAGGGGCATCCTTATCGCGGTGACAGCGTAATTCCCAGCGTGTACTGATTGGATATCTTCGGGTTGCCGTAGACCCGCACGAAGAAGCGGGTGCCCGGATGGTTGTCTACGTAAACCAGCTCGGAGTCCTCCGCGGTGGCCGAACGCATCACCAGGGTCTGGGCGTCGCCGGACAACAAATCCAGGTCCAGATTTCCCTCCATGGCCGGATACTCGATGCGGACTTCCAGTCGCTGTTCCAAGGTCCGGTCCATCACGTACCAGTCCTCGTCGTGAGGGCAGATGACCAGTCCCGAGTAGTCGCCGGCCTCGATGGCGGCAGCGTAGTGTGCGGAATCGTTCGACTCCAGGTCGTCGTCGTCGCAGGGGATTCCCCGGGAGACGGTCACTCGCATTCCGTAGGTGGCGCGGGGATCGCTGGTCTGGATTTGCAGGAGGTAGACGGCGTCCTGGGAGACGGTGTGATCGATTAGCAGGTTATTTTCCTGCAGCACCTCGGTCGCCTCGGGGTTGAAAAGAGTCGTTTTGAAGTGATCGGCGTTTAGAAAATCCGTGGTCACGATCACCTGGAGACGATCACCCCGGGCCAGGCTGACTTTGAACCAGTCCAGATCCCCCTCGCACAGGGTCAGATCCTCGATCTCTCCCGGATCCAGCTTGGCCGCGGCGGCGGGTCTGTCGTTGGACTCGAACCGGTCGTCGAAACATCCCGCGGGCAGGCATACCCCGGAGGAGATGTCGCAGAGAGTTCCCTCGGGACAATCCTCGCTGGAGAGGCAGTCGGGCGGCGGGACGGTGCATTGGAAAGTCTGTGGGTTGCACACCTGGCCGTTGGGGCAATCCCGATTGGTGTAGCAGGTGTTTTCCCCCTCGCACCGGCTGGTCTCCGGGTTGCAGCGCTGGCCGATTCCGCACTGGTTGTCCTGGTAGCATTGCACGCAGTGGCCTTCCTGGTCGCAGACCAGGCCGAACCCGCATATCTGCTCCTGGGTTTCGGGAGTGCAGGAGCGCTCGCAGCGGTGGGTGGCCGGGTTGCAGACTTCGCCCGTCGCGCAATTCTCGTCGCTGTCGCAGCCGAGATCCTCCACGCAGACCAGGTTGATCCGATCGCAGCGATCGCCCTCGGCGCAGTCGGTGTCCTGGTCGCAGGGGGTTACCTCGTCGGCGGACTTGCAGTCTCCCTGCACGCAGAAATAGCCCAGGTGGCATTCCTCGTTCAGGCGACATTCATCCCCAACGCGGGGATCACACAGCTGGTCGAACGGATTGCATATCTCGGTGACCGCGCAGTGGTTGTCTAGGTTGCAGCGGGCGCAGAAACCGTCCACACAGCCCAGGCGCCCCGGGCAGTCCGCGCGCGTGGAGCACAGAATCAGGTCGGATCCCCCGTCGGTGTTGCCGTTGCCGCCGTTATCCGCGCAGCCGGCACCAAATGGCACGGCACACAACGCCGCCAGGAAAAACAACGTCGCTATGAGAGCGGTAGTCCGCAAACCTCAATCCTCCAACTCCGTCACGGTTCCTTCCGGCCAGAGAATTGTGGCCGCGTTCCACAACTCGTCCTGGGATTCGAGCCGCTTGACCAGCTCGGCCCGCAGCAGCCCGTCGATGAAGATTCGCAGCGTGGCGTTGGTCGGCTCTTGGCCCGATGGAGTGTGGGCGGAGAAAAAGTCGACCTGGAACGTAAAGGTCCCCTCGATGGGCTCGGGGTATCCGATGATCTCGGGACCGAAGCCATTCAAGTCGTCTCGCTTTAAAGCAGGATCGTCTAGGGGATTTCCGGGTTCTCCCCAGTCGGGATACTTGTTGCCGTAGAAGCAATCCAGTATCCCGCCGAAAGCGCCTCCGGGGGCCAGCATGTGCAGGTCCAGATCCGCAATCGGTGAGTCCCATACCAGCTCGATTAGCATTCGCTCCGACGGCACGGTCAGGATGGTCGTCCGGTCGGGCAGCAGGCTCTTCAGGCCGCGCCGATCGATCACGTACAGCTCGGCTTCGTAGACTCCCACCAGGTCCGGGATGATGGAGGGGTGGTCGGTCTCCCCGTCGATGATGGCGGTCTCGCTGCCTTCGGGCTTGCGCACCAGGGTCCAGTCGAAATCGAGGGGCAGGTCGATGGCGCCGTCCGGATCGGTGCTTTGGGATCCATCCAGGGTGGCGACCTCCAGCGCTCCCACGTCTTGGTCGGCTCCGGCGTCCGCCACCGGGGACTGGTTGAGCTCGGCGGTCAGGCTGACTTCGGTCATGGGCTGGAACGGATCGTCGGCTTCGATCACCAGCGTTCCCCGGGGCCCGGTGAGGGACTCGAGGCCGGGCCGGTAGGCCAGGGTGATCTGCACTTCGGTTCCGGCCGGAAGCGTTTCGGGTGTTCGGGTGGATGACTGGATGTGAAAATCCTTGTCGGTGGCGGGGGTCAGTTGTATGCCGGTGACCACCAGGTCTCCGGTGCCTACGCTGCGGATATAAACCTTGCCTGGCTCGGCTTCGCCGGCGTTCACCAGGCCGAAGTCCAGGGTCAGGGGGACTACCTCGATGGCTCCCATCCGGTAGCCGTCGCCGCCCAGGTGAATCTGGGCGCTGGGGTTTTTTGGATCGTTGCCCTTGATGGCCAGGGTGCTCTCGTAGCGTTTTATGTCGGTGGGGCCGAAAACGATCTGGATGACTCCCTTGGCACCCGGGGCGATGATCTGGTCGTACTCCGCCACCCAGAAGGCCGCGCCGGGGTTTTCCCAGACGGCGGGCTCCTGCAGGACGAGGTCGTTGGCCCCCTGGTTTTGAATCACCACCTCCCGGGAGGGGGTCTTACCGATGGCGATCGCGCCGAACTCGATTCGATCGATCTCGATTTCCATGAAGGGGAAGGACCGCTGGATGTTTTCATCGCTGCAACCGGTTATGAACCAGCCCAGTCCCAGCATCAGAGCGGTCGTGCGCAGCATCAGTAGGAACCCTCCTCGGGGGTGTAGCCCACCTGGACGACCGACCCGAAAGGCGGTAAGGCATCGCCGAAGATGCGGATGCTGTTGGTGGACTCCTCGTAGGCATATCCATCCGGCAGGGACTGGCGTAGCACGCAGGTGTGTCCGTACAGGTCGTCGTTCCGGCCGTGGCAGTCATCGATGGGCTTGGCGCACACGTGATCGGGCATGGGCCCGGCGGAGCACATGGTCTTGACCCAGACCACGATGCTGCCCGGATCGGCCCGGCGCGAAAGCGAAAAGTGCCGTTTCAGGCCCGCCGCGGAGAAACCCAGCTCGTCCAGGTTGGTGGCGAAATTATCGTCGCAGATGCTCAGGACCATGCCGCCGGACCGTTCGGCCAGATCGGCGTAGCGCTCCCCGGGATCGACGTTTTTTTCCTCGCGGCATCGCTGGGGGACCTCCGGGACGTCTCCCACCACGGCGGCCACTTTCACCGTGCCATCGTTGCCGACGCCCCGGATCTGCTCGAAGGCGCGCAGGTAGTATTTCACGTCGCCGAACGAGCCGTCGTCCTCGTCGGACACGAAGATGATGAACAAGTGGGCGTCTTCCTGTAGGAAACCGGCGTTGGCCGTGGAAATCAACGGCTCGGTCAAGGCCAGGTAGGCGGCCTGAAACCCCTGCTCGTTGCCCTTGCCGCCGATGCCCACGTTGACGTTTTGCCTAAAGACTTTCTCCGAGTCGGGGGTTTCCTCGGTGATTATTGGCACGTCTCCCAGGAGCCGGCCGCGATGCTCGGAGTTGTATACGTCGGTGGAGATGACTCCAATGTTAAAGCTGGCCGTGTTGCTGATGAACTTGTAGAAATCCTGGAAGCTGTCCGCCAGGGCCTGCTGCTCTTCCTCCATGGAGTCGGAGTTGTCCACCACCCACAGAACGTCGACGTTCGGGACGATGGCCTGGCGGAAGACGTCGACCTGTTGTCCCGGAGGCTGGCGCATGGTGAAACGGGTGGTGTCGCACGCGCCCAAAAGCCACACCGTCGTGGCAACAACGACGAACGAAAGGAACAGTCGACGACCTGTCCAGCGGTTTTTGTCCATTTATCTCCTAAAGGGCGAATGAGGCATTATGTTGGTGATTATCTTAAAAGTCAATTGACTTGTGCTTGGAACCTTGTCACAATTAGCTAATTCGAGCGTGATGATGAGAAAATGGTTCATATTCGGCGTGGTTGTCCTGGCGATGGCCGTTTACGGGTGCAAGGGTGATTCGCAGTGCATTCCGAACTGCACCGGCTTAAAATGCGGGCCCGATCCGGAATGCGGTGTAAGTTGCGGTAGTTGCAGGCAAGACCAGACTTGCGACGACCAGGGACAGTGCCAGGGCGGTTGCACCCCGGATTGCGCCGGTAAGTGCTGCGGAGACGACGGTTGTACGGGGACCTGTCCCAACAACTGCGACGCTGAATTTGTTTGTAATCCGGACACCTGCGAATGCGAGCCGTGTTCGCTGGGCAGCCCCTGTCCCGGCGGCGATCCCGACTGCCCGGTGGATTGGCCCGTCTGCGTGGCGGTCTACGGCGACACCCTGTGCTCGATAACCTGCGAGCAGGATGCCGACTGCGGCGAGGGGGGTTGCTGCCTGGAGTTGGAAGAAACCGAAAAATATTGTTTCGATGCGGACAGGTGCGGGGCGGGCCGGGTGGACGACCCCTGTCCGTTCGGCAACGTCCACGCGGACGCGGCCATGTGCGGCCTGGGCCTGACCTGCCTGGGGTTGGCCGCGAACGGCGGTCAGGGCGTTTGTCCCTCGGGCTCGGCCGCCGAGTGTTCCGGCATCAACGAAAAATGGAACCCGGACTGCGCCTCGGGTATGTGCGGGGCCAGCCTGTGCGCCGCCTACTGTGGCGACGAGCGGAGTTGTCCCGAGGATTACTTTGGCACCGACGTCATCAGCGGCCGGTGCTACTGTGTGCCCGACCGGGAGGCGGTGGAGATGTGCATCGATCCGGTAAACAACATCGGCTGCTCGGAGGGTAATAGCTGCATTCCCGTTGGGGGAGCCTTGCTGCAATGCGTTACCGCAGGCAGCCGCACGACCGGTGAGTCTTGCGGGGGGCTGCTGGGAGACTGCATTGGGGGGCATGTATGCGCCGGTTCGGGGGGCGACACCTGTCTGAAGATCTGCGATCACGATGCCGACACCGGATGCGAGGAGACCGGCGGCATTTGCACGAGCTGGCAGGGCATCGATCGTTGGGGTGTTTGTCTGGTGTCCGACTAATTGGCAGATGGGAAATCTCGGTTGGGGGGTCTGTTACAACTGATATTAGTGGGCCGGCTCCAAAGCTGCCCCCAAGATGCCCAAAACGGTTAGGTCTACTTTTCCTCGCCGATCATGCCCTTGCGTTTTAGCAGGGGTTCGATTTTGGGCTCGGCTCCGCGGAAGCGCTTGTACAGGACCATGGGATCCTCCGCGGCGCGGCGGCCCAGGATGTTTTTACGGAAAGATTCTGCGGTTTTTTGGTCGAACAGGCCGGCCTGCTTGAAGGCTTCGAAGGCGTCGGCATCGAGGACCTTGGCCCAGGTGTAGCTGTAGTAGCCGGCCGAGTAATAATCGCCGGAGAAGATGTGTCTGAAGTAGTGGCTCTTGTAGCGGGGCAGGATCTCGGGGATTAGTCCGATCTTTTCCATGGATTTGGTTTCGAACGCCAGCACGTCGGTATCCGGGGCTTTTTGTAGCATGTGCCAGTCCATGTCCAGGAAACTGGCGGCCAGGCGCTCGATGGTTTTGAAGCCCTGGTTGAAGTGGCGGGATTTTTCGAGCTTCTCGATCAGCCTGTCCGGGATCGGCTCGCCGGTTTCATAGTGCCGGGCGTACCTTTTGAGCACTTCGGTCTCGGAGGCCCAGTTCTCCATGATCTGCGAGGGCAGTTCCACGAAATCGACCTTGATTGCGCTGGCGCTGCCCGCGTAGGTGACGTCGGCCAGCAGCATGTGCAGGGCGTGGCCGAACTCGTGGAACAGCGTTTCTACTTCTTCGAAGCTCAGCAGCGCGGGTTTGTCCCCGATGGGCTGGGAGAAGTTGCCCACGTTGACGATCACCGGGGTGATCTTCTTTCCCTCCCGCCGGGACTGATTTCGGTAGTTCCCGCACCAGGCGCCGCCGCGCTTGCTGGCCCGTGGAAAATAGTCCACGTAGAAGATGCCGATGTGGCTGCCGTCTTTCTCCTGTACTTCGAAGGTCCGCACGTCCTTTTGGTATTTGGGGATGTCGGCTCTTTCCGTAAACTGGATCCCATACAGTTTCGCGGCGATCTCGAAGACGCCCTCGATGACGTTTTCGAGCTTGAAGTAATGCCTTAGCTCGTTTTCGTCCAGGTCGTACTTGGCCTTCCTCAGCTTCTCGGCGTAATACCTCCAGTCCCAGGCCTGCAGTTTGAAATCCTGGCCTTCCTTTTCGATCAGGGCCTGTAGCTCCGCGGCCTCGCGTTTTGCCGCCGGCAGGGCCACCTTCCAGATCTGGTTGAGCAGCTTGTAGACATTTTTTGGGCTCTTGGCCATTCTCCTGGTGAGCTTGAAGTCTGCGTAGGTTTTGTATCCAAGCAGTTTGGCTTTCTCCAACCTGAGCGCGATGATTGTTTTCAGGTTTTCCTTGTTGTCCAACTCATCGCCGTGGTTGCCCCGGGAGGTGTAACCTAAAAACATCTTCTCGCGCAGATCGCGGCGCTTGGAATACTGCAGGAAGGGGGTCAGGCTGGGATTGTGGAGGGTGAAGACCCATTTACCCTCGTGACCGCGCTCCTTGGCGGTTTTCTCGGCGATCGCTATGACCCGGGGAGGAAGGCCGGCCAGATCCTCCTGCTTATCCAGGACGAGCTCGAACTTGTTGTTTTCCTCCAGGATGTTTCCCTTAAACTTCAGGTTCAGAAGCGAGAGCCGTTTGTTGATCTCCCGCAGCCTTTGCTGGTCCTTTTCGCCCAGGTCGGCGCCGCCGCGGGCGAAGTCCAGATAGAGCTCTTGCAGCAGGGTGTTTTGTTCCGCGGTGAGCTTCAGCCCGTCCTTTTTCTGGTATACGGTCTTGATCCGCTCGAACAGATCCTGGTTGAGCAGGATGTCGTCTTCGTGCTTGGTCAGCTTGGGGATCACCTGCTGGGCGATTTTATTCATTTCGCTGTTGGTGTGGGCGCTCATCAGGCCGAAGAACGTCCGGATCATCCGGGTGAGCGATTCACCGCTCCGGTTTTTGGCTTCCACTGTGTTTTCGAAGGTGGGGGCTTCCGGGTTGCCGACGATGTCGGCGATCTGCCGGCGGTGCAACTCCATGGCCTGCTCAAACGCCGGCAGGTAGTGCTCGTTCTTGATGCGATCGAAGGGCGGCACGGAAAAGGGAGTGCCGTATTCTTCCAAGAAGGGGTTTGCAGCCACTTTTTGCTCAGGCGGAGGAGTTTCTTTGACTTGCTGCGTGCAGGCGCAAGACGCCGCGATCAGGAACGCGGCCAACTGGAGTTTTGAGATCATCTTCCATTCCTTTCTAATTTCTAGGCGGGTTCTTGGTGTCCTCGAATTCGATGCCCTGTAAGCGCGTGATTTCGTCCAGCCGGTCGGTGATTTCCCGGTGCCCGGGGTGATCCGCGGACAGACCTTGAAGGACCTCCTCGGCTTCTTCCAGGAGTCCCTGGCCGATGTAGAAGTCGGCTTCCTTGATCGATTCCTGGAAATCATCGTTTTCTCCGGCATCGCCGGGTGGCCGGCGCCCGTCGGGGTAGATTTTATCGCCGACTTGGGAAAGGACGTCGTCGATGGCCACCAGCATGGTTTGTTCGTCGGGCTGGATGGTGTAAGGCGTGGTCTGGTCGCCCCAGATTTGCTCATCTTCTTCGGTGAGGTCGGGCGGCTCGAAGACCACGTCGCCCGAGGCGGTGTCTTCGTCTTCTAAGCCGAATTCGTCGAGTGAGCCTGTCGGGGGCGGCTTTCTTTGTGGTTTTTCTCTTAGCCACTTTCTTCTTTGCTACTGCCATAAGTGTTGCTCCTTTAGCATTAGGGTTTTA
>JAUXGL010000119.1 GCA_030622135.1 Deltaproteobacteria bacterium
CAACGTGCCAATTCGTTCACCGTAACTGTGGCAACGGACATCGCGAGTTCCTTTGGGTAGTCAGTGGCTTACTCCGATTCTTGTGGGCATGGTGGTTGATTGGGGTTACTCGCCTGGGTTTGGAGGATTTTCAAGGTTTCCCCGCTCTCTTTTCGACAGAAGCAGCGATGGCCCCCAGGGCATCCGCCTGTCCACCCAGAGGCCCGAGTGCGGTGATGGCTGCTTGAACCAGGGCCGAAATCCGTTTTTGGGATGCATCGGCACCCGCGACGACCGGATGGGTCGGTTTGTTCTTAGCCCGGTCCGATCCGGCCGGGCGTCCCAGGGCCTTATCGTCCCCCACATGAGCCAGCAGGTCGTCGGTCACCTGGTAAGCCAGGCCCAGGGCTCTCCCGTACGCCCGGAGCGCATCCAGCTGCTCCTGCGCGGCCCCGGCCAGAAGCCCGCCCAGGCCCACCGCGGCCTCGAACAGGGCTGCGGTCTTGCGTGAGTGGATCTGCTCGATCTCGTCGACCGATGACACCCGGCCCTCCCCGCCCACATCGTCCGCCTGGCCCCCCACCATCCCCAAAGGACCCGCAGCCTTGGCGACCATCACCACCGCCGCCTGGGCCATCGGCGCGGGCACGCTCTCGGCCAGCACGACGAAGGCGTGGGTCAGCAACGCGTCCCCCGAAAGGATGGCCAGGGCCTCTCCGAAGGCCTTGTGGCAGGCCGGCCGCCCCCGCCTGACGTCGTCGTCGTCCATGGCGGGCAGATCGTCATGCACCAGCGAGTACGCGTGGATCAACTCCAGCGCACACCCCGGACACAGCGCCGCCGACTCCCCGCCCCCACAAGCCCGCGCGGCGGCAACGCACAAGATCGGCCGCAGCCGCTTCCCCCCGCCCAATACCGCGTGCCGCATCGCCTTTTGCAAGCCGTCCGGACAACCCTCCCCCAACTCGTCGAGGACCTCCAAGAGCACCGCGTCGATTTGCGGCTTCCAGAGCTTTTGGTATTCATCCAGATTAAATGGAACCATCAGACGGGTAGTCTACTCTTCCTGCTCATCGAACGGCACCTTCCGCTCCCGGCCGTCCTGCTCGATCAACATCTGCACCTTCTTCTCCGCCGAATCCAGCTTCTCAGTCCCCGCAGCCGCCAGCCCCATCCCCTTCTCGAACAACTCGATAGACTTCTCCAACGGCAGATCCCCCGACTCCAGCCGATAAACAATCTTCTCCAGCTCCTCCATCAGAGCCTCAAAACTTTTCGACTTCTCCCCTTTTTCCTGCTTGCCCACCATCGCTAAGCATTCTCACGAATTCCACCCCATCCGGTCAACCAAAATCCGCTCTGGCCGCCGGCATACCACGCTTCCAGTTTTCCAGTTTTCCAGAGTCCTTTACAACCTGCCCCTACGGTGACATCCTACATGATATGAAGCGATGCGCGGCTATAGCTCTGGGGACCGTCTTGCTGTGCATGGGGTGCGTAGTGGACAGCGGGTTTCTAGACGGGCTTCCTTGTGGGGAGGACGGCATCTGCGCGGGGGGATATGTCTGTGTGCGCGAGGCATGCCCGGGGCAACCGGGGTATGTTTGTCCGACCTGCCGGAAGCTTCCCCTCCCGGACGCGGGCGTGGACGGCGGCGGGGACGACGGAGGCGTTTTGGATGCGGGGGACGCCGGCGGCGGGGACCAACCGCCCACCTGCGACCAGGATCCACCGCCCTGCAAAACCATCCCGGATTGCCAAGACACAGCCACGAAGTGCATCGACGGAATCTGGGTATGCACCACGGGGTTCCAGACCGAAGAGCACAGCTGCGACGGGGTGGACAACGACTGCGACGGGAAAACGGACAACAACATAGTCTGCGTGCTGGCGGGCAACGGGGAGAGCGGGTTTTTGGACGGGTCCGGATCGACCGCGCGCTTCAACGAGCCGCGGGCGCTGGCCAAGCACCCGCAGGGCGGTGTGGTGGTGGCCGACCGGGCCAACCATGCGCTCCGCTGGGTGAAGGCGGACGGCACCGTGAGCACGCTTTCGGGAACCGGCAGTCACGGCAGCGGCGACGGGGCGGCACTGGAGGCCGAGTTCTACGAACCCTCGGGAGTGGCGGTGGCCACCGACGGGTCGTTCATCATCGCCGACCGACTGAACCACAAGATCCGGATATTGAACAACGGCGGCACGGTATCGACGGTGGCGGGAACCGGTTTCGCGGATTACCTGGACGGGCCGGTGGCCGAAGCCCGGTTCGCCATGCCCACCGGCGTGGCCGTGGCTCCGGACGGCACCATCTACGTGGCTGATTCGTACAACCACTGCATCCGCAAGATCCAAGACGGCGAAGTAACCACGCTGGCGGGCAAGTGCGAAGAACCCGGCTACCTGGATGCCGCCGGACCGGCCGCCCGCTTCAACCTGCCTACCGATCTGCTCCTGCTGGCCGACGGAAACCTGGTGGTTACCGAGGAGTCCAACCACACCGTGCGGCTGGTCACACCCACCGGAACGGTAACCACCTCGGCGGGAAACGGATCGGGCGGATACGATGACGGGCCGCCGGCCCAATCGCGGTTCAAGAAGCCGGCCGGGTGCGTCGTCGACACAGCCACCGGCTACCTGCTGGTGACCGATCGCAGCAACCACCGGGTGCGGGCGGTGGCCACCGAGCAGGTAACCACTTTTTTGGGCTCCGGAGCAGTGGGAATGGACGCCGGACCGCCACTGGAAGCCAGCTTCAAGTTGCCAAGCTCATTGGCTTTTCTTGAGGACGGCCGCCTGGTGATCGCCGACACTCAAAACCATTGTGTTCGGGTGCTGCAGCCATGAAGAAGATTATTTTCTCAGTCACACTGTGCCTGCTGGTGTCACTGCCCGCCTTCGGCCAGGAAACTCCAGAGACGACAATGATCGTCTTTAGGCTGACCGGCGACGAGGCGTCGGCCGAGCACCTGGACCTGATCAACGCCGAGATTTTCATGATCCTGGATGGCTCCGGAAAGTACCAGCTGCTCAGTGCCGAAGACCTGGCCGAGGAGCTGATAATGGCCCCGGCCGAGTCGCTGACTTTCTGCAACGAGGAGCCGGGGTGCATCGCCGACATCGGAGCGGGAAAGAACGTCGGGTGGATCGTCTACGGCGACGTCAAGAAATCCTTCGACGAAACCAAGTTCATCGTCCACCTGGTGCTGATCGACGCCCAGGCCCGCAAGGTGCACGCCGAGAAGTTCGTCCAGTTCGAGAAGGAAGACAACCTGATCCAGGAGAGCGGCAACACCGTCCGTCTGCTGGTGGGCCTGCCTCTGCCCGAACCCACCAAAAAGCCCGAGCCCAAGAAGGTGGCCGACCCGGAGAAGCCCCCCGAGTTGAATGACATTCACAAGGACCCGGAGAAACCCCAGAAAAAGCCCAAGGCGATCGGGAAGGCCGCGCCCACCAAGCCCAGCCCCCTTACCAATCCGTGGACCCTGGCCGCCGCAGGCGTCGGGGTGACCTCCCTGACCGCGGGGATCGTCCTGGGCGTGATGAGCAACCGGAAAATCAACGATGCCAGGAGATCCGTCGACCAGCCCACCGGCATGTCCCTGGTACACGAGGGCGAAGACCTGGCCACCGGCGCCAACATCGCCTTCGTCCTCTCGGGCGCGGCGCTGACCGCCGCGGTGGTGCTCTTCGCCCTGGACGTCATGAAAAACGAGCCGGCGGCAATTCCCGCAGTGGCCTGCACCGGCACCGGCTGCACCGCGTCGATCCTCTGCACGTTCTGGTAGGAGCACGATTTACGGCGAAGCAGCCCTCGCTCTGTTTGAGGGTCGCGCCCGGTACGTGGGCTCCATGAAATCATCGCAGCAAGAAATCGGGCATGGTGCCGGTGGATTACGGGACAGAGAGTGTCTGGAAATGGCTCAGAAATAAAACGGTAGCTATGGGGTAAATCGGGAAGAGACCATCTCTATGGTAGGTTGATGATCGCCGCGGCTCTCAGGGCGAGCTTTCGTTCATCCTCGACTTGAGCACCGGGCTGGCCTTGAAGGTCACCACCCGGCGTGCGGAAATTTCAATCGCCTCCCCCGTCTTGGGATTCCTACCGATCCGGATCTTCTTATCCCTGGGAGTAAAGTTGCCAAACCCGGAAATCTTCAGCTTTTCTCCGCGCTCGAGAACCTGCTTCATGGTCTCGAATACAGTCTCGACAATCTCCGCAGCCTGGCTCTTGGAAAACCCAACCTTCTTGTAAACCTCCTCGACAATGTTCGCCTTGGTCATCGCCATGTGATGCTCTCCCTGTACGAGGAAATGATTATTGTTTCCCGCAACCTTCGCCTATAGAACAAACTCAGACGGGTTTCAAGAAAAAACTTTGCTGTCAATTACCTCTGATTCACCCGGCGACGCAGTTCCGCCCCTGGTTTGAAAACCACACCCCGCTTGGGCTTGACGGCGATCGGCACCCCGGTCCGCGGATTCCGGCCCTGGTAACCCTTGTACTTCTTTACCTTGAAGGATGCAAAACCACGGATCTCGATCCCTCGCCCGTTAGCGAGCGCCCTGGTCATCGCCGAAAACATGGTGTCCACGGCTCGCTGCGCCACTGCCATCTTGAGCCCCTGCTCCTGCGCCAATCGGGCTACCAGCTCGGCTTTTACCATGATTCCTCCCTCCTTGCCTGACTGAAAAACTGCTCCAGCATATACGAAAACAACACATATTTCAACCACAAGGCCAACCAGAATCTCCCAACGAAAAGTTTTATCAGCCCCACACCAGCAAGTAGGCAAGCATACGCCAGACAAACTTCCGTTTTCAACGACATCTCACAAACCAACCAAGAATCACGAGAGATTATCACAAGTTGAGAACGAACGTCAACCCCGTCCGTGGACGAGGCCGCGCCAGTGTGGAATCACCTCATCAACCAGGCCGTGAGGGGGTGGCCAGCGCCCGTCGGCCCGCTCGAGCAGGTCGCAGAGGCTTGCGTCTCCCCGATCAAGCAGGCATTGCCAAACGGCCGCCCGGGGGGAAAGGCCCGAGACGGCAACTCCACCCAGCCGGCGCAGGCCGCCCGACAGGATCCGCCTGCGGCGCTTGAGATCTGCCAGAGCCGGCATGCTTTCTTGGGCCAGCGGTGTATGCGGCTTGGGCACAAAGGGGTTTATGGACACGGTCAGACGACCGGTCCGTCCACGGGATCGCTGCGCTGAAAGCAGCCATTTCCTGATCCGGGCAACCAGGTCGATGGAGTCGCGAAGATCTTCTGCTTCCTCGTCGGGCAGACCGTACAAAAGATACAGCTTCAGGTGAAGAATGCCGGCCTGGCCCAGCCCGCGAACGGCCCGCTCGAGCGCGGCGTCCGGAAGGGACTTGCCGATGACCTTCTGCAGCCGCTTCGAGCCGGTCTCCGGAGCCAGGGTGATCGTGCGCTGCTTGCTTCTCTCAAGATGCGCCAGCAGAGGCCCCCTGGCGGCCCCGGCCAGCACACCAGCTCCCAAGGACGCCGGAGAAATATCCGCGCCGCACTCGGCCAACCCATCCAACATCAAAACCAGCTCGGGATGACGCGACAGGCTGGCCCCCACCAGGCCAACCTTGTTCCCCGCGGCCATTCCTTCCCGGGCGGCATCCAGCACGTCCCCGGCCGGAAAAAATACCGGCGGCTTGCGGGCGTGCGCCACCGCGCAGAAGCGGCAGCCGGCCGGACATCCCCGGCCGGTCTCCACCAGCACCATCCTTTTGAAGAGAGAAGGGGGGTCGAAGATCCGCTGGGCCACCGGCCGGCCCTTGTTCTCGTAGCGGGCTACGCCCGGTCGCCCGGTCCCGGACCGGACCGACACACCCTCGATTCCGGCCAGGGCGGAAAACAACTCTTCGCGGCTCTTCCCGCATCCCTGCTGCAGCCGATCGAGGATATCGGGCAGAACGCACTCCGCGTCGCCTGCGACTATCAGGTCGGCGAATTTGCCCACCGGGGCCGGATTTAAGCGAGCGGCGAAGCCTCCCACCAATACAACCGGATGGGCCGCGTGCCTCTCTTCAAAACGGGGCGGAATCCCCGCCGACTTCAGCATCTTGGGCAAAAGCACCCATTGCTCCTCGAACGCCACGGTGAAAGCCAGGAGATCGAAGGAGGAAAGCAGCCGGCGCGACTCCACCGATCGGAGCGGGGTTTCTTGAAAGAAGACCCGCTCGCACAGGGCCCGGGGGTAGTCGTTCACCAACTGGTGGATCCCGTGCAGGGCCAGCGAGGCCATTCCCTCGCGGGCCGGACCGGGGTAAACCACCGCCACGGACAACCGGCCGCCGGGATCCTTTTTCAAGCCCTGCCGCTGGGAACTTCGGCCCCTTTGCATGGCCTGAAAGTAACACGTGCGGCGGCGGCCCCACAACACATAGAAACAGGTGAGCACATCGCACGAGGCAGAGAGGCCAGACACATGGCGATCCGGGAAAACTGGTCTTTTTTTCTTGACTTCGACCGACCGGCTATATGATGGTACAAGCTTGATAGAACACGAATTTGAGTAGAAACTAAGGTCCTTATCGGGCAAATAGAAAAAGGAGTCGACCATGGATTCTCTTGCCGAAGCCTTCAGAGAGGGTGGATGGGGAATGTACCCAATCGCCTTGATTGCCGTGTTTATCATCGCGATTGGAGCCGAGCGCATCTCGTATTTGTTCTTCAAGGCACGCATCAACAAGTCGGATTTCGTCAACACCATGCACAAGTACCTGTTCCAGGGAAACCTCCAGCGGGCCATCACCTATTGTTCATCCAACCGCGCGCCCCTGGCCAACATCATCAAGGCGGGGCTTCTGCGCATCGACGGCACCGAGGCGGAGATCCAGTCGGCCATGGACGAGGTGGCACTCCAGGAACTGCCCCGGATCGAGAAGCGCACCGGCTACCTGGCCATGCTCTCGAACGTTGCGGTTTTGGCGGGCCTCTTAGGAACCATCACCGGTCTGATCAAGGCGTTTGCGGCCGTCTCTTACGCAGACGCCGCCGAGAAGGCCGTATTGCTGGCCAAGGGGATCAGCGAGGCGATGAACTGCACCGCCTTCGGGCTGGGTACCGCCATCCCGGCGCTGGTTCTCTTCTCCCTGCTTTCCGGCACCACCCAGCACCTAATCGACGACATCAACGAAAGCACGGTGCGAATGCTCAACCTGATCCTGGCCAACAAAGACAAGCTCAACACCGCCGATGTCCGGGGAGCGGAGTAAGCCAAGGAAGCGCCAAGGAAGCGAGGAACTTTTCTCGCCCTTATGGCCTCCAATTGTACTGAAGGAGGACAACAATGGGTGCTGTATCCGCTCCTGGCGGAAGAAGCAGTGGAAAGAAATCGCTCAACGTTGAGTTGAACCTGGTTCCGTTCATCGACCTGTTGACCTGCTTGATCTGCTTTCTGCTCATGGCGGCAGTCTGGATCCAGATCGGTAAGATCTCGGTCAGCCAGTCCGGGCAGGGCGCCCCAACCGAACAGACCCCGGAGGAACGTGAACGGCTGAACCTGGTCGTGGCCGTCACCCCGCAGGGTTTCCTTATAACCGGCAACGGCCAAACCCTGGAGGGCGGAGACATCCTAAAGAAGGACAACCAGTACGACTTCGAACGACTGGGCACCAAGCTGAAGGAGATCCACGGCCTGTTCCCCGACAAGGATGATATCGTGGTCATGAGCGAGGACAGCATCAACTACCAGGATCTGATCAACACCATGGATGTCTGCCTGGTCAACGAGTTCCCGAACCTCTCGGTCTCGGGAACCATATAACCCCGTATCGCTTCGCGATACGGGGTAAAAGCAGGGCTACGCAATGCGTTTTCGATACCTTTACAGCCTTTATGCAGAATTTGGGAGGTGAGGTCATGCCGATAAAGAAACCCAAGCCTCACCTGATGAATTCGGTCAAGCTCAAAACGACCAAGCAGCACCTGGACAAGAAATCCGGGCGCTCCGTGGACGTCGCGCTGAACCTTACACCGATGATCGACATGTTCGTCGTGCTGGTCATCTTCCTGCTGATGACCTTCTCCTCCTCCGGTGAAATTCTCTTCATCCAAAAAGACATTGAGCTGCCCAAGGCCGAGATGACCGACGAGCTCGATCAAGCCCCGGTGATCACCGTCGGTGCCGGCAACGTGGTCATCGAAGGCAACAACGTGGGCAGGATGGAAGACATCGCCGATGACGAGAACTTCGAAATCGCCGACCTGGCCGAGCATCTAAACGACCTAAAGCGCACCTTCATACAACTCCACCCCAACGTGACGTTCTCTGGCAAGATAATCATCCAGGGCGACAAGGAAATCACCTTCCGCGTGCTGAAAAAGGTCATGTTCACCTGCACCTCCGTCGGCTACACCAACATCAATTTCGCCGTCTACCCCACCGGCGGCGACAACGGAGCCATCGAAGAAGGCGCCGAAGAAGGCTAGGCCGAGCTTTTATCCCGATAGTAAAGGGCGCAGCCTTTGGCTGCGCCCTTTTTTCGCGCAAAGTTTGGGGGGGGGTTAGGTTACAGCTCCAGATGCCCCGGGTTCATGATTCCCTGGGGATCCATGGTCTTCTTGATGTTCATGACCACCCGGCAGAAGGTGGGGTCCAGGCGATCCTGGTAGCGCTCCCAGACCCACTGGGGGGTCTTGTAGGGGAAAAAACCCAGGTTCACGGCCATGTCGGCCAGGTCCCGGTTGACGGCGGCGGCTTTCCGGCAGTCCTGCTCGTCCTTTAGATCGAACACGGTGATCCAGCGCAGCACGCCGAAGTGACCGCCCTGCATGGGGCGGGCGACTATGACCGGCGGGAGGCCGTGGCGAAGCATGATCTCGGAGCCCTTCTTGAAACCCTCCTCGAAGCGGCTCATGGGTCCGTAGGTGCCAACCCAGGTGAGGCCGCCGCCGGGGTGATCCAGGAGAAAGTCCAGGCGGGTGGGGAAATTGGTGAACTTGGAAAAACGGGGCTCCAGCCGCACCAGGTCTTCTATATCCAGCGGGCCGTCGAAATAGGCACCCCGGTCCCGGTAGCGCTGCAGAATTTCGTCGATGATCTTCCGCTTGCTCTTGAGGTCGAATTCGAAGTTGGAAGAATAATCCATGTAGGCAAACAGCACCGGCTCCGCCGGGTCCCGGTAAACGGGCCGATACTCGCCGAAAAGCATCTTTCCGGTAGGCAGCGAGAGCGTCCCCAGATCATCGGCAATTTCCTCGCGGATCAGGTCCTTGATGAAACCGAAGGTGTGATCCACGTCGTAGGCCATCAGGAATATACGCTGCCGGTGCTTCTTTTCCGGCCAGAGTTGGACCGACATCTTCACCACCACGCCGGTGGTGCCCGCAAAGCCGCAAAAGATCCCCTCCAGGTTGGGGAACGGCGACCGGGTGCAGGGGAGCCCGCCGTAGGCGAAGTGGCCGGTCTTGAGCAACTCCCCGTTGGGCAGAACCACCTCCAGGCCGTTAATCCAGTGCGAGGCCGAGCCGTGACGCAGCGACAGGTTGGCCAGGCCGTCCATGAGAAAGTTGGGTAGCACGCCGGTGTCCGGCGGGGAAAGCGGGTAGGCGAAGCGTAGCTTCGGGTGATTCTTTAGAAGATATTCGCTCATGTCCTCCCAGGTCACTCCCGGCTCGATCTGGGCGTACTGATCTTCCTCGTTCACCTCCAGAATGCGGTTCATCCCCGACAGGTTGAGAACAACCCCGCCCTTGACCGGGACGGCCAGGCCACCCAGGTTGGTGTTGGCCATAACCGGCACCACCGGCACCTTGAGGCGATTGGCCTCCACGAGCACGTTCTGCACATCCTCGGCGAACCCGGCGAAGACCACCAGATCGGGCTTGCCATCCGGGTTCTCGGTGATGTCGCCGGCGAACTGCCGCAGCGTCTCCGCGTCGTCCTTGACCTTATCCTTGCCCAGCTTCCGGATGAGGGCGTCTTTAATCTCCGGGTTCATCACACACCTTCCGCCTTGAGCAGCGGCAGCATGCGCAGCAGGCGCCAGACCTTGCCCCCCACCTTGAGCCGCCGGGTCAGAACCGGCCAGACCATCCCCTTACCCAACGACACACCCAAAAGCGCATCCATGCTCCCCAAAACCCGCACATCGGGCCGGCCCTGCGCTCCCACCTCCATCTCGAGATCGTCCCCGGAAAAATTCAGGGTCACCTTCATCTTCGAGGCCCCCACCAGGACCGTCCCCTTCATCTTCGAAAGCGCCCGGGCCCCCTTTTGGGTATTCAAGTTTTTCTCGACCAGGCTGCGCAGGATGTAACCGAGCAGGTTCATCTCCCCCGGAGTGCGAAATACGACGCGGGACATGGGTTCCTCCTGTGGCGTCTTTCTGAACCTCGGTAATAACACATCACCAAACTTGAGAACCACAAAATAACTAGTGACACCTCCGCGAGCATCGTCTAAAAAAAGGGTTCGAGTGGTTTTGAACATACGGGAGATCCAATATGGCTCACGATCACGCGGGTATGGCTTGCCCGAGATGTTCGGGCGTAAAGCTGCGTCCGGTGCTGACCAAACAGGGCGTGGAGATCGACTACTGCGACTCTTGCGGAGGCATCTGGCTGGACAAGGGAGAGATCTACTACTTCTCCAAGAGCCCCAAGCCGCTAATCAAGGAGCTGAGGCGCGCCATCAAGGCGGCCAAGCCGGGAATGCTGGCCAGTCCCAAGACGGGCAAGCCCATGCGGGTGACCCGCCTGTTCGACCAGGTGGAGATCGACTACGACCCGGAAAACCTGGGTATCTGGCTGGACCCGGGGGAGCTGCAGCAAATCCTCAAGTCGTCAGAAGCCAAGCTCAGCCTGAGCCTGGACGCGGCCGCCATGCAGCCGTCCATCGAGCGCGGCGCCGACGGCAAGCTGAACAAGCAGCAACTGACCGCTTACGCCGCGGCCGCCCGCGCGCTCCCGAACATGTTCGTCCGCTCGGCCAGTTGCCTGGTGATGCTCTATGCCCTGCTAAGCGCACTCTTGATCTTCTGCGTGGAGTTCGCCGGGCTGGGCGCCGGGGTGGCCGTGATCATCGGAGTGATCATCGCGGCGATCCAGTTCTTGATTGGCCCCTGGTTCATGGATCTATCGCTGCGGTGGTTCTACCACTGCAGCTTCGTGGACCCGGGGAGCCTGCCCGAACACCTGAGGAACTTCGTTACCCGGGTGACCGGCGCGCGCAAGATGAAGTTTCCCCGCTTCGGGATCATCGAAGACGGAGCCCCCAACGCGTTCACCTACGGGCACACCCCCAACAACGCCCGCATCGTCATCACCCGCGGCCTCTTCAACCTACTGGACGAAGATGAGCTCGAGGCGGTGGTGGCCCACGAGATCGGGCACGCGACCCACTGGGACATGCTGATCATGACCGTGGCCAACCTGGTGCCGCTGATCGCCTACTACATCTACCGCACGCTGATCCACATCCGGAGCCGCGGCCGGGACCGCTCCGCCACCGCCCGTTACGGCATCGCCCTGGGCGCCTTCGTCGTCTACATCATCTCCCAGTACATCGTCCTGTGGCTCTCGCGAACCCGCGAGTATCGAGCGGACAACTTCGCCGGGGGCGTCACCCGCAATCCCAACCACCTCTCCAGCGCGCTGGTCAAGATAGGCTACGGCCTGGCCGGCCAGGAAAAGGCCAAGGGCTCGCAGAAGGAGAAGCGCTCCGCCTCCGGAGGCCGCAAGGCCAACCTGGAGGCCATCGGCGCTTTGGGGATCTTCGACTCGGGCGCGGCCCGGGCGCTGGCCATCTCCTCGGTCGGCGCCGCCGGCGCCGCCGGCCTGGATCCCGAACAGATCAAGGGCGCCATGCGCTGGGACCTGTGGAACCCCTGGGCCAAGTGGTACGAGCTGAACTCCACCCACCCGCTGATCGCCAACCGCATGGAATACCTGAGCCGCCAGGCGGCCCAGATGGGCCTGGATCCGCTGGTGGTTTTCGATCACAAGAAGCCCGAGAGCTACTGGGATGAGTTCTTCGTGGACCTGTTCGTGATGTTTTTGCCCTGGATCCTGGGCCTTGCGCTTCTCGGCGCGGGCATCGGCCTCAACGACAACCGGCTGCTGGTTCTGGCCATATCCGGCTTCGGCGCCGGCATGCTGTCCAAGACCCTCTTCTCCTACCGCGGCGGCGCCTATCCGGAGATGAACGTGGCCAGCCTGCTAAAGAAAGTGAAGGTCTCCGGCATCCGCGGGGTTCCCTGCACCATCGAGGGCACGGTGATCGGCCGCGGCGTCCCCGGCCTGATCTGGAGCGAGGACTTCGTCATCCAGGACGAGACCGGCATCATGTTTCTAGACTACCGCCAGCCCATACGCATATTCGAGTTCCTGTTCGGCCTGCTCAGACGCGGGCAGTTGGAGGGCGAACGGGTGGTGGCCCGGGGCTGGTACCGCCGCTCCCCGGTTCCCTTCGTCGAGCTCAAGACGCTGCGCGGAGGCGGAAAGACTCGCCGCTGCTACGTCTACCCCCTGAAACTGATCTTCTCGGTGCTCCTGGTCGGCCTGGGCATCTTCTTGACGATCAATTCATAGAGAGAAACCCCAATGATGATTTCTAACCGAGCGGCCCGGACCATTCTGCTACTCACCCTGATTTCCGGTTGCGCTCACGTTAAACCCGCCGACCTGGTCCTGAAGAACGGCAAGATCGTCACCGTCGACGACGAAAAACCCCAAGCCCGGGCCCTGGCCGTGTCAGGCGACACAATCGTCGCCGTCGGAACCGACGCCGAGATCGAGCCCTACATCGCAAAGTCCACCCGGGTGATCGATCTGGGCGGTAAGTTGGCCGTCCCCGGCTTCATTGACGGTCACGGGCATTTCTTGAGCCTGGGCCTGTCAAAAATGCGGTTGGAATTGTCCGCCGCCCGAAACTGGGACGAGATCGTCTCGTTGGTCAAGGCCGCGGCGGAGCAGTCCGGGCCGGGCGAGTGGATCCTGGGCCGCGGCTGGCACCAGGACAAGTGGGACCGGGTACCCGAGCCCAACATAGACGGCCTGCCGTATCACCACGCCCTGAGCGAAGCGGCCCCCGACAACCCGGTCCTGTTAGACCACAGCAGCGGCCACTCGGTCATCGCCAACCGGAAAGCCATGCAGCTGGCCAGCATCGGCAAGAACACTCCCGATCCCCAGGGCGGGCAGATCTTACGCGACGACCAGGGCCGGTCCATCGGCGTGTTCCGGGAGACGGCCGAAGACCTTGTGTACAAAGCGCTGGATGAATCCCAAAAGGACCGCACGCCAAGACAGATCGAATCCGTGCGCCTCCAGGCGGTCGAGTTGGCCACCCGGGAATGTTTGAAAAAAGGCGTGACCAGCTTCCAGGACGCGGGATCGACGTTCGAGATGATCGACTTCTACAAGAAGCTCGCCTCGGAAGGAAAGCTCGGCGTCCGTCTCTGGGTCATGATTGCGGAAAAGAACGATCGTCTCGAGGTCAACCTGGCCAAGTACAAGATCATGGGCAGGCGACTGACGGTCCGGGCAGTGAAGACCTACATCGACGGAGCGCTGGGTGCCCACGGGGCCTGGCTGCTTCAACCCTACAGCGATTTGAAGGACAGCACCGGCATGCTGGTCACACCCATCGAGCAGATCGGGCGAACCGCCGAGCTGGCTATCGAAGCCGGCTTCCAGCTCTGCACCCATGCCATCGGCGACAAAGGAAACCGCGTAATTCTAGACGTTTACGAGAAGGCATTTCGCGAGCACCCCGAAAAGACCGGCCAGCGCTGGCGGGTGGAGCACGCCCAGCACCTGCACCCCGACGACATCCCGCGGTTTAAAAAGCTCGGAGTGATCGCCTCCATGCAGGGCATCCACTGCACCTCGGACGGACCCTGGGTACCCAAGCGCCTGGGCGAGAAACGCTCGAAGGAAGGCGCCTACGCCTGGCGCAAGCTGATCGACTCCGGCGCGGTCGTCTCCAACGGCACCGACACGCCGGTCGAAGACGTGGATCCCATACAAAACTTCCACGCCCTGGTTACCCGCCGGATGAAAAACGGAAAAACCTTCTACCCCGAACAACGCCTGACCCGCGAAGAGGCGCTGCGCGCCTACACTCGAAACGCCGCCTACGCCGCCTTTGAAGAGGACCTAAAGGGCTCGCTGACTCCCGGCAAGCTGGCCGACATCGTGGTTCTGTCCCGCGACATCCTGACCGTGCCGGAAGACGAGATCCAAAAAGCGGAAGTCCTCTTCACCATCGTGGGCGGCCAGGTCGTCTATCAGAAATAACTACGGCTCCAGGTAGAGGTGGCTATAGGTCTGGCCGGTCTGTTCGCCGGTGATCTCCAGCCGCTCGGGCACCAGCGAAACTTCCCGCTGGAAAGCCTCTTGTGGGCCAACCAAAATCCCTGTCCATCGTAAATCAAAAGCTTGATCGCTTTTCTCTTCCTGTTGCAGAATACAAACGCCGCGCCACAAAACGGATCCTCGCCCGGCCTCTCGCGGCACAACCCGGCTATCCCGTCTATGCCTTTTCGAAAATCAGCGGGCTCCACGGCAACCAGCACACGCATGTGCGGAGTGATCGAGATCATTTCCCGCGCTTCCAGAACGCATCCGCAAGACCCGCAACATCAACCCCCTCACGGCCAGAAAACCAAATCGACATCTTCGCTCCGTCCGCGCTCGACAACTCCACAACAAAACCTGCCGTCCCCGAAATCGCTGACGAATGCGGCTTGACAACTAACGGGCGTGTCCATATACCAATCCATATGAAGTCCCAACCTAACATTGTTCGGCATGTTTTCGACGTCGTCCTGCTGGTTGTGGGCTCCACCGTCATGGCCCTGGCTTACAACCTGTTCCTCATCCCGCACCAGATCGTACCCGGCGGCGTGAGCGGGATCTCGATGATCCTCAACCACTTCTTCCAGACCCCGGTAGGGCTGGTCTCTCTCGGCCTGAACATACCCCTGTTCATCCTGGGCGTGCGGGTGCTGGGTCGTACCTACGGGTTGAAATCACTCGCAGGAGTGGTCATCTCCTGCTTGATGATCGACTTGTTCACCTACGTCCTACCGGTCGGCAAGGCTACCGATGACATCATCCTGGCATGCGTGTTCGGAGGCATTACCCTGGGAGCCGGCTTGGGGCTGGTGTTCAGGGGCGGTGGCTCCACCGGCGGCTCGGACATCGTGGGACAGGTCCTGAACCGCTACACCAACCTCTCCATCGGCTCGGCCATCCTGCTCACCGACACGCTGATCGTCTCCGCGGCCGGAGCGGCTTTCTCCAGCATAGAGCTGGCCCTGTACGGTTTTCTCAACCTGTACCTGGCCACCCGGACGATCGACCTGGTGATTGAGGGGGTCAGCTACACCCGGGCCATGCTGATCGTCTCCTCGAAACCGGCCGAGGTGAGCGCGGCCATCACCAGCAACCTGGGGCGCGGCGCTACCCGGCTACACGCCACCGGCGCCTACACCGGCCAGGAGCGGGAAGTGCTGCTGGCGGTCATGTCCAAGAAGGAAGTCCCCCGCGCCCGGGACATCGTGCGCGCCATCGACCCCCGCGCCTTTTTGATCATCACCGATGTCTACGAGGTTTTCGGAGAGGGCTTCAGGCCACGGGTCGAACCAGGCCCTCGATCATGAATCGATCATGAATAAGATGGGTTGAATATTAGCCAATGCGTCATTTACAAACAAGGGGGCAGCATGAAGATCCGGAGTCGTATTCCGTTCTGGCCACTGATGGGTGTCGTCGCGGCGTTCGCAGTAGCCTGCACACCGCACTACCGAGACGTGGTGGCCCCGTTCGGGGCAAAGAAGGCGCTGGAACTGAAGATCGTCGACGATGGCGGGACGTTCGATCTGTACCTCAAGCATGCAGCAGACGAAAGACCGGTTTCCGGACTCAAGATCATCATTGGGGAGGACGACGACCGGATTGTCGTGATTAGCGACGAACGGGGACACATCGCCTTTCCGATCTCGAACAAGCTACTCGCCGACAATCCCCCCGTCGATGTGATCAAGCCGGAAGGTGTTAAGGCTGTACGGTTTAGTTTTACCATCCACAACCCGTGTGTGCCCGGAGAAGGTCTGGTCACGAGGTTTCGAAAGCTGAAAGTCGAGCAGGTCGAAAAGTGGCCGGCACTCGGAGAAAAAGAGGACCGAGTATACATCGAACCGGGCGTGGAGCGGGAGACGGGCGAGTTCATGCTGGATCTGCTCGCCAAGCAACGGACCGCGCTGGAGAACATCACCGGCTTGCCGCCACCGTCCATCGCGGTCGCGCTCGTTGCAAAGAATGAACAGGTCATAATCAGCGGCGAAGACCGGGACGGACGCTTGATCTGGACGATCACACCGGAAGATTTCGATAGGGACAGAACGACGATCGGGACGATCGCGCATGAATGGACACATGCCATCCTGAAAAAGAACTACGGATTCGAAGGCGACGAAAAAACCAGATATATCGAGGACGGGTTTTGCGAGCTGCTTGCCCACCTGACCTACGTTCATATCCGCGGGCCCGTTGGTTCTCCGATCATGGAAGGCCGGATCCGGGAAATCGAAGTAAAGAAAAAGTCTATGCCCGCGGTCATAGGTATTTTGAGC
>JAUXGL010000175.1 GCA_030622135.1 Deltaproteobacteria bacterium
AGTGGGAGATTGGGGGACATTCTGAGGCTTTACTTCGCCGGCGGTCCGTGATTGGATCGTACCCACTATGGCTAGGAATAAACGCACAACCGACGTGATCTTGATCGACGAGACGCCCTTCGGAACTCCGTTTGTCCTGGCGCTGGCCGTCGTCGCCGGCCCGGATCGTCACGCCATGCACCGCATAATTCAGGCGGAGACGGTGGTGGGACGTTCCCCCGAAACGGATTTCGCGCTTCAGGATCCGCTCATCTCGGACCGGCATATCAGCGTCCGGGCGACCGGCAATCTGTTTTCGCTCGTGGATCTGGGCAGCACCAACGGCACCCTGCTCAACTCCCAGGTGGTCACCGAGGGGACCCGAGTGAGGCTGAAGAACTTCGACGAGATCGAACTGGGCAGCACCCGGATTCTCTTCGTCGCCAACCGGTTTCGCATCGAGCCCATCCCCTCCCCTGCATACACGGAATGAACATATTCTTGACCATCCTGGCGACGGTCGTTCCCGTTTTCGCCATCATGGGACTGGGATTTCTCTACAGCCGCTTCCGGACCCTGCCCGCCCAGGAACTGAGTAATCTTCTCTTCTGGATCCTGATCCCCTGCCTGCTCCTGGGCTCTTTGGGAACCCAACAGATCGATCCCCTGGAGTTTTTGGAGATCGGATGCGGTGCGCTGATCGTGATGGCCATCCCGGCCCTGTGCGCCCTGGCCCTGTTCTTCCGGCGCCCCGAGCGCCGCGCCATGATCCTGGCCTCCACGTTCATGAACAGCGCCAACATGGCCTTTCCCCTGGCCCTGTTCGCCTTCGGCGAGGCGGGGCTGGGCCGGCAGGTGGTTTTCTACGTGGCCGTTCATGCCCTGCATGTCACCCTGGGCGTGGCTCTGGCCCGCGGTCGCGGAGGCGTACAGGAGGTCTTCCGCCTACCGCTGATCTACGTCGCCGCGATTGCCGTCGTTTTGGCGGTTACCGGCACACGGCTGCCTGCGGTGGTCGCCGACCCACTGAACCTGGTAGGAAAGGCCACCATACCGCTCATGCTCCTGCTCCTGGGATCCCGCCTGAGCTCCGCCAAGAAGGAACACCTGGGAATGGCGTCGCTGGCCGCGATTTTACGGCTGGGGATCGGGTTCGGCGCCGGCTTGCTGGCCGTCTACATATGCGATCTCCAGGGCCTGGCCCGGGCAGCGGTTTTGCTGGGCGCGGTAATGCCATCGGCGGTGTTCAACTTCGTCCTGGGCGATCGCTACAGCCTGTTTCCCGAACTGCTGGCGACAACAGTCGTCCTCTCCACTCTGGTCTCCATCGGAACAACGCCACTGGCACTCTGGTTCATCGGGGTGGGCTGATGAGCTACGACCTGATCGTCGCGGGAGGAATGGTGATCACCGCCCGCAAGTCGGCGCGCCGAGACGTCTGCGTCCGCGGCGGACGAATCGCCCGGGTTGGTAAAACCACGAAGAGATCCCGCGCTTGGGCCAAAAGAGTCGTGGATGCGTCCGGCTGCCTGGTCTTCCCCGGAGCGGTGGACTCCCACGTTCACTTGGCACTCAGCATCGGCCCGGGCATGCGAACCGCCGACGACTTCGACACCGGAACCCAGGCCGCCGCCGCCGGAGGCGTCACCACCATCATCGACTACACCACCCCAAAGCCCGGACAGCGCCCGCTTTCCGCTTTCCGGGACCGGCGCAAGGAAGCCGACTGGCAGGTCCACACCGATTACAGCCTGCACAACGTGCTGATCGGATGGGATCCGTCCTGGCGTGAGGACCTGAAGTCATTGGTCAAGCAGGGCACGCCCTCGGTCAAGCTGTTCACCATCTACGCGGACCGCGGCTGGCAGGCCGATGACGGGATGATGTACCAGGTTATGGAAACCTGCCGCGACCTGGGGATAGTCGTGTGCGTCCACGCCGAGAACGATTCCCTGATAAAGCTGCATACCTCGCGCACCCTCAAGCTTCCCCGAGACCGCCGGCCAAACGCCCTGGGCCTGGCTCTGGCCCGCCCTCCCCTGGTGGAGGCAGAGGCCGCCGCCCGGACCATTCTGCTGGCCGAGTCGACCGGGGCGCGGCTGCACCTGGTCCACCTGTCCACTCGCAGGGCAGCCGAGCTGGTTGGCAAAGCCCGCCGGATGGGCCTGCCGGTCAGCGGGGAGACCTGTCCCCAATACCTGGCCCTGAGCCAAAAGCTGCTGGACCAAGAAGACGGTAACCTGTGGGGCTGCTGCCCGCCGTTGAGGGGATCGGACGACCGGGATGGGCTGGGAAAGGCCGTCAAGCAGGGCTTCCTCTCCGCCGTGACCACCGACCATTGCACTTTCACCAGGAAGCAGAAGAACACCTGGGGAGGAGACTTTCTAAAAATCCCCTACGGCCTTCCCGGCCTGGAGACCTCGCTGGCGGTGACCTACACGCTGGGCCCGGCCCGAGGGAACATACCGGTCAACCACTGGGTCAAGATCCACACCGAAGGCCCCGCCCGCCTGTTCGGCCTGTACCCTCAAAAAGGCGTCTTACAAAGGGGCTCCGACGCCGACATCGTCGTCTGGGACCCTCAGGCCTCCCGCAGCATCCGCGCGGAAGATCTTCAAACGAAATGCGACTGGAATCCCTACGCAGGAATGCAGCTGAGTGGAATCGCCCGGCACGTCTTCCTGCGCGGCATCGAGGTCGCAAAGGACTCCCGCTTCATCGGTCCCGGCGGAGAAGGCCGGTTTGTTCCAAGACTGGCATCAAAAGCTCCGAAGGGGCGCAACACATAAACCCAGTATATGTTCAGGCCCCCAGAGCTACGATTTCGTCAGGGAGGCGGCGGGCAGTGGTAGCCTTCATCCAAACCGCAGCCCTGGGCGGAGACGCAGCCGCCGTAGTCGGCGTCTTCGTACGGCTCGCACTGAATCGTCTTGCAGTCGGCGTCCGACAAGCAGTGGCTCATGGTCACCAGGCAGATGTAGCAGTCCGAATCCTGGGTGCAGTCCAGGATAGTACCGGTGATTGACAGCGCCGCGCATATTCCGGCCACACACATATCGGCTGTCAGGCAGGTGTTGGCCATGCAGGGATTTTGGGTGTCGTGGCAGGGACAGAACCCCTGGTCTTCTTCCTGGTCCTTCAGACAGGGCAGGTTGCCCGGGCACTCGGAATCCGAGTGGCACAAGTCGGTCTCCTTGATGGAGATGATCGAGTTGCATTCGAAGCCGTGGGGACAGGACTGACCGCCGGAGCAGTCCACCGAGCAGTACTCGTCGCTATGCTGAGCGAAGGCCTCGGGGGGCTCGAATGGATAGATCAGGCATGGATTCTCGCGCAATCCACAGCCCATGAGGTCCTGCCCGTCGCAGGGCTTGCAGTAGGGAGTGTTGTCGCTGTAAGCGTCGAGGCAGTCTCCGTTGCTGCAGTACTCCATGAAGTCACAGAAGGAATCATCCTCGCACACGCCCTCCTGGCACTGCCCGTCGATGCATGCCGAGCGCAGGGGGCAATCGCCATAGTCTTCGCAACCGGGCACGCACTGCCCGTTGGTGCAGAGATTGCCGATGGGACACTGGAACTTGGTGGTACAGGTGTTTGCCGAAATGCAGGTCTTGGTGGGCGTGTCACACACCTCGCCCTGCCCGCAATCGTCGTTGTCGAAACATCCCGTCGAGGGTTGGCAGTAGCCCGAGGCGTTGCAGACCTTCCCCGTGCCGCAGGCCTCATCCGTGGTGCACAGGCACTCCCCGGTGCTGACCTCGCAGCGCCACAGGCCGGGGCACATGGCGTCCGACGTGCAGCCGGTGTAGACCTGGCAGGTTCCGTTGGGCATGCACACCTCTCCGGCGACCTGGTTGCAGCCCTCGTCGCTCACGCAACGGCATATGTAGGCATACATGTCGCAGCGCCAGTGGGCCGGGCAGTCCCCGTCCTTCTCGCATTCCTTCCCCGATCCCCCCTCGCCGCACGAGGCCAGAAGCGCCAGGCTGCAGAACAGAACCAACAGGAAAATGATTCGTCTCATACCGCAAAAACCGCGGCACCCGGCCGGTTCGCGGGCGTTTGTAGACTTCGGCAAAGCTTTTCTAAAGATTGACGGTTTTCGGATTCTCAATTGCCTGGTCATGGCTCGGCTCCCTTCCGCCTACTTGCAACCGCCGGCACAGCGGTATTCTACCTGGACGATGGAACCCCCCTCGGGGTAATAGTTGCGCTCGAAAGCGACGATGTACTGGGCTTGTCCTCCCGTTTCCCGGATCTCCAGGACCCATCCGTCGGTGAAGCCGTAGGGGATTGCCTGAGCGCCGCACTTGGCCGCCAGGCCGCAGGACTCTTGGGCGGGGCAGTCATTGTCGGCGGAGCATTTGGCCGCCGTGGGCGCGTAGACCGAAACGGCTATGGAGCCACCGGGGGCGTCTGGGCTGTAGTCGGGTATCTGGGTCAGGATGAACTCGCGCTGGGGATGCAAGTAGCTGACTTCGATGGTGGCCGCCGGCGGAGGCACGTAGCCGCCCTGGAAGAAAATGCTGCCGTTTTCGAAGATCCAGCCGTCCTGGATATCCGGCTGGATCTCCTGGCCGTTGACCTTGACCGTGATGGTCGTTTCCTCGGGATTCTCATCCGAGAGGGTGAACTTCCGACTCAGTCCGGCCACGGTCAGGCCGAGTTGGTTCAAGGTCACGCTGAAGTCGGTGGAACAAATGGAACCGATGCTGCCGCCCACCACCTCCACCAAATTGTGATAGCGGATGCCCGACTGAGCTTCGCCCGTCTGGGGATTAGAGCAACCATCCGGCTGATCGCCCACGATGGCCGCCGCGATAACCCGGTTTTCGTTTCCGATCCCCTTCATCTGCATGAAGATGCGCTGATAGAACTCGATCTTGCCGAAGGAGTGATCGTTCTCGTCGCTGACGAAGATGACCGCCAGCGCCCCACCCTGACGCAGGAAACCAGCGTTTCCTCCGGAGATGAGCGGCTCGGTCAGCGCGGTGTAGGCCGCCAGCAGGCCCCGCTCGTTTCCGGCGCCCCCGATGCCCACCCGCACGTTGTTGGCGAACTGAGCGGCCGCGTCCGAGCCGCGCACTATGATCTCAGGACTGCCCTGCAGTTCCCCCTGGTGGCCGGCCAGATCCATGTCGGTGGAAATGACGCCGATTTGGTAGTCCACCTGGGACTGATCGATGATGGATATGAACGAGTTGAAGTTGTCGGCCAGGTTGTCCTGCTCGTCCTGCATGGATGACGAATTGTCCACCACCCAGAGGATGTCGATCTGCGCCGCGGCCTTTTGCTCGAAGGAATCCACCTGGAGCGATCCCTCGGGGGAAAACAGATCATAGTGGCGGGTCACCGTGTGTAGGCGGGAATCATCGCAGCCCGGCGCCAGCCCGGCCACGGCCAGAATGCATCCTAAGCCGATCAATGCACCTTTTTTCATGACTTCTGCCTCCCTTTTACCTTCGTTCGATGTCCAAGCAACCCGATTCCGATGAGCAGCAACACCAGACCGCCGGGTTGTTGAGTATTGCATCCGCAGTCGTCGTCGGGGGGATCCATGTAGCAAAGGATCTGGTTCCCTCCCGAGAGATAATAGCGCGGGGTCGACTCCCCGGCGGGATAGACGAAGCACAACCCGTCGATGTCATCCTGGGTCAGATCGCGCTTCTGGATTTCCCCGGAGGTTGCAACCTCCCACATGGTTGCTTCGCGGTCGCGGGAGTGATCCAGACCCAGGGTGTGGCCGGCCTCGTGGGCCATCGTGTTGTGGATGTCCATCACCTGGGTGGGAGTCTGGGTGGAAAAGGCAAAGCCTTCGCCGTTGGCCTCGATGTCCGTGTCCACGATCTGCCCGGTGTAAGTATCGTAGGTGGTGGTGGTCAGCGCGATGGCCCGCGGATCCCGGCAAACCGCCTTGTCGGGCGGGCACTCGTGAGTCTGCCAGTCTGACTCCAGCCAAACCACCAGGTTGATGTTGTTGGTCTTGGACTGCTCGTAGCCCACGTCCCTCCGAGGCGTGGTGCCCCCGTAAAAGATCTGCATGTCCGTGCAGGCATAACCGTTCCAGGTGTCGAAGGCGGCCTGCACCGCGGCGATGCAGTCACTTAGCTGCGTGTCCACACTACAGGTTTCGTTAATGAAATAGGTCATCATGCGAGGCTTCCACCAAAGGCAAACGCCGTTGTCCGCGTCGCGGCTGCGCGAGTAGGCCTGGGCCTCTCCGCACACGAGCAGCACGACCAGGATGCAGCCAACCGACCTCATGGCGTGCGTCTCTTTGCAAACAACGTGCGGATGTGCTCAAAGGCCTGGAGTCGGTCCATCACCATGGGCCAGCCGTGGTCGTCAGGAAAATGCAGGCCCACGAGTTTCTGGTGGATCGCGTCATTGCTTTCATCGGTGAAGTAGCCGAACACTCCTTGACACAGGCCTACCACCCGGTAACCTCTGGGCACTGCTTCCAAAAACAGGACCACCCGGTCTCCCTTTTTAAAATTCAGGTATCCATGGGTGATCTGGGCCCAGCGGCCCACTTTGCCACCGGGCTGCACGACATCGAACCGCTTTTCGCCGGTTCCGGCGACTTCGCTCTGGGTTTCGAAGGTGAAGGTGGTGTAAATCCTGCGGTTATCGGAGGCCCAGGCGGAGCCCACGCCGGTAACCGTGGCTTCCACCACGCGATCAGATCCGATGATCAGCTCATCAAAGGTCAATCGCCGGGCAGAGGAAGCCAGCACCGGCAGGCAAATCACCCCGATGAACAGAACCGAAACCACCACTACCATTCGTTTGTTCATTTCGGGGCATACTAGTACTTTTTTCGCCCAAGCGTCAAGGCCCCAATCTCCCATTGGTGCCCATATGTTTCGATATAACATATTGACTTCCCAGGGCAACTCAATATACGCGGTACCACTATACTAGTGAGATAATTTACTCGTGGTCCTCTCGCAAGTGTCCCTTTTTACGCGGGAGATTGGGATCGACCGGAAATTCACTGGGAGATTATGGAAGGGAACCATTGCCGCATTGTGACCTCTAAACTCTTTAAACATTCTCCTTGGAGGAAATCATGGATACCCAGATAAAATCCCGGTCGCAGGTCCAGGTAGCGCTTTATTGGGGACAAACCCCCCTGGACGTTGTCTCGGTTCCGGAGAAAAACGGAGTGGTTTTGGCGGGATCGGCACGATCCTGCGCGATCCCCTTGCCGGAGGATCTGCTGCCCACGCCGGACTTTCCCCTGCTGACCATCAAAGACGGCGACGTCACCGTCAGGACGGGGGGAAACCCGATCGACCTGAGCGATGGGTCGAAACTGTGGGTGGAGCTGGGCCGGCTGGGCCTGTTGATCTCCCGGGTTCAGGTGCGGCCCACCCGCCGGGCGCCGTTCGCCCAGCACCTGGAGACCCGGTTTCTCAATAGTCTGCTCCTGGCATTTTTCTTCGCGGTGGCCTTCCTCTCCACTCTCTTGCTGGGGCCGGTCGCCCTGGGGCACGACGAAGTCCAGATCCACAAGAACACCACCCACTATATCCGCTCCCTGATCACCCGGACAAAACCCGAGCCCCGCCTCAAGGTGGAATTGTTCCAGGACAATCTGACCGGCAAAGAGAAACCCAAGATGCCCGCGGTGGGTCGGCCGGGAAAGGCCGGCAAAAGGGGCATACCCAATACCGGAAAAAGGCGCGCGGTCCGACGCGTCAAGGAAGACGACCGCGAGCGGCTCTCGCGCATGGGCCTGCTGGTGGTCCTGGGAAACGGCCCGGGCGCCCTGGGCACGCTGGACACCACCCGGCACGGCCTGGGCGGCGATCTGCAAGACGCCATCAGCGGCATTACCGGTACCGAACCGGGCGACTCGGGCGGCTGGAACGGCCTGGACGTGAAAGGCACCGGACCGGGCTGTAAGAACTGCACCGGCTCGAACTCCCTCATTCGCGGCGAGCCGATCCAGAGGCCGCCGGTATCGAGGCATCCAGTGCCCGACCCCGAGTACCACCCGCCCACGGAAAGACCGGTTCCGGAGATCACCCACCAGCCACTGAGGATGACCGGCTCGTTGAGCGAGGAGATCGTCCGCTCCACCATCCGCTCCTACCGGCGCCAGATCCGTTACTGCTACGAGCAGGAGCTCATCCGCCACCCCGAGCTCACCGGTAAGATCCGGGTGCACTTCGTGATCAATCACCGCGGCCTGGTGCAGTCGGCCGATGGCGTATCCACCCAAAGCCTGCGGGGCACCAATCTGCAGTACTGCGTCCTGACCAAGATCCGCACCTGGAAGTTCCCCAAGCCCCGGGGGGGCGGCGAGGTGGAGGTCAACTACCCCTTCCTGTTCGCCCCGACCGGCCGGCGCTAGGTCTGCTTGGACCTGGTGCAATCGGCCGACTGCACCAGACCGGTGGTGTATTTTAGGGTGCCTGGTCAATTTGACCTGATGATTATATTATGCCTAATATATTATGTATGAGGAGTTTATATAAGAAGATCAGGCAAATCCGCAAGAAACTGGGGCTGTCACAGGCGAATCTCGGTCATCTCTCCGGGGTAAGCCTGGCCACGATACAGAATGTGGAAGCGGGCAAAGCCAATCCGTCACTTTCAACGCTGGAGAGTTTGCTTCGCCCGCTGGGTCTTACCCTTTCTTTGGGAGTTCGAGGAGCCGACTGGGATACGCTTTGTGCCCTGGGGCTTCCTCTAGTTACCCAGGGCGCAAAGCGGCTGCGGCCCAGCGGAGATCTGTTGGCGGAGCATGTTCGCCTGGGGCTGCTGGAGTTGACCCGCGAGGTGCCCGCCAAGGACCACGAGCGCAAGGTAGAGGGACTCCAAGCCCTCGTGCTCGCCTTGATGATTCATTTCCCCACGTACTTCCGGCATCGAATGAGCCGGTCCAGACTGATAGAGACAATCTTGCCCAAGCAACCTTCCGGGCGAGTGATCAAGCTGGCCCGCCTGGCGGTGCGGACTTTGTCGGAGTACTTGTGAAGACCCTGGATCGTAATGTCCTCCTGAGCTTTGTGAAGATTGCCGGCGACCGGCTGGAGGGCAACTGGGTTCTTATGGGGGGCTCGTTGTTACCCCTGCTCGGCGTGGAGCATCGGGTGACGCTCGACATCGACATTGCCGGGCCGCTAGACGCCGGCAACCGGCAAACCCTGGTCTTGATGGAGATCGCTCACGAATTGGGTCTCCCCGTGGAGACCATCAACCCGGCCGCGGCCTTCTTCCTGCGCGAGATCGAGGGATGGGAGCGGGAACTGGTGCCCCTCCATCGCGGCCGGAGCGCAACCATTCACCGGCCCAACGTCACCCTCTTCGTGTTGCTGAAGCTCGCACGTCTCACCGAATCGGATCTGGGCGACTGCCTGGAGTTCATGAGGTTCGCCGGGCGCACGGGGGAAAAGCCCGACGCGGCGAGAATCCTAAGAGCCGTCGAATCGCTGACGAGAAAGGGCGTCTCCGAAAAAAAGGAGAAACGCCTGAAGATCCTTACAAACGCCCTGGAACAGACCTCTTAGCGACCTCTGGGGGACAGCCCGGGGAACCCCCGAAAATACTGCCTTCGTCCCCGTTTCCTCCCCATTTCCGTTTCTCTTTTGATGATGATCGGCCCCAATTCTCGTGGTATATTATAATCATAAGCTGGAAAACAGCTTCCGGTCGTGAACCGTAGCATTCGAAAGGACCTCAGCGTGAGTATAGATATCGACAATCTCGAAGAGCTGTTGGGAAGACTTCCGGAGGACATTCGCGTCGAGGTCAGGGATTTCGTGGAGTTCCTCCTTTCCAAACGGCGTCCTGTTGAAGGGGGACGTAAGCTCAGTCAAAAATGGGCCGGTGTTTTAAAGGACTACCGTGACAAGTACACATCGTTGGATCTGCAAAAGAAGGCACTCGATTGGCGGGGGGATTGACCCTATGTACCTGGTGGACACGAATGTATGGCTTGAGCGGTTGCTGGACCAGGACAGGTCAGGAGACGTCGGCCGCTTCCTCGATCACTTTCCGTCCAACATACTTGCGGTCACCGATTTCGCCTTTCACTCAATCGCCGTGCTCCTTGCCAGGCTTGGCAATCAGAAGGCACTTCTCGATTTCGTCCAGGATGTATTCGTTGACGGTGCCGTCGTTCTGGTTCGCCTCGCCCCAGAGGACACAACGTCAATCGTCAGAACAATGGAAAAATTCAATCTGGACTTCGACGACGCTTACCAGTACGTTGCCGCGGAGAAGCAGGACTTGACCATCGTAAGCTTCGATGCCGACTTCGACCGCACAGAACTGGGAAGGAAGATGCCAGCGGATATCCTGGCCGACTGAAACCCGAACAGGGGTCACCGAAGAGGTAATACCACATGACACTTACTGCTGGTTTTTTCTCTACGTTACGATGAGCTTTGCAAGGAACCAAGTGTCAAGTGGTATTACCTCTTTCCGGGCCCGCGGCCTCCTCCGAAGTCGCGTCGCCGGACACATAGCGGTACAGGTCGCGGGAGCAGGTCTCGCCGTCCGCCCGATCGGGCGACAGCAGAGAACGCAGACCTTCTTCTATGGGCGCGAAGCTCAACACGTCACTCCTCCAAAACCGCAGCCCGGTGCTTTTGAAGGCAGCGCCTCAATGCCTGCAGGCTCTTCTTCGCCATCTTGCCCACCGCCTG
>JAUXGL010000105.1 GCA_030622135.1 Deltaproteobacteria bacterium
ACATGGTCGCACTGGAAAAGGCCAGTGTCGAGCAGGACATAATCCCCTTCACCAAGCTTATTGCCAAACTGGTCAGTGATTGATTGTCTGGCTCGAACCATTCTGTTTTTTCGGGAAACGAATCCAGCACGGTCGGCAGGCTCTCGCGCTCAGCCAGGGAAGGGGTGACACCGTACCTACAGCTGGCGTATTGGAAGCCGATTATGCTTGCGTGAACCCTGCGCATCTGATATGGTTCTCTTGTATACAGGGGATGTAATATTTATGAGTAGCTCGATCTTGACCGTTCGCGTGGCTCCTGGGGTCTCTGAGCGACTTCAGAAGCTGGCCGAAGCAACCAAGCGCTCCAAGTCCTTTCTGGCTGCCGAGGCAATCGAGGAGTATCTGGTGGTCCAGGAGTGGCAGGTGAACGCAATCCTTGAAGGCATCGAGGCAGCCGATCGTGGCGATGGCGTGGACCTCGACCAGGTTAGGCAACGTTGGGAGAAACATATTGCGGATTCGTCTGACTCGTCTAGCTGAGAGCGATCTCGAATCCGTCGAGGCTTTCATCCGGGAAGAAAACCCTCCGGCAGCAGGCCCAACAGTCCTTCGAATCCTAGACGCCATCGAAAGCCTGGCGGAGTTTCCCAACATCGGGCGGCCCGGCCGGATGTTTGGCACCCGCGAGTTGGTCATCAATCGAACCCCCTTCATAGCGGTGTACCGGGTATCGCACGACACGATCTGGGTCCTTCGCATCCTTCACTCTGCCCGACGCTGGCCTGACAAACTCTGAAACTACCCAAGCAACGATCCCAACGGGAAGGCAGCTATCAGGAGCCTCGTCAATCATAAGTTCTAAAAAAAGTCCGGACGAGTGTGGAACTCACGAAGACGTATTTTAGCGGAAGGTTCCACTTGACAGCTACTCTCGGATGGCTACGATCGCGGTGAAACCGAAAGGGGAGAAACCATGAGATCACTGATTGCCCTGTCGATCGTGGCGCTGCTGTCGAGTCCCGCTTTGGCCAAGAAGCCGTCGGTGAAGTCCATGCCGCCGGTGGTGGTCATGACGGTGCCCCAGTCGGGTGAAACCGCGGTGGATGCCAAGCTGAAGGAAATCAAGGTCACCTTTTCGAAGGACATGCAGACCAAGAAGATGTGGTCCTTCGTGCAGGTCTCCAAGGATACCTTTCCCAAAGTGGGCGAGCCTAAGTACGTGGACAACCGCACCATCGTGCTGCCGGTCACACTGCAACCGGGCAAAACCTATGTCATCTGGATCAACTCGGGAAAACACAACGCGTTCAGAGACGTCGACAACCACCCGGCGGTGCCTTATCTGCTGGTCTTCGAGACGAAGTGATGAAGCTCTTTCTGGTCAGGCACGGTGAGGCGGTTTCATCGAACGTGGATCCGGAGCGGCCGCTTTCGGAGGCGGGAAAGGCCGTGGTTTCCAAGGTGGGGAGACATCTGAAGGGGCTGGGGATCCAAGTCGAGGAGATCCGCTACAGCACCAAGGCGCGGGCGCGGGATACCGCAAAGATCATCGCCTCAAAGATCGCGCCGGGGATGGTGCCGGCGGAGACACCGGGGCTCAAGCCCAATGATCCGGTGGAGCCGGTGGCCGAGGAGTTGGAGCAGGAACAGAAGGACATCATGATCGTGGGGCATTTGCCGTTTCTGCCCACTTTGGCGGCGAGGCTTCTGGGGGAGTCGAAACCGCCGGAGCCGATCGGGTTTCCCACCGCGGGGGTAGTCGCATTGGTACGAAATGATGAGGGGGTTTGGTCGGCGGAGTATCAAATCCGGCCGGAGCAGATTAAGGGGTAAGACCGTTCACGTTCAATACCTCAATACCAAGGGCTGAAGTGATCCCAACCCGGGGGGGGGTCGGCGAATTCGTGGGAAGGGGGATCGGGTTCGTAGGGAGGCGGCCAGGGAGGACGGGGGTAGTAGCAGAAGGCGCCGACACCGAGGTTGCAAAGGCCTTCGCGATCGTCGTAGCGCACAGACAGCCTGGCGGCGGGGCGAGACCGGTTTTCTCTTACGAAGCGAGTTTCAGAGACCAAGCTTGCGCGGCGTTCGCCAAACTGGGTGCCGAGGTTTCTAGATCGCGGGGCGGCGCCGGCTGCGACGTCGGCGGATTGGTCCCAGTCGCCAGGGGCGCGCTTGCCCTTGCGCTCACCTACGACATAGGGAGGACGGGGCAGGGGCCGGGGGCGGTAGACGCGTTCGGGGAAAACAGCCACGCCGATTATGCCGACGCTCCAGGGGGTACCCATGCGCACGGCATAGGAATCGGGAACATCGGTGAAGCGGAAGGCGGCCACGGCGTGCATGCTCAGGCGAAAACCGTCCACGTCGACGTAGGAATAGGAGGGAATCACGTAGCCACGCTTCCCCGGTGAAGAGTTCTTACCGTCGATGACGTCGCGGCCGTCCACGGAGATTACCGCCTCGGCCCGACGCCAGGTGCGGTTGTGAACGCGGATGACGTAGCGATCACCCCGACGGCCCTCGATGTAGGTATGACCGCGGTGGTAGTAAACCGGGCGGGCCGATCCGTCGACTATGATCTCCACCTCGTAGGAGCCCGATTGGGACCGGCCCGACCACCAGATCCGGCCGTCCGAGGAGGCGGGCAACAACAGGGATACACACACCAACGGAAGGGCAACTTTCCAAAGTCTCATGGGAACCTCCAGTGCGGACGGATAGCCATGATTCGTAAAGACGTCCGGGGCGCCCAAAAGATCTACCGCTTATCTGCGCAGGAATAAAGGGTAATTTGCCGGGGTGGCTGCTCCGGGGAACCTGTGCTACGCTGGGTAACTCCCGGGGAAGAGGAGCCTATATATGGACGCCGAGCGCTTCCGCGAAGAGCTATTGAAGCTTCACAGTATCGGCATCGCGCTGTCCGGCATGCACGACTTGAACAAGCTGCTGGAGATGATCGTACGGGAGGCACGTCACTTTACCGGCGCGGACGCCGGGAGCCTCTACCTGCGCGAAGGCGACGCGCTGCGCTTCGCCGTCTCCCAAAACGATACGCTGAAAGAGCGATTGGGGCCCGACGGGGAACGGGCCCTGTTTTCGTCGTTCACCCTGCAAATCAGCGAGGCCAGCATCGCCGGCTACGCGGCCTCCAACAAGAAGAACCTGAACATCCCGAACGTCTACGCCATCTCAGACGCGGCCCTCTACGGCTTCAACCCGGACTTCGACCAGCGCAACGACTACCGCACCAGGTCGGTGCTGACCGTTCCCATGCTGGATCACCGCGAGGAAGTGCTGGGGGTTCTCCAGCTGATCAACGCCACCAAGGACGGCCAGGTGGTTGCCTTCGAAAGCGAGCGAGAGGACCTGGTCCGCTCGCTGGCCTCCCAGGCGGCCGTGGCGGTGAACAACGCCCGGCTCACCACCGAGATCAAGCGAGTGCATCTGGACACCATCTACCGCCTGTCGGTGGCGGCCGAGTACAAGGACAAGGACACCGCCGCGCACATCCGCCGGATGAGCCACTACTCCGCGGCCCTGGCCCGCAAGCTGGGCTGGGACGACGACCGGGTGGAGCTCTTGCTCTACGCCGCCCCCATGCACGACGTGGGCAAGATCGGCATCCCCGACTCGGTACTGCTCAAACCGGGCAAGCTCAACGCCGAAGAGTGGAAGATCATGCAGGAACACACCACCATCGGCGCGCGCATCATGGCCGACTCCGAATCACCGCTCTTGAGGTTCTCGGAGACGGTGGCGATAACCCACCACGAGAAATGGAACGGGAGCGGCTATCCCAACGGCACCAAGGGCGAGGACATCCCCCAGGTCGGCCGGATCGTAGCGGTGGCCGACGCCTTCGACGCGTTGAGCTCCAAGCGAGTGTACAAGGGCGCGTTGGCTCTGGAAGAATCTTTTAAAATTATCCAGTCGGACGCCGGCACCCACTTCGACCCGGAGTGCGCCGCCGCTTTCTCCGAGATCAGGGAAGAAGTCCGGGAGATCCACAAGAAGTACAAGGACGTTTAGCCCATCTCCCGTTTCCACTCCCGAATCAACTGCTCCACGTACCGCTTGGCCTCCCGCAGCTTGTAGTCCGGGATGCTCATGTGCTGGAACCAGGTATAGAGGCTAAAGTTTACGAACAAGACGTCAATGAAGATGCGTAGGTCACTAAGGATCAGGCCGGCCACGAAGCCGGCCACCGAAGTGCTCAAGAACCAGACCGTGCAGAAGATCACCCAGCCCAAGGCACCGCGCTTGGGCTTGGCGAAATAGGGGCGCAGCGTCAGGACCAGGAAGCTGGTGACCACGATGAACACCGCGCCCAGCGCATAAAGGAGCGTGTTGCCGGTGGGGTGGTTCACCCAGGGATTGTGGAAAACGTGGGAGGTGAACAGGGTGGCGATGTAGAGGGCATACACCGTACGGGGAAGGCCCATGTGGAACTCGGGCATGATGACGTCTTTGACGTTGTTTCTGGTGAAGCGGATGCAACCGACGACCGTGGGAATGAAAGCCAGCGCCGCCGCGGCCCAGACCGGCCAGCCGGCACCCCCCAGATCGCGGGGAGTGTGGTAGGCCAGGTAGATTATGAAGGTGGGCGCCAGCGAGTAGGCCACCAAGTCGGCCACGTTGTCGAACACCTCGCCGAACTTGTTGCCCCCGCCGGTGAGCCGGGCCACCACCCCGTCGAAAGAATCGAAGATCCAGGCGATGAGCATGAACCCGCAGGCCCAGTCCAGGTTTCCCTCCACGACCGCAACCATGGCGGCCAACCCGCCCATGATGTTGCCCAGGGTAACGTAGTCCTTGATTTTCATGGGATTCAGCATGACCAGACCTCTTGATAAGGCACAACCTACAAACTTGACCCGACTGTTGCACATGACACGTCTTGTGCCGCGAAGTATGCGGTGCGAAATCTCCTCTACCCACCGCGCACGGGTATAGCACCACTGGGCCGCGGAGTCCACGCCTTCGGTTGACGGATTGACAGGGGATGCCAGGAACGCTAGGTTGTGGCCTCCGGACAGGGAAGGAGCGGATTGGTGCCGGGCATAGGAATTATTTTCAACCGCAACGCGGGCAAGAAACGACCCTTTCGCGGCCAGATCGGCGAGAAGCTGGCCTTCGTGCTCGGGGATCCGAGCAGTCTCAAGGAAACCAGCTCCATCGATCAGATCGACGACGTGGCCAAGACCTTTATGGAGCGGGAAATCGACATCCTGGGCATCAGCGGCGGCGACGGCTCCAACCACTACACCCTCTCCACCTTCATCAAGGTCTACGGCGACCGTCCCCTCCCCCGAGTGGCCTTCCTGTGCGGCGGCACCCACAACGCGCACGCTCACTCCATCGGGGTGACGGGCAACCCGGAGAAGCTGCTCGAGAAGATCATGCGCAAATACCACACCAAGGAGCACTTCGACGTCACCCGCCGCAAGGTTCTGCGAGTGGACAACGGCAAGGACATCCACTACGGGTTCTCCATGGCCACCGGCTTCATGTATCGCTTCTACCGCGAGCTGCACATCCGCCAGGACGACTCCCAACTTAAGGTCGCCGGGCTAATCGCCTCCTGGTTAGGCTCCTGGTTGATGCACGGAAAGAAGATCCGAGAGGTGTTCCGCCCGGAGCCCGGCCGGATCACCGTCGGAGGCGAAACCCTGCCATGGGAGGTAAACAACGGCCTCTCCTGCTCCACCATGGAGAAACTGGGCATGGGCTTCACCCCCTACCCGCGCGCCAATGAAACGCCACAAACCTTCCAAACCGGCGCGTTCAAGATCAAGCCGCGCGCCTTCGTCAGTATCATGTGGACCTTCAAGAGCGGCAGAATCCCCGTGCACCCCGACCACTTCAACGACATCACCGATCACGTGGTCCTGGAGGCGGAGAGGCCCGTCTCCTACGTCTTCGACGGCGAGATCTACCACGGCGGCCCTCGCCTGGAGATCCGCACCGGACCGCCCATCGATATCATTTTGATCTGATTTTTACTCGCCTTCGCCAGGATGCCCCGCGGCTTGCCGCGGGGAGCTTCACTTGGCGAGCTTCAGACGGTTTTCTGCGCGAGCCAGGCGGTCTTCCCAGCGGTGAACCTGCCGGGGTTCCATGCTGGAGCGCTTTTCGAGCTCCTTCTGCGCCCGGTCGCGGGACTCCCGGGCCCGGGCCGTGTCGATGTCCTGGGGACGTTCCATGGAGTCGGCCAAGACGGTGACGTCGCTCTGGTGAACCTCGGCGAAACCGCCGGAGACGGCGAAGCGGACGGTCTGCCCGTCCTTGACGTAGCGCAGGACGCCCGGCTCGAGGGTGGTAACGAACTTGGTGTGCATGGCCAGCACGCCGAACTCGCCGTGCTCGCCGGGGACGATGACGGCATCCACGTCGCCCTCGAACAGGCTCTGATAGGGGGTGAGCAGTCTGAGCTGAAAGGGTTTCGCCACGGCTCAATCGCTCCTCAGGCCGCCGCCATCTTCTTGGCGTTTTCCTTCACCTGATCGATGGCCCCGACCATGTAGAAGGCCTGCTCGGGCAGGTCGTCCAGCTTACCGTCAAGGATCTCCCTGAACCCCGAGAGGGTGTCCTGCATCTTCACGTAGACCCCCGGCCGGCCGGTGAAGGCTTCGGCCACGTGGAAGGGCTGGGAGAGGAAGCGCTGGATCTTCCGCGCCCGGGACACGGCCAGCCGGTCGACGTCGGAAAGCTCCTCCATGCCCAGAATGGCAATGATGTCTTGCAGATCCTTGTAGCGCTGCAGCACCTGCTGAACCTCGCGGGCGGTGCGATAGTGCTCCTCGCCCACCACGCTGGGAACCAGGATCCGCGAGGTGGAATCCAGCGGGTCCACCGCCGGGTAGATGCCCTGCTCGGAAATGGCCCGGCTGAGCACGGTGGTGGCGTCCAGGTGAGCGAAGGTGGTCGCCGGCGCCGGGTCGGTCAGGTCGTCGGCGGGCACGTAGATGGCCTGCACCGAGGTGATCGAGCCCTTGTTGGTGGAGGTGATACGCTCCTGCAACTCGCCCAGGTCGGTGGACAGGGTCGGCTGGTAACCCACCGCGGAGGGAATGCGCCCCAACAACGCGGAGACCTCCGAGCCCGCCTGGGTAAAGCGGAAGATGTTGTCGATGAACAGCAACACATCCTGGCCTTCCTCGTCGCGGAAGTACTCGGCCGCGGTCAGCGCCGACAGGCCCACCCGGGCGCGGGCGCCCGGCGGCTCGTTCATCTGGCCATAAATCAGCGCGGTGTTCTTCAAGACGCCGGACTCTTTCATCTCCGTCCACAAGTCGTTGCCCTCGCGGGTGCGCTCGCCCACCCCGCCAAAGACCGAGAAGCCGCCGTGCTGCTTGGCCACGTTGTGGATCATCTCCATGACGATGACGGTCTTGCCCACCCCGGCACCGCCGAACAGGCCAATCTTGCCGCCCTTCATGTAGGGCTCCAGCAAGTCGATGACCTTCACGCCGGTCTCCAAGGCCTCGACGGCCACCGACTGGTCCAGGAAGGTGGGCGGGGGACGGTGGATGGGATAGAAGATCTTGGTGTCCACCGGCGGGCCCTCGTCCACCGGCTTGCCGATCACGTTGAGGGTCCGGCCCAGGGTCTCCCGACCCACCGGCATCTGAATGGGCTCGCCGGTGTTCTGCACCGGCATGCCCCGGACCAGGCCGTCGGTGGAATCCATGGCGATGCAGCGGGCCGTGCTCTCGCCCAGGTGCAAGGCCACCTCGACCACCAGGTTCCACTGCTCGTCGCTGATGGCCGGGTTGGAAATCTTCAGCGCGGTGTAGATCTCCGGCACCTTTCCCGGGGGAAAGGCCACGTCCACGACCGGCCCCATGACCTGCAGCACCTTGCCTTCCACTTTCGTCTCTTCAGCCATCGAAGTCTCCCGTTGGTTATTTCTGTTGGGCCTCGGCTCCGCCCACGATGTCCATCAGCTCCCGGGTGATGGTGGCCTGGCGGGCCTTGTTGTATACAAGGGTCAAGTCCTGGATCATCTCGGTGGCGTTGTCGGTGGCGTTCTCCATGGCGGTCATGCGGGCGCCGTGCTCCGAGGCCACCGACTCGAGGATGTTCATGAATATCTGGTTGGCCAGATACCGCCGCACGAGGTGATCCAGCAGGGTGGTTTTGTCCGGCTCGTAGACGTAGTCGACGAACTCGTCGCCCTCCCCGGCCTCCGGTGGTTCGAGGGGCAGCAGGGTCCGGAATACCACGATCTGCTGCACGGCCGACCGGAACTCGTTGAAGACCAGGGTAACCCGATCTACTTCCCCGCTGGTGTAGCGCTCGGCCAGATCCTCGGCCAGTTCCACCGCCCGGCTGTAGATGGGGTTGTCGAGCAGGTCGTCCACATCCTGGCGAATGTTGACCTGCTGCCGCTTGAAGTAGCGGTGGCCCTTCTTGCCGATAGTGGACAGGAAGATGCTGTCGCGGCGGTCCTGGCGGTCGAGCAGGTAGTGCTCCACCGCCCGTAGAACGTTTGAGTTGAACGATCCGCACAGGCCGCGATCGGAGGTGATGACGAACAGGTCCTCCTTCTCGACGCTTTCCCGCCTGACCACCAGCGGGTGCTCCCGGACCTCCGTGTGAATGGCGGCCAGGCGGCCCAGGGTGCTCATCAGCTCCCGCGAGAAGGGCCGCGCCTGGATAACCACCTCCTGGGCCTTGCGAAACTTGGCCGCCGCCACCATCTTCATGGCCTTGGTGATCTGCTGGGTGCTCTTGACCGCGGCGATGCGCTTTTGTATTTGCTTGAGCGTAGCCATGGTTCAGACGATCACTGCTCTCCCGTGCCGACCATCTTGTCGAAGACCTTCCGAAACTCCGTCAGAACCGTATCCAGGTTCGCCACCGTGTCGTCGTCGAGCACGGCCTTCTCGGCCAGGCTCTTCAACTTATCGGCGTGCTTCTCATTGGCGAAGCGGCGCAGTTCCTCGACGTAGCGCTCGATGGACTCCACCGGGTAGTTGCGGATCCAGTTGACGTCGTTCTCGTCCACGGCGGTGCCGGCGTACAGCATGAGAATCTGCTCTTCCACCGGGATGGGCACGTACTGGCCCTGCTTGAGCAGCTCCATCAGCCGCTCGCCGCGGGCCAACTGATCCTGGGTGGCCTTGTCCAGATCGGAGCCGAACTGGGCAAAGGCCTTCAACTCACGGTACTGGGCCAGTTCCAGCCGAAGCATACCGGCGATCTTCTTCATGGCCTTGTTCTGGGCAGCGCCGCCCACGCGGGAGACGCTCAAGCCCGAGTTCACCGCGGGGCGCTGGCCGGCAAAAAACAGGTCGGTCTCCAAAAAGATCTGTCCGTCGGTGATGGATATGACGTTGGTGGGAATGTAGGCGGAGACGTCGCCGGCCTGGGTTTCGATCACCGGAAGCGCGGTCAGCGACCCGCCGCCTCGTGCGTCGGACATCTTGGCCGCGCGCTCCAGCAAGCGGCTGTGCAGGTAGAACACGTCGCCGGGGAAGGCCTCACGGCCCGGGGGGCGACGCAACAGCAGGGCCAGCTGCCGGTAGGCCACCGCGTGCTTGGACAAGTCGTCGTAAAAGATCACCGCGTGCATGCCGTTGTCGCGGAAGTATTCACCCATGGTACAGCCGGAGTAGGGGGCGATGAACTGCAGCGGCGCGGGATCGGACGCGCTGGCTGTGATCACCGTGGTGTAGTCCATGGCGCCTTCCTGGCGGAGCTTGTCCACCACCCGGGCCACGGTGGACTGCTTCTGCCCCACGGCCACGTAAATGCAGTACACGTCGGTGTTCTTCTGGTTAATGATGGTGTCGATGGTGATGGCGGTCTTGCCGGTGGAGCGATCGCCGATGATCAGCTCGCGCTGCCCGCGGCCTATGGGAATCATCGAGTCGATGGCGATGATGCCGGTCTGCAGCGGCTCGCTCACCGACTGGCGCCAGACGATCCCGGGGGCCTTGATCTCGATGAGCCGGTCCTCCGTGGACTCCACCGGTCCCTTGCCGTCGATGGGGTTGCCCAACGCGTCCAGCACCCGGCCGGCGACTCCTTTCCCGACGGGAACCGAGGCGATCTTCCCGGTGCGCTTGACCTGGTCGCCCTCGCGGATCGCCTCGGCGTGACCCATGACGGCAATGCCCACGTTGTCCTCTTCCAGGTTGAGTACCAAGCCCTGGACACCGTGGGACATGTCGACCAACTCGCCGGCCATTACCTTCGAAAGGCCATGCACCCGGGCGATGCCATCGCCGGCGCTGAGTACCGTGCCGGTCTCGGCCACCTCGACGCGCTTGTCGTAACCGGCGATCTCTTCCTTGATGATCTGGCTTATCTCTTCGGCTTTGATCCGCATGATTCCCTCACCAAAGTTAGTCTCAAGATTTCCTGGCACCTCGCCAAACTACGGCTCGGTATAAAGCTTAATCAATGGCAGCGTCGCGGCGATACCGTTCGTTGAACATATTTCAAGCCCCACGCCTACAAGCCGGGCCGGTCAAAGCCTCCCGGAGACTGTTTAGCTGGGTCTTCAGGCTGCCATCCACCAACAGATCGCCCACCCGCACCGACAGGCCGGCGATGAGTGATTCGTCCACGCGCGGTTTCATGATGACGGTCTTTCCCAGGGCCTCCGAAAGGACCTTGCTCAACCGGGTGCCGGTGGACTGGTTCAGGGGCTTGGCCGAGGACACCTCCACTCGCACCTTGCCGGCGCGCTCGTCCACCATGGCCTGGAAAGCCTCGGCGATCCCGCCGATCAGATCCATGCGCCGGTGCTCAACCAGGTACCATAAAAAGCGGTCCAGGGGCGCGCCCCAGGCCAGCTTCGCAAGCACTCGGTCGAAGACCTTGCGGCGCTCCTCTAGGCGAAAGGCCGGGCTGATGAGCACTTCCTTCAGTAGTGGGATTTCCTGGATGAGTCGATCGAACTCGACGAGCCGGTCGGCGACCTTCCCCGGATCTTTCTCGACCAGATCAAAAAGCGCCCGCGCGTACCGGCGAGCGATGCTCATGTTGATCACGGTATCCCCTCCACCCCCTCCAAGGGTGGGCGGAGTTGAACATTTTTAACCCCAGGGGTCAAGCAATTCATGACTGCCTTTCCAACTTACTGAAAGGTCACTTTTTTCAGTCGTTTTGCCGTGTCGAGACCCTGGAGCAAAGCGTCTTCCATGGTGCCGTATTCCCAGCGCCCGTAGCGGCCGACCGGGTAAATGTCCCGGGACTCGAAAAACCGCAGGCAGGTGGAGACCGCCCGCGAGCGGTTCCGGTCGTAGATGGCGTAGGCATACTTGAGATCGTTCTCCTGGATGACCAAAACGTCTTGCTTCGATCGGATGGCGCCGATCCGGAGCAAATCCAAAATCACCCGGCTCCGGATTCCCTGCCGCCGCAGAGGACGCTGTCGGCTGTAGGCCACCTCGGTGTACACGTTGACCTTCCCCCGCGGTGCCGTGCGGTCGGAAAAGTTGCTGGCATAGCCGAAGCGGTAGACTGTGTACCGGTCTTCCGGGACATACACCCAGTGCCGGTCGGTTTCCGTCCCGCGGATCCCCAGGTTCAGGTTGTAGACCGAGGACCAGCGCAGCTTCCGCGCGGCCGCCCTCACCCGGTCCGGCACCGGGCGGGTCATCTTCACCAGTTCGGGCAACGGCGCGCAGCTGACCAGCCGGCCGAAGCCGATCCGGTCGCCGGTCTGCAGGGTAAGCCGGCGTTTATTCAAATCGATGCGCGTTACCCCTACGCCGCAGACGGTTTTCTTGACATTGGCCGCCAGGGCTTTCACCAGCGACTCGATACCCCCCCTTTCCGGGTAGAGGAAGCAGGCGTTGTAGCCCACGTCGTCGTGCGCATCCGAGAGCGCCCCGGCGATCACCTTCTTCAGATCGGGACGGGGGACGAAGCGGCCCATCCACTCGGTGGTGAGCACCCGAGGGGATACGGTCCAGAGCTTCTGGTTGTAGGGAAACATGAAATGACGCGCTACCCCCTCCCCAAAGGTGGACAGCACCCACTCGGCGAAGTTCTTATGTGGCCGGCGCGCCCGCTGGGCCTGGATGACTCCCAGCAAGCACTCGGCAGCCACCTCGGGCGGCAAACCGAAAAAGTTCGACTGGAAGGGGTAACGGGTGTAGACCCCGTGGGAGTAAATCCACGAGTCGCGGATCCGCGAGACCAGGTTACCCTCCAGCAGGGTCCCGACCAGGCGCTCGATGCGCTTGTCGCGCAGGTGCAGCAAGTGGCCGGTGCGGTCGAAGGCGAAGCCGCGCACCCGCTCGGTCCGGCACAAACCGCCCACGCGGTCTTCTCGCTCTACGAGTATCGAATCTCCCCGAAAGTCGCGCGCCGCCGCCAGGCAGCTGATGCCGCCGCCCAGAAAAACGGTTTCGTAGAAGGAGTGCACGCGGCGCCCTCAGGCCTTGGTGATGATTTCCTTGCGGATGAAGCGGATCAGGGCATTTTGCTGGTTTTCGTCGATGCCGGAGAAAGTCGCCGCCACCACGTATTTCCGCCCCGGCACCACCGTCTTACAGCGCACCACCTCGGCCAGCACCACCAGAGGCCGGCTGGACGCGGTGCCGAAGTGCTTGAGGAAGCCGTGGGTGTACTGCTGCCAGCCGGTGAAGTTCATCTCGATCTTCAAGACCGCCTTTTCGGGGAAGTGTCCCCGGGTCTCGATCTGCAACCCCCCGCCGGAGATGTCGATGATGCGCGCCTCCTGGTAGATCCCTCTCTCCGGGTAGACGAACTCCTTCACCTGAATGACATCGCGCCTCTCCAGCCGCTCGAACCGCCGTCGATCTTTGTCGTCGTCCTCGATCATGGATCCTGGTTCTTTTACACCAACTCCCCCCAAAGGATCAAGGGGTCACCGGGTTTGCTTGTGAATCTCGTCCAGGACGTCGTCGGTGGTCAAGCCGGCGGCCTCGCCTTCGAAGTTGAGGACCAGGCGATGGCGCATGGCCCGGTGGAGAACCCGGTCGACGTCCTCGCGGGAAACGGCGAAGCGGCCGTCCAGCAAGGCGCGAACCTTGCCGCCCAGGATCAGGGCCTGGGCGCCTCTCGGGCTGGAGCCGTAACGAACGTTCTGCCTGGCGATCTCCGGAGCGTTTTCCAACTCGGGGTGAGTGTTGAGTACGATCTGGATGGCGTAGTCGCGAACGTGGTCGACCACCGGAACCTCGCGGACAATGCGGCGCATTTTCAGGACCTCTTCCGCGCCCATGATGCGGTCGGCCGCGGGCATCAGAACCTTGGTGGTGCGCTCGATGATCTCGGCGATGTCCTCCTTGGACGGGAAGGGGAAGGTGACCTTGAAAAAGAAGCGGTCCATCTGGGCCTCGGGCAACGGGTAGGTCCCCTCCATCTCCAGCGGGTTCTGGGTGGCCAAGACGATGAAGGGAGGCGCCAGCCGGTAGGTCTGCTTGGCCACGGTCACCGAGTGCTCCTGCATGGCCTCCAGGAGCGCCGACTGGGTCTTGGGGGTGGCCCGGTTGATCTCGTCGGCGAGAACGATGTTGGCAAAGATGGGGCCTTTTCGAAACTGCAGCGAGCGGCTGCCGCCGTGCTCGTCCTCCATGATGATGGTGGTGCCGGTCACGTCGGCGGGCATGAGGTCCGGGGTGAACTGGATGCGGGAGAACTCCAGATCCAGGCACTCGGACAACGTGCTGACCAGCAAGGTCTTACCCACCCCCGGGACCCCCTCGAGCAACGCGTGTCCCTCGCACAACAAGCAGGTAACCACCGACTCGATGATCTCGCGGTAACCCACGATGACCTTGGAGACTCCGTCCACCAGCCGGTTGAAATCGGTCCGGAAATCCTGGGCCAGTGCCTCGGCGTTGCTTTTGTCCACGGCCATGTTCAACGTCCTTTCATAGCGCAGAGCCCCGCTCGAACGGCCGGGCCACCAGGTACAACTCCCGAGACCCCTTCCGGGTGGATTCGGGCCGAATCCGGCGCACCTTCCCGAAAGCCGACTTCCAATCCATTATCAGGTCATTCAGGTCCAAACCATCAAAAACTTTGCACACCAGCGTGCCGCCAAGCCGGAGCAGCCGGCCGGCCGCCTCGAAGGCCGCCCGGGCCAGTTCCAGGCTGCGAACGTGGTCGGCGTCGCCCACCCCGGAAGTGTCCGGGGCCATGTCGGAAAGCACCACGTCGGCCCGGCCTCCCAGGACCTCCCGCAGCCGGTCGCAGGCCTCACGATCGTAGATGTTTCCGACCAGCGCAACCGTCTGCGGCAACCCCAGGGGCTCGACCTCCAGGCGATCGATGCCCGCCACTCTTCCCTTCCCGCCAACATCTTTCGCGGCTACCTGGAGCCAACCGCCCGGGGCGCAGCCCAGATCCACCACCCGCATGCCCTGGGCAAACAGCCGGCAGCGGCGCTGCAGCTCGATCAGCTTGTAGGCGGCGCGGGAACGGTAGCCTTCCTGCTTGGCCCGGCGGTACCAACTGTCCTTGCGCTGATAGGCCACGTCAATCGATTAAGAAGAAGAGAAAAACGAATCCCCCGCCCAGGAGAATGCCGACCAGAACCAGCAGCAGGCTCCGCATCAACCGCTGCGGGGAAACCCGGGTCAGGCCGGGCGAGGACACTTCGCAATCGCTATGATCGGTCCTCAGGCGCAGCACGTCCTCGGGACCGGGCTTGTACACGAAACCGCCGGACTCATCGTCCTTTTCGAGCCGCCGGTTCTCCAGCTGTCCCACCTCGTACACCTCGTTGACAAAGTAGCGGACGGCCTCCAGCGTGTCGGCGTGCACCGAGGTGAACTCCACCCCCATGCCCCGCTCCTCCACGCCCACTCCGTCCACCACTCTGACCACCTCGCCATCCAACTGGACCGGCACCCCTCCGGGCCCCTCGGGTAGGGACACCTTGATGCGCAGCTTGGTGCCTACCGCGGGGGGGGTAAAGTTCTTTATGAAAATGCCTTCCGAGGAGACGTTGGAACTCAGGTTGACGAACTCGTTGCCATCCACCTGGTAATGAACGATGGCCTCCAAGGGAATGCGCTCAGAGCGGCGGCGTGGGGAGTGGGCCGGCTCGCCCGGGGGGGGCTGTTGGGTCAGGTCGGTCACTTGTCCGGCTCTCCCTTCTTCTGGATGTGGTACTCGTAGGTGACCTTGCCCTGCCCGGAAGCAGGCTGCTCCTTCAGGGTGCCCTGGGTCAGATCCTCCTGGCGGTAGATCTCGCGAATGAAGTACTGGATCATAGGCACGGTCTCGGCGGTCACCGAGAGAAACTCGATGCCCATGCCCCGCTTGTGGGGGTCGGGATCGTCGTTTATATGCACCACCCGCCCTACGATTTTCATGGGCTGGCTGTCCCACTCCTCGGACATCCTGACGGTCAAGGTCACCACCGTGCCCACCGACGGAGGCGAGAAGTTCTTGATGAAGATCCCGCCCTCGGAAATGTTGGTCGATAAGTCGGCGTACTCGCGGCCCTGGATATTGTAGCGGCACACTCGAAACATGATACGGCGTTCGTTGCTGCGTTTGCTGTCTGACATGGCTTGAAAGGCTCCTGTTCTCAGGAAAAACCGCCACATTGTACGCCGCCCCGGTAGCCAGCGTCAATGGCAATGTAGGTGCGTGTGGGCGGACAGTCGGCCCCGGACCTTGATTCCCAGGACGCAACCCGGATAGAATGAGTATAGATGTATATGGAATGAAGATGGGCGTGGAATGATGCTGGGGATGGATCCCCAACCCCCGAATTCATGCTGAGGTGAAACATGAGACGGTACTTTCTCTCGACCGTGGTGGTGTCTGCGTGCGCGCTGCTTGCACTGAGTTGCGGCAAAACCCTGCCTGAGTTTTGTGAGACCGATTCCGACTGCGCACCCCTGTGCTCGAGCCAATGGGACTGCCCGCTGGGGGTTTTGTGTGTAAACGGTCTTTGTCTGGGGATCTACGAGTGCCGCGACGTCGGGGACGGCCTCCTGCGGTGCATGCTCCCAGAATGCATGAGTGACAATGACTGTCCAAACGACGAGGTGTGTGAAAACGGAGTCTGTGTATCGCCTCTTTCTCCCTGCACCAACGACAGCCAGTGCCCGGCGGGGTACGCCTGCCAGGACGGGGAGTGCGTGCTCATTCCCGACGACTGCCAGATGGACACCGACTGCCCCGGGGACCTGATCTGCGAGGACGGCGAGTGCGTCCCGCCACACTGCCACAACGGGACCTGCCCGAACGGCTACGAATGCATCGACGGCCGCTGCGTGCTGAAGCCCGAGTGCGTCACCGACGCGGACTGCCCGGAGAGCTACCGCTGTATCGACGGCGAATGCGTCTACACTCCCGTCTGCGTCACCGACGACGATTGCCCCCCGGGCCACGTCTGCGACGACGGCTTCTGCGTCTTCGTGGGCGAGTGCCACGACGACCGGGACTGCCCACCGGGATACCGCTGTGTCGACCACACCTGCGTATTCAATCCCGAGTGCCAAAACGACCGCGACTGCCCGGAACAGTTCGTCTGCATCGAAGGCAAGTGCGTGTACGCCCCCGAGTGCCGGACCGACGCCGACTGCCCGGGTACCTTCTACCGCTGCGAGGCCGGCCGCTGCATCTACCACGACCCCTGCGAGGGGGTCACCTGCCCGCCGGGTTACCACTGCGAGTACGGCCAGTGCGTCCACAACCCCTGCCAAACCGACGCCGACTGCCCACCGGGGCAGTTCTGCGTACAAGGGATCTGCATGGGCCAGCAGTGCCTGGTAGACGAGGACTGTCCTCCCGGGCAATGGTGCATCGAGGGTATCTGTATCCAGTTTTGCCAGACCGACACCGACTGCCCCGAGGGCTACATCTGCGTGGGCGGACTGTGCGAGCACGATCCTTGCTACGGGGTCACCTGCCCACCCGGGACGATCTGCACAGACGGCAAGTGCATAGTCGAGCCCGAGTGCCAAAGCGACTGGGACTGCCCGCCCAGGCACCAGTGCATCGACGGAACCTGCGTCTTCGTCCCCGAGTGCTTCACCGACCTTGACTGCCCACCCCAACACACCTGCCAGGACAACATCTGCGTCTACACCCCCGAGTGCTTCACCGACTTTGACTGCCCGCCCGCGCACAGCTGCATCGACGGCGGGTGTATGTTCACGCCCGAGTGCCAAAGCGATTGGGACTGCCCCTCGGGGTACCGCTGCGTCGACTACCTCTGCATGGAACCGGACTGCTGGAACGACTGGGACTGCCCACCGGGGCAGCAGTGCATCAACGGTGTCTGCGTGGAGCCGGAGTGCTACACCGACCAGGACTGTCCGCCGGGCGAGTTGTGCATCGCCGGGAAGTGCGAGCAACCGGAGTGCTACACCGACTTTGACTGCCCGCCGGGCCACCGCTGCATCGAGGGCGCCTGCGTCTACGAGCCCGAGTGCTTCGACGACTGGGACTGCCCGCCGGGCTACCGCTGCATCGACGGCGGGTGCGTCTACACCCCCGAGTGCCAAAACGACTGGGACTGCCCCGACCAGTTCGCCTGCGTCGAAGGCCAGTGCGTGTACTCGCCGGACTGCTGGACGGACGACGACTGCCCCGGGGCATACTACCACTGCGAGAACGGCCACTGCGTCTACCGGGATCCCTGCGAGGGTGTCCGCTGCCAACCCGGCTATCACTGCGAGGGCGGCCAGTGCGCGCGCGATCCCTGCCAGACCAACGATGACTGCCCGCCGGACCAGTTCTGCGTGGCGGGCATTTGCCAGGGTCAGCAGTGCTTCGACAACGACGACTGTCCGGTGGGACAATGGTGCATCCTGGGCTGGTGCGTCCAGGCCTGCTTCTCCGACAGCAACTGCCCCGAGAACTACACCTGCGTGAACTTCTTCTGCCAGTTCGATCCCTGCGCCGACGTAACCTGCCCGCCGGGCATGGAGTGCCAAGACGGCCAGTGCATCACCGTCCGCGAATGCCGGGGCGACCGGGACTGCCCCCCGAGCGAGATCTGCACCCCCGAGGGCCGGTGCGTACCCGGCGGCGGCTAGCCGGGCGATCTCTGCCAGTCGCTAAACGGCTGCGACCCCGACCTGGACGGCCTGATCTTCTCCCCCACCGCTGAAAACGGCTACTGCGCCGCCCAATGCGAGTGCTTCCAAGGCTCTCTCCCTGCCCGCTCGGCAATCCACAGCCCGAGTGGATAATGGAGCGACGGGGCAGGGGCTCCGCCCCATATCGGTAGCCCCCCGTAGTCGCTGAGTTTCCCACC
>JAUXGL010000245.1 GCA_030622135.1 Deltaproteobacteria bacterium
AGTGTGCGGTTTTGCGCCGTCCGATGAAACGGACGGTGCAAGTGTGCGGTTTTGCGCCGTCCGATGAAACGGACGGTGCAAGTATCTAATTTTACGCGGGAGATTGGGATCGACCGGAAATGGGGTGGGAGATCCAGGATCAAACCCTGGAGCGCGGCTAGGGGAGGTTATGGGAACCGACCGGGTTTGTTATTTCCGGCGGCCGAAGATGCCTTTCTTTTTCTTGGAGACGTCGGCGCCGGTAGTTTCGGCGTACTGGCGCAGCAGTTCTTCCTGCTCGACAGTGGTTTTCTTGGGAATCAGGACGACAACGTGAACAATCAGGTTGCCCTGGCCGTGACCACGGACGTGGGGGACGCCTTCGCCGCGCAGGACGACGGTGTCGCCCGGCTGGATGCCACGCTTGACCTGGACGGTCTTGGAACCGTCGATCAGGGGTACTTCCACCTCGGTGCCCAAAACGGCCTGGACAAAGTCGATCTCCGCCTCGATGTGAAGATCGACGCCGTCGCGGATGAAGCGCTTGTCCGGCTGGACGTGCAGGAAGACGTAGAGATCCCCCGGGGGGGCACCGTGATCTCCGGGTTCGCCTTCATTGTTCAGGCGCATGCGGGTGCCGTCGTCCACCCCGGCGGGAATGGCCAGAGAGACCGTCCGCAGTTTCTCCACCTTGCCGGAACCACCGCACTCATCACAGGGAGTTTCGATCACTGCGCCCACGCCGTAGCAGGTGGGGCAAGTGGTGGACAGGGTAAAGAATCCCTGGCGCTGCACGACCTGCCCCCGGCCGTGGCAGGTGGCGCAAGCTTTTTTGGAAGTTCCCGGCGCGGCACCCGATCCGCCACAATTGGCGCACCTCACCGCGTGGGCCAGCTCGATCTCCCGTTCGGCGCCCAGGACGGCCTCGTGGAAGGGAATCTCCAGATCGTAGCGGAGATCCGGCCCCCGGCGAGGCCCCCGGCGACCACGGGTATCGCCACCGAAGCCGAAGCCAAACAGATCGTCGAAGAGGCTGCCGAAATTTGAGAAGATGTCTTCGACGTTTTGGAAGCCGGGCGAGAAACCCGCGCCCCTCAGACCGTCCTTTCCGAACTGATCGTACAGCTCCCGCTTCCTCGAATCCGACAGCACCGCGTAGGCCTCGGCCAAGTCTTTGAACCGCTCCTCGGCCTCTTTGCTTCCCTGGTTGCGATCGGGATGGTACTGCACCGCCAGGCGCTTGTACGCCTTCTTTATCTCGGCGTCGGGGGCTTCCCGCCCGACGCCGAGGATCTCGTAGTAGTCCTGCTCCAACGCCCTATCCTTTCCTGGCCACGCCCACTCGGACTCCCGCGGGACGAACCACCTGCTCCTTTAACCGGTAACCCGGCCGAACCTCCCCTATAACCATGCCGTCCTGATCCTCGGGAACATCGGCGGTCATCAAGGCCTCCATAACCTTGGGATCGAAACGGCATCCCCGAGTTAAAATTGGCTGAAGGCCGATCTTGCCCAACTCGTCGGAGAGTTGTTTGACGACCAGCTCCATTCCCTGGGCGATCTCCGGGTTGCCCTCCGCGGCCGCCTGCAGGCGTATAAGGTTGTCCAGCACTTCCACGAACGGACCCGCCAGCCGCGCGCGCTCGACGTCCAGACGCCGGTCCAGATCCCGTTCGAGCCGCGCCCGGGTCTCGTCCATCCCGGCGACGGAAGACTTGTGGGCCTGGATATACTCACGCAGGGTCTTCTCCTTCTCCGCAAGCCGCGCCTCCAGTTCTTCCACGAAGGTGGGCTTGTTGATCTCCGGCTGGTCGAGGATATCCTCCGACTCCGCACCTTCCTTGAGCCACCAGCGCCGGTCGTTGACCTTAAAGCCTTTTTTGGCAGGATTCTTGGGGTCCGCATTCATGATTACTCTCCCGAGGACATATCCTAATCATAGACCGGCAAACGTCAAGGCCCACAGTCCCCGACACAGCGGACCGGGAAGCCGAGCCAACACCAGCGCCGAAAGCGCCCGGTCCCGAAGCGGCTTCGAAGCACCGGATGCCAAAACTTTAAAAAGAGCCACTCGGGCCGCCCGGCAGCTCCCCGCGCCCAGGTGAGCCAATCCGATCCCCAGAAACGATCCGGCATCCTTCGGGTTCACCACCAGCCCGGCGGCGAAAAGACCCAGGGCTTTCGAGTATTCACCCTCGTACAGGCGTACGGCGCCGAGTTGGACCAGCGAATCCGGATGGCTCAGCGGCTCGCGGGAGTGCTCCTCTAAGCGGGAGATCTTTTCCGCCCCGATCCCCAAAAGCACTCTCACCGCGGGATCGCCGGGGCAAGTTTGCAGCGCGTGGAGATAAAACCGGCGCGCCTCCTCTTCGTCATCCTCCAGCCAGGCCCGATGTCCCGAAAGCATAAAAGGCCGGGATGCGATCCGGCAACCGAGATCCCGCCGGGTCAGGGCACCCACGTGGCGCACCACCGCGGGGAAGGACGCGCCGGCGGCCTGGATAAAACGATAGGCGCTGGCGTCGTCCCCGGCTTCCCAAGGCGCCCAGAACTCCACCACCGGACGATCGTCGGTGTGCCGGGGAATGCCGGCGACCCACGCGCGTAGCTCCCGATCGCCCAGGTGCCGCGAGGTCGCCAGGCGCAACGGGTCATCGAGACCGATGGTTTTCAGATCCCGGGCCACCCTGGGATTCTTCAAAATCCGCTTGAGGCGGGCCATGTCCACATCCACCCGGCGGTCGCCGCCCAGCAAGATCCCGAAATGCACCGGATGGGCGTCGAACACCCACAGGGACACGTTTTCGAAGACCGCGGCGAAGGAACCCAAAACGGATTTCATGACCCGGTAGGGCGGCTCGCCTCGCAGCGGAACCCAGGCCGCGGCGATTCCACCAGGCGCCAGATGCCGGCGAACCAGGCGGAAGAAGTCCCGGGTGTACAGGGAAGCATCGCTGCGGTAGGCCAGGTCGGTGCAATCGTTGACAATGATGTCGAAGCGCCGTCCGGTGATGGCCAGGAAACGGCGGGCGTCCTCTTGGTGCAGCCGGTAACGGGGACTGGGATGATCGAGCAAACCGCGGTTGGCCTCTTTTAGATAGGGCGCGGCGCCGATCACCGCGGGAGAGATTTCCGCGCAGTCCACCTGGAGTTGGGAATGCAGCAGTAAAGAGTAGGAGGTGCCCCCCGAACCGAACCCCACCGTGAGCACCGAGCGTGGATCGGGATGCAACAGCACGGGAAGATGCGCCAGGGTTTTCTGATCGGTGGACATGATCAGATCGGTACCGGCCACGGCGATGCCGTCGACGAACAACCGCTTGCTCCCGTCCGGCTCTGCGGTCACGGCCACGGACACGTCGGGGCCCTCCTGGTAGAAGACCACCTCGCCCAGATGCCGTACCCAGCGCGGTCCCGAAAGCATCAGGAGCACCGCGGCTAAGAGCGTCGCGACCGCCGCCGGCCATGGCCGGCGGCCCTCCCCGCGCTTCGACACGAAAAGTCCCGCCGCGACGGGGAGAATCCCCAGGACCGCCAGCGTCGCACCCAGGCCCAGCAGAGGCACAAATACCAGGGGAACCAACAGGGCACCCAGAACCCCAAACAGCGTATTGGCGGCCAGCACCCGGCCCGCGCCCAGCGCCGCACCGCCTAAAACGGCCGCACGGCAAGCGCTGGAAAACACCGCGCCGGAAAAGAAGGCAGCCGGCCCACAGGCCAGAAGCGTCACCAAAAGCGCGATCGGGCCCAGCGCACCCGACTCGGGGACGGGACCCACCACCAAAAGCACCGCCAACGACAACAGCAGGCAAACGCCGCTCTGCACCGCAAAGCGCCAGGCCCGCCCCAGGTAATCTTCATCCGTTTTCCGCCCGGCCATCCAGGCCCCCAGCGAAGTGAAGCCCAGCACCGTCGCCAGCATGGCCACGAACGCGTAGGTAGTGCTCCCCCGATACAAGACGAAAGCAAGCACCCGGCTAAATATGTTCTCGGCTCCCAACAGGGCGAACCCCTGCACCGCCACGAGTAAAAGCAGGGGGGTCAGCTTCCGGCCCCAAGCAGCGACCTCCGCTTCTTCGCCCGCCCCGTCCGTTTCGTCGGACGGGACTAAAACGGACCTCGCCCCGTCCGTTTCATCGGACGGGACTAAAACGGACCTCGCCCCGTCCGTTTCCGCATCGGGTTCATCGAACCGGGTCCGCCCGCAAAGCGGAACGACCAGAGCCGCCACCAGGAGCTTCAGACCGCCGGCTAAAAGCAACGTCATAAACAGGCCGGCGGTGGGTATGAGCAGCAACCCGGCCAGCAGACAACCGATCAGGGCCCCGCCGGTATCCAACGCGTAGAGCCGGCCAGCGCGGCTGCCCCGGCCGGTGCCGTCCTCGTCCCGAATCCGGGCGGCCAGGGGGAAAAGAAATCCCAGGGGAAACGACGCCAGGACCACGGAGATCAAGCCGAAGAAGAAAGCCACCTTGGCGGGCAAAAGAAACACCAGATAGGGCAAGGTAGCCGCCAGGGCGCCCAGCAACTGTACGGTGGCGAAGGTTCTCACCGGCCGCCGGATGCGGTCTCCCCACTCGCTGGCCAAAAAGGCCCCCGCCCCCAATCCCCCCATGAAGGCGGCCAGCACGCAGGCGACAGCCTCCACCGTACTCCCCATGGCCAACGCCATCAACCGCGTCCAGACCACCTCGAGTGCCAGGGTGGAGGCCGCGCCCAATAGGTACAATGCGGCGAAAGCGCGACGTGCGAAGATCATCGACCACGAGAGTAACACGCGAAATATTGTTTTTCTAATCCGGTTGCATAGCCTGGCTCCATGGAAAAACGCAGATCGACACCGGTGGCGGTGCTTTTGAGCCTGGCCATGCCGGGGTTGGGGCATCTCTACTGCGGAAGGCTGGCCCTGGAGCCCGTGTTCTGGGTGCTGTCTTAACGCGAGAAGTTAAAGTATTAAATGAGGGGACCTCTGAGCACAGGTCCTTCAACCCGACCTGGCAGGAAACATCCAAGCGTTGAAGGCGGACCTGGGCAAAGATCCTTAGCCCTTTCGCAACCGGATTCTCCAGTATAGCACAACCAGAAGGGTGACAACAGCGCTCCGGCCGAGGCCGCAGGCTTGATCCTCCTACTTCTACCTACATGTAGGTTTCACGATCTGCCAAGGCGATTCGTGGGGTCTCCAGCGTCCTTGCCTTTTCGGAAGCGAGACCATGGCCTTTCCGCCTCCGGCGGCACTTTCGACAATGGAGCGATATGCGACCAGCGAGGAAGGGCCAGTTCAGTTGGTCGTTGTTACCGCGTGTCCTTCCAGCTCGACTACTTCAACTACTTTCCTGATTGCCTTGAACATCTGGCGCCAGCTCATCGGCTCACGACGAACTCCAGATACATTCTTACGCCGAAGCCTCCGCTTCCTCAAATACTGCACCACGTTGTACGCCATCAACCGCAGTATGCCCAGCGCCCACACTGCCCGTCCCTTCGTCACCCACGGCCCATGGTCCTCTTTCCATTGCAAATCCAAACTGTTGAAGCCGTCGTTCTCCACACCCCAGTGCCCTCGGACCAAGGTCAGGATCTGATAGGGGCTCAACCGATTCCAAGTCATCGAGCTAATGAAGTATCTGTCCTCAACCTCTACCGTGCCGTTGGCATGCTCGGTTTCTTGCTTTACCAGCCACGTCTGCCTCAGATGCGACCAGGTCCCAAC
>JAUXGL010000078.1 GCA_030622135.1 Deltaproteobacteria bacterium
CGAGCCCAAGCCGCTGGAGCCCAAGCCTTTCGAGCCCAAGCCGCTGGAGCCCAAGCCGCTGGAGCCCAAGCCTTTCGAGCCCAAGCCGCTGGAGCCCAAGCCTTTCGAGCCCAAGCCGCTGGAGCCCAAGCCGCTGGAGCCCAAGCCTTTCGAGCCCAAGCCACTGGAGCCCAAGCCACTGGAGTCTGCACCGGAGCCGAAGCCCATCACCCTGGAACCACCGCCACCCGAACTCGAAACGTTGGAACCGGAACCGCCTCCCCCGGCACTCGATCCAAGCACTTTCCCTACGACCAAACCGGAACCGCCGCCCATGGCTCTGGAGCCAACCCTGGAAAAACCCGAGACACCGGCGGAAATCGAGCTGCCATCCGTGGATATCGACGAAGAGGGTCTGGTGGACGAGCCGCCCCAGTTGGCTCCCATGCACGAGTTCATTCCCAAGGCCGAGAAAGTGCAAGAGCCTCCCAAGATCGAAGCGGAGACCCCCTCCAGGAAGGTCGAACCTCCGATCTCCAAGAAAGAGATCGAGGACATGGCCCGGGATATTATCGAGAAGGTCGCCTGGGAGGTGGTTCCCCAACTGGCCGAAACCATCCTCAAGGAAGAAATCGAAAAGCTGGTCAAGGAGAAGCTTTCGACCTGACCCGACGGTTGAACCCAATAAAATCAGGGGATGATGTTTCATCATCCCCTTTTCTTTTACGATGAAACCCGACGAACACCTGATCAAGCTGATCGACCTGGCGCTGGCCGAGGACCTGGGAAGCGGCGACCTGACCACCGAGACCATCTTCCCCCGCAGATACGTCGGCCGGGCCGTCGTGGCGGCCCGCGAAAAGCTGGTCGTCTCCGGCCTGCCGGTGGCTCGCGAAGTCTTCCGCCGTCTCAGCCAAGCCTGCCGGTTCCAGCCGGCGGTCTCGGAAGGCACCCAAGTGCCGAAGGGCGCAAAGCTTGCCAGCGTGCGCGGCCCGGTACGGGCACTCCTCTCCGGCGAGCGAACCGCGCTGAACTTCCTCCGCCACCTCAGCGGGATCGCCACCCTGACCAGAAGCTACGTGAAAGAACTGCAGGGCCGCGGATGCGTTCTGCTAGACACCCGCAAGACCACGCCGGGCATGCGCGCGCTGGAGAAGGCTGCGGTAAAAGCCGGCGGTGGCTCGAACCACCGCATGGGTCTCTTCGACGGTGTAATCATCAAGGACAACCACATCAGCGCGGCCGGTTCTATAAAAGGCGCCGTCGCCCGGGTGAAAAAACGCGCCGGACCAAAGATGAAGATCGAGGTTGAATGCACCGGCATCCGACAAGTGCAGGCGGCCCTCGAAGCCGGTGCCGACATCATCATGCTGGACAATATGTCGCCCCGGCGCATGTCGCGGGCGGTGGAAGTCATCGCCGGTCGGGCCCAGATCGAAGCCTCCGGCCGGGTCACCCTGAAGAACATCGCCAAGGTCGCCCGGTCCGGCGTGGACTACGTCTCCGTCGGCACAATCACCCACAGCGCCCGCTCGGTGGACATCGCCATGGACATGAACTTTCCGTGAACCCGGTCCGGCACCTCCAGGAAACCACCTCCACCAACGACGAGGCCCGGAAATGGGCCCGCCGGGGCGCCACCGACGGGGCCACGGTAGTCGCCGATCACCAGACCGCCGGCCGCGGCCGCCTGGGCCGCACCTGGCACTCCCCTCCCGGAATAAACTTGTATCTGTCACAGATTCACCGCGGTCCCTTCGAAAAGCCCTCCCTCCTGCCGTTGCTGGGCGCCCTGGCCACCCGGGAAGCCGTCCAGAAACACCTGCCTTCCGATCTGACCGCCGCCATAAAGTGGCCCAACGACATCCTGGTCGGTGAATACAAGATCGCCGGCATACTTAGCGAGCTGTCCGCCGACGTCGTCATTATCGGGATCGGCATCAACGTGAACATGCAGGCAACCGACTTCCAAGGCGACCTCCGCCACCCGGCCACCTCCTTGCGCATGCTTTTTGGAAACCGACAGGATCGCGACGCCGTTCTAAATACGATCCTGGATCGTCTGAGACACTGGCGCGAGCAATACCGCAAAAATACGAATCAGCTGACCGACACCTTCGGCCGGCATTGCATCACCCTGGGCCGTAAAGTTACGATATCTCTACCGGGCCGAGAACCCCTTGCCGGCACGGCCGTTAGGCTGAACACTCGAGGTGCGTTGATCGTCGAGGGCCCCGACGGCGACACCCATTGCATCGAAGCCGGCGACGTCGAATTCCAACCGCGGTAACGACCCTCAGTTCGCGAACTTTCCGGCCAGGCGCCAGAGTTCGGCGGCCAGCTTCTTGAGGCATTCGGCTACTTCGCTGGAAGGGGAGTACTCGTAGACCATTTCAAAGGCCAGGCCCGCCTGGTTCAGCGCCTCGGCCCGGAGCACGCGCGACTTGGCCATGGGAACGGGCATCTCCCGGAAGGCTTCCTCCATGGCCGCGTTGGTGGCGCTGGTCCTGCGGTCCCATAGGTTAACCGCGGCGATCATGGCGCTCTCGCGGCCGTCGGTGACGTCCTTCCAGGCAAACCGGATCTCGTCTAGACCCTGGAGCGCATGGGCCATGGCGGGAACCGGAACCACCACCACGTTCCCGGTGGCCAGGGCGGCCTCGGTATAGGCGTTCAGCTGAGGCGGGGTGTCTAAGACCAGGGCGTCTAACTCGTAGGGCAGGGACGAAACCGCCCGGGGCACCGCCTGGAGGCGGTGCCCCCAGCGGAACAAATCTCTCTCCGCCGCCACCATCCGGTTGGTCGCCGGGGCCACCCACAGGTTCTCCCGCGAAGTGGACCGGACCACATCGGCGAGTTTCTGCCGGGGTCGTGCCCCAAAAGAATCACCGATGCAGGGGTCGTCGGAATTCATCTCCACGCCGGCCATGAGGCTAGCGTGGCCCTGAGGATCCAGGTCCACCAGCAGGGTTTTCTTCCCGGCATCGGCCAGCGCGGCGGCCACGTGGACCGCCAGCGTGGTCTTGCCCACGCCGCCTTTTATGGATGCAAACGCCAACGTACGCATAACATCCCTCCTTGGCCCCGATCTTCTTCCGCTACGGCCGCTGGATGCAAGCAGAAAATGTCTGCGCTCGTATCCACAACGCTACAGCCGTAGCCAGGCAGATTACGGCATCGGCGCCATATCCAGGCATGAGATCCATAAAGATCAAGTAGTTACAAAAGAGAAGAGGGCAGACATAGGATGGCACGAACTTTGCTGAACAATGGGGGGGGAGAGAATCCTATTCGAACCAACTGAATCCTGAAGATATCCTACCGCGCCAACATGGACTCCAAACGCCACAACCGCCAGTCGATCACCTTCGCTGGCTAGCCTCTATATTCATTTCGTTTCCGTCGGAGCCAAAAGTCACCGCCCCATCGCGGTCGGTCCGGAACACCTGCACCCGGTCGGCATCCAGGCGGGAAAGCAGTTCCACGTGCGGGAAGCCGAAGGCGTTTTTGGCGCCGGCTGAAATCACCGCGTAGGCGGGACGAACCCTGGCAAGCAACCTCGCGGTGGTGGCCCGGCGGCTGCCGTGGTGGCCTACCTTCAGAACATCGGCTCTCAGATCAACATCTCGATCCAGAAGGCCGGCCTCGCCCGCTTCTTCCAGATCGCCGGTGAGCAAGAAGGCGTGCTTTTTATAAGTGATACGGAGAACCAGTGAGCGCTCGTTGGCCTCCAAACCCTCCAGCGAACTGGGAGGCCATAGAACCGAGACGCCTGGGCGCGGCTCGGACCCCGCGCTCAGAATGCGGACCTTTGCGCCCACCTCCCGAGCGGCTTGGGCCAGCGGAACGGTAACCGGATTGGCCTCCAGCGGCTCGGCCGCCCATACCTCGTCCGGGCGAAACAGTCTCACCACGGAGGTCAATCCGCCGGCGTGATCGGTCTGGGGATGGGTAACGGCCACGACATCTAAACGGGTGAGGCCCCGGCCCCAGAGAAAGGGCGCCACCACGCGCCGGCCGGCGTCGAACCCGCCTTCCCGGGCCGCGCCTCCGTCTACGAGCAGGGTGTCGCCTCCGGGGAACCGAACCAGGATGGAGTCGGCCTGGCCCACGTCGATGACGGTCAACAACAAATCGTCGGACAATAGGGGCGACACCCTACCGACGCCCCAGGAACCGATCAGCAGGACGAACCCCGACACAACCGCCCAGCGGGCCCAGCGAACGCGGCCGAGCTGAAGGACGAACAGCAGAGTTCCGTACAGGAGGATCAATTCGAAGACCGTCGGGGTGGCCACGTGAAACCAAGCGAACCCCAGACCCCCGAACCAGGCGGCCAGATCCGCCAGCAGCGCAGAGAGAAACAATCCAATGTCGGCGATGAAGCCCGCGGCTAGAGTACTCAGGGGATAAAGGATGCAAAAGAGCAGGCCCAGCGGAACGATCAGAAAGGCCGCCAGGGGGACGGCGACGAGGTTGGCCAGCAGGCCCATGACGCTCAACTGGTTGAAATGAAAAGCCGCCAGCGGAGCGGTGCCCAGCGTGGCCAACAGGGTGACCAGCAGGAAGTGAGCCACGCGGACCGGAAACCGGCGCCACCAGGACTCCTCGGAACGCACCAACGGCAAACGCAGCCAGCCGGTAACCCGCGGCATAAAAAGCACGATCACAAAAACCGCCGAGAAGCTGAGTTGGAAGGAGACCTCGAACAAAGACTGGGGCCACAGGCCCAGGATGATCAAGGCGGCCGCGCAAAGCGTTTGCAGGGGGTCCGACTCCCGGCGCACAATCACCGCCAGCAGGAAGCAGAGCACCATGATGCAGGCGCGCACCGCCGGCAAGTTTGCGCCGGCCAGCAGCGTGTACACAACCGTCACCGGGATGACCAAGAGAGCCGACAGCCTGCGCACGTCAATCAGCAGGACCAGCCTCCGAATGCGCGCCAGCAGAAACACCAGCAAAAAATACAATCCCGCGGCCACGAATCCCAAGTGCAAGCCGGAGATGGCCAGCAGGTGGGCCAGGCCGGCCTGGCGAAAATCTTCGTTCACCGGTTCGGGAATCCGCCCGCGCTCCCCCACGGTCAAAGCCGAAAAAATTCCCCGGGCCTCGGCGGACGCCTCGCGCCGGGACACGAAGTGCTGCAGGGCCGTACGCGCGCTCTGGAAAAAGCGCAGTACCGAAACCGGTTTGGGTCCGTATTCGACCAGCAGGTGGCTGCAAGAATGGGCGGTGCCGGTCCAGTCGATCCCGCGCCTCTGCAACAAACGGGCGTAATCCAAGACTCCCGGATTGTGAACCGAGCGGGGCGGGCGGATGGAGGTAAGCACGCGCACTCGATCACCGGGAAAAACCGGCGGGCAGGGCTCGCCATCCAAAACAGCCAGGCGCAGCCGTCCACGCAAGCGGATCTCCTCTGCGCCCACCTCCCGGACGGCCACCACGTCCAGCTCCAGCCGCCGCAGGCCCCGGGCCGGCTGCCAGCCGGTCCTGGCGGTGCCCGAGACGACCAGCTTGCCTTCCAGGGGCGGCAGGGCCTCCGGCTCGGGCAAATCCCCCCGGGCAACGCCCAGCGACAGGACGGCCAGCAGCCAGATTATGAACCTCAACACTCCGCCGAGCTTCAGCAGCGCCAGAACCGAGGCCGAGGCGGTCGCTGTGGCGACGACCAGCCAGCCCGCCAGAGCGGGCGGACCAGCCAGATCCGAAAAAAGGATTCCCAGCGCGAAGGCCACCGCCAGGGCCACCAGCGGCCGGCGCATGGGCAACCGTTGCGGTGCTGGCTCTATGTCCACACTTGGCACGGAAAGAATCACCCCGATAGTATCAATTCGATATCACGGTAGGTTGCCATGCCCGAGGAAAAAGGCGACGCGGTCCTAAAGGTCACCGACCAAACCCGCACTCGGTGAGAAACGCCAGGTACCTTTCCTTCGTGTTGATGTTGCGGACCACGCCGGGATCGTCCACGTCCACCCACTCGACCTGCCCGGCCTCCTCCCGCGCCGAAACCACCGCCCGGGCACCGTTATCCGCCAGAGCCGACTCCAGATCGCCGAACGCCTGCCGTGAAAACCCGGTGGGATGACCCGGCCGGCCCTGGTGCCGAGCCACGGCCACCGCACAACCCGACAGTGCCTCGCGCACCCGGGCAATCGTCGCGGCCTGCACCGTCCCTTGATCGACTAAGAGAACCACCAGGCCGGCGACATCCGGGCCGACCTCGGAGACGACGCAACGCAGAGACGAGATCTGGCCCCGGGAGGGATCGGGATTGACCACCAGCCGCACGCCATCCAGGCGGCAACCGTCCCGGATCTCGTCGGTGGGCTCTGAAACCATCGCCAGGACGGGTTCGCAGCCACCCACGACCAGGACGGTGGCCAGGTTGTCCAGAAACGTCCGATCCCCGAGGCAAAGCAACGCCTTGCTCTCCCCCATCCGGGTCGAGGCGCCCGCCGCGAGAACCACGCCGGCGATCTTCATCCTGGATCTCCTCCTGGGAAAACGGGGCTCAGCGCCTGCGACCCCGTCGCTTGGCGGACCGGCGCCTCTGCTCAAGAAGCTGCATGTGATCGGCGATCTCGAAAAGGCCCTCGGTGAGCAACGCCCCCACCACCTGCCGCCGGTAGTCCGCAGTCGACCGGATGTCGTCGATGGGGTTTGCGGCCCGCGAACAGGCCTCGGCCGCCTCGCGGATGACCGCGGGAGTGAGCCGGCGTCCCTCCAGGACCTGCTCCACCTCCGGTATCCGCAACACAGTGGGGGCGACCGCTCCCAGGGCTACCCGGACGTCGGAGAGGCTTTTCGGGGAACGGCGGCGGGCCAGTAGGGCCACCGAGGCCTTGGAACAACACATGCCCCGGCGCTGACCGGCCTTTTTGAAGAAGGCCACACTGCGGCCCTCGCGTTCGGGGATCTGTACGGACTCGATCACCTCATCGACTTGCAAAGCCGTCTCGCCGGGACCTGTAAAGAAAGAAAGCAGGTCGAACTCCCGCCGCCGGCTCCGTCCCGCTACCACCACCCGGGCATCCAGGCAGGCCAGCGCGGGAATGGAGTCGCCCGCCGGGGAAGCGTTGCCCAGGTTGCCGCCCAGGGTCCCCCGGTTGCGGATCTGGATGGAGCCGACCCGTCCGCAGGCCAGCTGCAACAGCCGCGCCCGCCGCCGGATGACGGGATGATCGACAATCTCCTGATGGGTCAGCCCCACCCCAACCGAAAGCACTCCCCCCGCGCCGACCGTGACCTTTTTCAGCTCGGTCACCTGACTGATATCGATTAGTATATGTTTGTCCGTAAACGGTCGCGGCCCCACCAGAATATCGGACCCCCCCGGGATCAGGAGACTCTCCGGTCCATCCGACCACAAAAACTCGGTAACAGCTTCTAGAAGTGTAAGCTTTATGAAAGCAACCATAACGTGAGCGCGGCGCCGTTTGCGGCGCTGTTTGCCGTCCTGTTTTTTAGGGCCACCCTCGCTTTTCAAGGGTGGGCGATCTCCCCTCAGTCAGCCTCCTTGTCGAACACCACCTCCGGAAACGAATCGTCGCTTTGCAACTTGGGCTCAGCGTCCCCGACCGGCCGGATGGGTGGACGCTTGGCCGGGTTCCCGCCGCCCCGGCGCCAGACGGTGATCAGCTCCGCGGCGATGGAAACGGCGATTTCCTCGGGGGTCACCGCACCGATGTCCAGGCCCACCGGAGAGCGCAGCGTGCGGACGAGATCGTCGGCGACCTTCTTTTCCTTGAGCTTCGCCCGAGCCCCGGCGGCCTTATTCCTGCTGCCGATCATCCCCAGGTAGGCGAGCCGCCTATTGATAACGCCCTCCAGCACTAGCTGATCCTGATCGTGGCCCCGAGTCACGATGATAACGTGATCCTTGGGCCCGGGGGGTTGCACGGTAAGCTGCTCGGCAAACGGCCGGTTGATCACCTCGTCCGCATCGGGGAAACGCTCCGGGTTGGCCCACTCCTTTCGCTCGTCCACCACGGCGATGCGACAACCCAGGGTCTTGAGCACCCGGGCAACCGCGGCCCCCACATGACCACCTCCGTATATAATCACCCGCTTGGGCGGCTCCAGCGGCTCGATGTAGACGCTCATTTCACCGCCACAACTCATGCCCAGCTCGTCCAGCTTGTAGTGAACCGTCCGGGGGCCCAAGCCGTCATCCAGCGCATTCAACGAGTCCGCGATCACCCGGGCCTCCACCACGCCACCGCCCACCGTGCCGCTAATGCCGCCGTCCGGCAATACGATGCTCTTCGACCCCACCTTGCCCGGGGAGGATCCCACCGAACGGATCACCAGGGCCAAAACACCGGGCTCCTCCTGGTCGATCAAACGCTGGATCTCTTGGGCTATGTCCTTGGTGGCTTTGCCGGTTTGTGGTTCCATCGCTTACCTCCCGCTTCTTTGGATCGCGCGCCGTCCGGCGGTCTTGCGTATGGCGGAAACGATCTTGGCATATCCAGTGCATCGACAAAGGTTGCCGGAGATACCCTTGCGTATCTGCTCGGTGGTGGGACGCCGGTACCGGGCCAGTATGGCCTCCGCCGCCATGAGCATCCCGGGCGTGCAGTAACCGCACTGGATAGCTCCCTCCCGGACGAACGCTCCCTGGAGATCGCTCAACTCGCCCGCTTTGCCCAAACCCTCCACGGTGGCCACCTTCGCCCCGTCCACTTGTGCGGTGAGAACCAGGCAGGCGGAGACCACCTTGCCGTCCAGGAGCACGGAACAAGCCCCGCACTCGCCGATCCCACAGCCCACCTTGGTGCCGGTCAACCCGGCTTTTTCGCGGAGCGTATCCACCAGGCGCTCGGTGGAGTCCACCTCGAACCTGGCCTCGGCGCCGTTGATCTGAAGACGAACGGTGATCTTCATCGGCGTCGCTCCAAAACGGCGCGCAGGACGTCTTCCGCCCGGACGGGGAGCCGGGTGAAACGCACGCCGATGGCATCGTGCAAGGCGTTCAGAATCGCCGGGGTCACACCCACCATGCAGGTCTCGGAGACACCCTTGGCGCCGTAAGGACCGGTGTCTTCCTTGACCTCCACCGGCACGGTGCGGATGTCTGCGGGCACATCCATGCTGGTGGGCAGGATGTAGGTGTCGAAGTTCGTGTTCAAAAACCGGCCCCGGTCGAAGAGCACCTCTTCGAAGAGCGCGTAGCCGATCCCCTGGGCCACGCCTCCCTCGCTCTGGCCCTCGAAACCGGTGCGGAAGATAACCCGCCCGCCGTCCAGATAGGCTTCCACGGCCAGGACGGCAATCTCACCGGTGAGCGTGTTCACCTCCACCAGCGCCACGTGGGTCCCGTAGCTGTACAAGAGATGCGGCAAGCCATCTCCGAGCTTCACGTCCGCCACCGGGAGGTGGAACGTCTCCCGCACCGAGATGCCCTCGAGCCCGACCGCTCTTTTGTCCAGTTCGGCGCGGAGCTTGCCGGCCGCCATGAGGATGGCATTGCCCACCGCGTAGGTGGTGCGAGACGCGGTGGTGGTACCCGAGTCCGGAGTGGTCTTCGTATCCGCACCCACCACTCTGACTTTTTCCAACGGCACGCCCATGCACTCGGCGGCCATCTGGGCGTAGGCGGTGTAGGCTCCCTGTCCGAGCTCGCTGGTGGACGCCCGAACGGTAACCGCGCCGTCGGGAGAAAAATTCAGCTCCACTTCCGCATAGTCGGGCAGGCCCACGCCCAAGCCCAAGCCCTGCATCTGGGAAGCCACTCCCACGCCTCGCTTGATGTAGGGGGCCATGGACCTGGTGTGCTCCGAGCGATCTCTCTTGAACTTTCCCCGGGTCCGGTAGAGCTTGCCCCGGCCCGCCGCCCGGATGGTGGCCTCGGCCCCCACCTTGGTCTTCATCTCGTAGTCCAGTGCGGCCCGGTCACCCTTGTGGAGCACATTGTCCCGGCGAAAGGCCAGCGGATCCCTTCTCAGCGCCCGGGCCATCAGATCCATCTGGCTCTCGATGGCCACGCAGGCCTGGGTGCAACCGAATCCCCGAAAAGCCCCCGAGAACCCGTTGTTGGTATACACGGCAAAACCGTCCACCGAGACGTTGGGAACCAGGTAGGGCCCGGCGCAGTGCTCCATCATCAGGTTGAGCACCGGCCCTCCCAGAGAAGCGTACGCCCCGGTGTCGCTGACCAAGCGACACCAAACCGCCAGTAGCTTTCCGCTCTTGGACGCGCCGGTCTTGTACCACATCCGGGCCGGGTGCCGCTTGGTGTGGGAGACGATCGACTCATCGCGGCTCAAAACCATCTTGGCGGGACGCTTAGTGTGATATGTCACCAGGGCCAGGTGAATCTGGACGGTGATCTCATCCTTGCCGCCAAAGGCGCCGCCCGTGTACGGCGCGGTCACCCGCACCTTTTCCAACGGCAATCCCAGGGCGCGGGCGATCTGGGTTTGATCTCGGTAGACATATTGACCACAGGACTCTACGGTGAGCGATCCGGAGTCGTCGTAGTAACTCACCCCCGCTTCCGTCTCCAGGTAGGCGTGATCCATCATGGGCACCTGATAGGCGCGCTCAATGATCACGGCGCTCTTCTTGAACCCGACCTCCACGTCACCCTTTTGGAAGTGGCCCCGGTGCAGGATATTGCCGCCCGGGTGCAAAGCGGGAGCATCGGGCTGCATGGCCTGCTCGGGATCGATGATCGGCTCCAGCACCTCGTAGTCCACCCGAACCCGGGCAACCGCCTCCCGAGCCGCGGCCCGGCTTTCCGCGGCCACCAGGGCCACGGCATCTCCCATATAACGCACCCGGTCGTGGCAGAGCACCGGCATGTCCTGGATCTGGATCCCGAAGGCGTTCTCCCCGGGCACGTCCTTGGCCGTGAGCACGCAAACCACCCCCGCGACCGCCGCGGCCGCGCTGGTATCGACGGACTCGATCCTCGCGTGCGGGTGAGCCGAACGGACCACCTCCACCCAGAGCATGCCCTCCAGACACCGGTCGGAGGGATAAACCAGCTCGCCCAAAACCTTGGCTTCGGCGTCCAACCGCCGGGGCCTGCGGCCCACTGTCTTCAGCGCCTTCACCGCAACTATCCGCCTCCCGCCGGTTGAAAGAACGTCAACTTGCAGCCGTCGGACAACCTAGCTTCCCGCCCAGCCTTGCTTCCGTCAAGCAATACCCACAGATCCACTCGATCCGCAAGACCCACCGCGGCAATGACGTCCGCAACCCGGGATCCATCCGGGAGTTGTATCTGAAACCTTTCTCCATGTTCTAACAAGGATACCCCCTAGCTTGCCACGGGGAGCTTCACTTGCTCCCTCGGTTTTCCCTGCACATCGATCCAGACAGCCAGACCCATCTCACACCGCCGCCATGCGGATGCATCCAGTCACCGGACAGACGGCCGCACACATACCGCAGCCCACACAACGATCGTCGTCCACCACCGGCCGGCGGTCCCGGTTGAAAACAATGGCCAGGTGGCCGCCGTCCCGGCAAGTGATGTGGCAGCGTCCACAACCAATGCAAGTGCGCTCATCGATGCGGGAGCGCACCTTCCCCGCTGAAATCAACCGGTCGTGGGTGGTAACGCGATCGAGGGCCCGGCCCACCAGATCGGACGGCGAGGACAGCCCGCGCTCCTTCAGGTACCAGCTAAGGCCCGAAACCAGATCCTCGACGATGTCGTAGCCAAAAGTCATCACCGCGGTGCAGAACTGGACGTAGGCCGCCCCCGCCAGCATCATCTGCGCGGCGTCTTGGTAGTGCACCGGCCCGCCGGTGCCCGCCACCGGCAGGGAGCTGTGCTGGGCCACCAGGGCGATGTTCCGCAGGGTAATGGGCAGGATGGCCGGGCCGGAAAGGCCGCTGAAGCTGGCCTGGCCGCCCACGTCCGGCCGGGGAATGAAGGTTTTAGGATCGATTCCCATCAGCGCGGGAATGGTGTTGGAGGCGCAGACGGCATCCGCGCCGCCGTCCAAAACCGCCTCGGAAACCGCGGCGATGTCGGCCACCTGCGGCGTGATCTTTATGACCACCGGGCACCGCCGGGCGGCCGCCTTGATCCAGGAAGTCACCTCACGGGTCAATTTGGCGTTCTGCCCCAGCATCTGCCCGGCAAAGGATCCCTCGCCGCCCAGGGTTCCCTGGGGGCAGGAGAAGGAGCACTCAATCAGGTCCGCCCCGGCCGCCTCCAACCGGGATACCAGCATCTCCCAGTCCTCGCGGGCCGAACCCATGATCGAACCGATGATCACCCGGTCGGGAAACTCTTTTTTCAGCGCTTGGATGCGCTCCTCCACCACATCGATGTGGTGCTCACTGATCAGATCTATGTTGCCCAGGCCCACCACCCGGCGACCGAAGACCTCGTAGCCGGTCATCATGGGATACTTCAACAGAACCGGCTCCGACTCCACCGCGGTGGTCTTCAGCACCGCACCGGCCCAGCCCGCTTCAAAACCCGCGCGGAGCATGTCCAGGTCGTCGGTGGGCGGAGCCGCCGCCAAGACGAAGGGATGGATCAAGCGCACCCCGCAGAAGTCCACCGACAGATCCACGCCGGGGGCCAGGACCTCGCCGCCGGCCGCCTCAACCCTCCCGAGGCCCAAGAATTCGTGGACGCTCCGGGCGGCCCGCACGCCGTCGGCCACCGCCTGCACCACCGTGCGGTCCCAGCGGGTCAGATCCCCCGCGGCGAAAATCCCGGGCGCCGGGGTAGTCCGGTCTTGGTCGCATTGGACCAGGCCTTCGCCACCCAGAATCAATCCCAGACGGGCGGCCAGATCGGAATCGATGCTCTCTCCGGCGGCGACGATCACGTCGTCGGCATCCAGCTCGAACTCGGTGCCCAAAACCGGCACCGGGCGCCGGCGGCCGCTGCCGTCCTCGGGCCCGGGGACCGTCACCAAACAGCGGACCTTTTTCACCCGCCCGCCACCCTGAAGAAACGCCACCGGAACCGTATGGGTGCGGATGGATATGCCCTCCGCCCGGGCTCGGTCCACCTCCGGCTTCCAGGCGGGCATCTCGCAGTCTCCGCGCCGGTACAAAACGCACACGTCTTCGGCCCCCAGGCGCAGGGCGCTGGTAGCAACATCCATGGCCGTATTGCCCCCGCCGATGACCAGCACCCGCGTACCCAGCCGGGGTTTTTCATCCATCGCCTTGGCCCTGAGAATATCCAGGGCCGCGTGAACACCCTCGAGATCCTCGCCGGGGATGTTTAACAAAACACCGCGGGTCAAGCCCACGGCCACCACGGTCGCGTCGAAGCTCCGCTCCAGCTCGCTCACCCGCCGGCCGAACTTGAACGAAACGCCCAGATTCGCGATAGCCTCCACCTCGTGGGCAACCACCCGTTGGGGCAGGCGCATGGAGGGGATCCCCCGCGCCAGCATCCCCCCGGCTTGACCGCCTTGCTCAAAAACGGTGACGGCGTGCCCCAGAAGCGAAAGCTCCGCCGCCGCGGCCAGCCCCGCCGGCCCCGCCCCGATCACCGCCACCCGCTTGCCAGTGGGTCCGGCGGACGGTTGCCACTCGACGCCGTGCTCCAGCTCCCAGTCACATACGAAGCGCTGCAAGCCGCCGATGTCGACGGCGCGATCCATCTTCGAGCGGGTGCACTGGCGCTGACACTGCCCGGCGGTGGCACACACCCGAGCGCAGCTCCCCCCCAGAACGTTGTTCTGCCGTATGGTGAGCGCCGCTCCCCGGAAATCCAGGTTGCGGATCTTGCGGATGAACTTGCGCACCCGCACCGTGGCCGGGCACCCCCGCTCGCAGGGCGGATCCTCGCACTGCAGGCACCGCCAGGCTTCCTCCAGAGCGGCATCCAGACCGAAACCACGCTCGTACTCGTCGAAAGTTCTGGGTTCTTTTGTCATGTCAGAAGCGACCGGAGAAGATGGGTATGTATACCGCCGGATGGAGGTCCCGGCCGCGCTCCCCAATGGGCCCGGGCGAAAAACTTCGTCCCGGACTGATCCGCTCCACGTCCGGATCCCGCCAGTTCTCCGCGACGGAATAGGTGTGAATGATGCTGATTGGATACAAGATCGTACTCAAGACCAGCGAGATGACTCCCCCGGCAATTTCATCATCTTGCAGCAGCACCCCGCCCGCAACCATGCCGCCGATAGAACCGCCCATATAGATGGTGCCCCATACCCACTTCTCCAGGTAGTACATGCCACCGCCGGGAAAGCAGGCCAGCAGGCAGGCCACGATGGTGCTCTTGGTGCGCGGTTTGACAACCGGGGCGGAGGGCAGAGGCAAGGGCGGAGTTTTTTCTACATGCCGAACCGGAGGTTCCGCCCGGAGGGTCTTGGGCTTGACCCCGGCCTTCTGCTTCCCTTCCAGCTTGGCGGCGATCTGGTCCATGGCCTCCAGCAACTCGTCCGGATTGCATCTCGCCTTGGCCGAGGCCGTGTTGCTAGTGGCCGCCTTGCGAAGGTCGTACAGGGCCGAAGTGACGATGCAAGTCCGGCCCACCCGCGAGATGCTCGCCGACAAGGTGAGCTGGGCCGCCAGCTCCCGACCCACCTCGATCTGGCAGCTCTGATCGTAGCATTCCTTGAAGGAAGCCTTCTTTTGCTGCACCAGGCGCTTTTTGATCTCCTGGCGGGGGATGATCTGGAAGCGGCCGCGCTCGCCCAGCTTGGTGCCCAGGTAGTCGGTCAGGGCGATCAGCTCGTCATCGGTGAGCGGAGAGCCGCGGTTTTCGATCTCGAAGACCGCCACGACCAGCGCCGGGGGCGGCGATTTTTGCCGTCCCGGCAGTTCACGGGGCTTGCCCTGAGAACGAACATCGGGCGAGATCGCCAGTACCACCATGAAAAGCAGCGGTATGGCTGTCCTTCCAGGCATGCTCAGTGGCCCACTTCCGTCTTTTTGTCCGGGGTCTCGATCTTCTTGCGCGCCCCCTGGTAGATGGCCTCGGTCGGCTTGGTCTTGAAGCGCAACCCGCCGTCGTGCTCCAGGTAGATGACGTAGTCGATGTCGCGGACGAAACGCATACCCGGCGCCTCGATCTGGGCGGTCTTGACTCCCGCGCTCTTGCGCTTCTTCTCGTCCAGGGCATAGTCCCAGAACTTCCTCCAGTACCGGCGCTCGATCTCCCGGACCTCCGAGTCGCCGCTCAAAAGGCTGTAGCCTCCCGGGACTTCCCGGGGGCGATTAATGTCGCAGCTTTCGTAGGTATTGCCGTCGTCATCCAGGGCGAAGGCCCGGCGGAAGAGATGAATGCTCTTGCCCTTTCCCTCCATGATCAGCTCGTCGTTGAGCCGAATGACCAGCGCCTCGAAGTGCACCACATCGTTGACGGAAAAATCGCAGTAGATCGGCTCGAGCGGCTGGTTGCCCGAGGCGTATTCCACGATCTTGAGGCGCAGCTTCTGTACCCGCCCTGCCGGGTCCGCCTGCACGTCCTCCACCCGCACATGGGCCACCTTGGTCTCGGAGGTCAGTCGGGACACGATCTGTCTCAGCACTTCCACTTCCCGGCGACCCTGGTAAAACCAAAAGCCCCCGGCAACGATGGCACCCAGGGCCAGCAACATAACGAGGCGCCGGGTCCACCCGAAGAAGCCTACCCGTTTCTTCTGTTCGTCTCCGGCCATGGGAACCCTCCCGGTTCAGAACCTGCCCGACAAGATCGGGATCATGACGGCCGGGTGGGGATCGCGACCCGGACCGATTGCAGGAATAGGGCGAAAGTCTCGGATCAGGCCAACCTGCTCCGCCTCGGGATCCTTCCAGTCGGACGCGGCGACCATGGAGTGGATGATGGAGGCGAGCCATCCCAGCCCGATCATCGATCCTCCCGCGGGAACCCTCCAGTCGATCTCGAATGAACCCATGCTGGAGAAGAACAACACATAGCCACCAACGATCACGGAGGTATAAAAGACTCCCCACCCCCACTTCCCCACGTAGTACATCCCCCCGCCGGGCAACGCCGACCAGAGCGCCGCGGCCAGGACGCTCTTGCTTCTCTTCCTGTACCTACGCGGGGGCGCCCGGATAACCTCGGACGGCTTCTTGGTCAAAGACTCAACTGTCTCGGCTACGGGCTTTGGAGGGACTTCGGCCGCAGGCACTTCACCACCCTCGAGCTTCAAGGCGATCCGTTCCACCGCGCTGAGCAGGTCGTCCGCCGTGCAGGGCCCCTTGGCCGTGCCGGTCTTGTGGGTAGCCGCTTTCTTGAGATCGTACATGGCCGCGGTAATGATGCAGGTCCGGCCCACCCTGGAGATGCTCGCCGACACGGTGAACTGTGCCGCCATTTCCCGGCCCACCTCGATCTGGCAGCTCTGGTCGTAGCATTGTTTGAAGGAAGCCGCCTTCTGCTCCACCAGCCGCTTTTTGATCTCCTGCCTGGGGATGATCTGGTACCGCCCCCCTTCCCCCAGCCTGGTACCCAGATAGTCGGTCAGGGCCATAAGCTCGTCCTCTGAAAGCGGAGAGCCCCGGTTCTCGATCTCGAAAACCGCCACCACCGGGGCCGGTTCTCCCGCCCCTGCCAAAACGGCGGTTCCCACCAGCATCAGCGCAAGAACCAGCACAGCGCGACTCTGCCGCAACCCAATGACCCGCGCAGTACTCAGAAAATCTTTGCGGGCCGCGAAGATTTTCGGGGTCAGTAGTATAATACGGGTAAACACGAGTTTATTTGCTACCACAAAAGGAATGGTCAAACAACCCAAACTTGTGGCACCTTTTTGCCCGCTGGGATACGATACGCCTCAATGAAATGCCTTTATGTCCCGCTCCTTATGACACTCCTGCTCCCGGGCTGTAAGAAGCAGGATCCGGCACCCATGGGCCGGCCGCCTATCATAGATTCCCACGTCCACATGACTCCCCGGCCCGACTGCGTCGACAGAACCATGCGGATTTTCGAAAATAACGGCGTTACCAAGTTTTGCACCAAGAGCGCCGGCTTCGTGGGCACCGGCCGTTTCGAGGCCACCCTGGAGGTCAAGAAACGCTTGGGGGATCGCTTCGCTTTCTTCGTCAACCTGGACTGGCGCGGCATCGATCACCCCGGGTGGGCCCGGAGGGAAACCCAGCGCCTGGAGCAAGCCGTGAAGCTGGGCGCCCGGGGAGTCAAGATCTTCAAGAACCTGGGCCTGGGAGTGCGCACCAAAGACGGCCGGCTCCTCGAAGTCGACGATCCCCGCCTGGACCTCATAATGAAAAAAGCCGCCCGGCTCGGTGCCATCGTGGCCATGCACACCAGCGATCCCAAGGTTTTCTTCGATCCCCCTACCCCCGAAAACGAACGCTACCTGGAGCTCTTGTTCGCCCCTTCCTGGAGCTTCTACGGAAAGGACTATCCATCCCGTCAGTCGCTCTTAGAAGCCCGCGACCGCCTGATCGAGCGGCACCCCAAGACGACGTTTCTGGGCATCCACCTGGCCAACAACCCCGAGGACATCGACTACGTCGACCGCATCCTTTCCAAGTACCCCAACCTCTACGCGGACACCTCGGCCCGGATCGGCGAAATCGGACGCCACCCCGCGGAGAAGGTTCGCAAGTTCTTCATCAAGCACCAGGACCGCATCCTCTTCGGCTCCGACCTGGTAATCGGCCCCGCCGGCCTGCAGCTGGGCTCGCTCTCCATCTGGCCCGACGATGACACCGACGCCGACCGCTTCTTCCAAGCCCACCGCGAGTATTTCGAAACCGATCACAAGCGCATCGACCACCCCACCCCCATCCAGGGCAACTGGAAGGTGGACGCCATCAACCTGCCCAAGGACGTGCTGGAAAAATTCTACACAAAAAACGCCGAGCGCTTGATATGGAACAAGTCATGAGTTTGGACAACCAAATACTGATTTGACATGTTGAGCAACGATTCGATTTTCAAAGTAAAATCAACGTATTGGAGAATGTGTACCGATGATAAAAACCAGTTCTATCACAAAACGTTTCGGTCAAAAAACTGCTGTAAATGGGGTTTCCTTGGCCGTGGAAAAAGGCGAGATTTTTGGGTTCCTTGGACCCAATGGGGCCGGAAAGACAACCACCATAAGGATGTTGATGGGAATACTACGGCCCAATGCCGGGAGCGCAACTATAGAAAATCTCGATGTTACTTCCGAAGCTCCTGATGTAAAAAAGATAGTGGGCTACTTGCCGGATGAACCCTATCTCTACGATTATCTACGAGGACGTGAGTTTCTCGAATTTCTAGCAGAGATGCACAACCTTTCCCAGGAGGAGAAACAAGATCGGATCCCACAACTCCTCTCACGCTTCGGGCTCAAGGACGCATCTGAAGAGTTTACAGTAAATTATTCGCACGGCATGAAGAAGAAACTAGCTCTCTGTGGCGCGTTGCTCCACGACCCTCAAGTGTTGATCATGGACGAACCTACGAGTGGCCTGGATCCATTGGCGGTTCGCGACTTTAGGAATTATGTCAATATGTTGGCAGCGGACGGTAAAACGATTTTCCTGTCAACTCACGTACTCGACTTGGCAGAAAAGCTATGCAACCGTGTGGGGATCATCCATGAAGGTAAACTCGTGGGTATCGGATCGGCAGCCACCTTGCGATCGGATATAGCCGATCGGGATGCCAGTCTTGAAGAAATTTTTATCAATTTGATTCAGGTACATAACGAAAAGGAAAAGGCGTAGGCATGAATCGTAGGTTCATAAAAGCAATTATCAAATTGCGCTGGACGATTATGCTCAACTATTTACGCCATGGCAGGAAGTCCAAGAAGAGATCTTTTATCCAAAGTCCTTTTTTTTTATTTCTCATGGCTCTGATATATTTTGTGGCGTTGTCATTGTTCTTTGGGTTAATTTTCAAGCGGTATCCGATTGATTCTCTGATGCCCATGGCTTCTGTCGTTCTCACAATTGTTGTTGTCGGACTGATCTTGTTTCACATTGCCATGCAAGAATTTGCCCAATCGTTCACCCGGAATTCGGGTGACACGGAGTTTTTGCTTTGCCAGCCGTTGACGGCCAAAGACTTTTTTACTGGAAAACTCCTGGAATACTCATTTGCTGATTTCGCAAGTTGGGTCGTTGTTCTTGCTTTCTTCGTGGCCCTGACTTGGATTGCTTCCCTGTCGGTGTTGGGATTTCTACTGGCCTTATTCGGAGCATTCCTGACAGTTATTTTCATCAATGCGCTTCTACTCTTGGTCGAACAAATTCTCACGCGCCTGCTCAAGCCTGCGGCACTTCGTAATATCAGAATCCTTCTGCCAATTTTAGCAGGAGCGGGTCTTGTTGTTCTGTTCATTAGATTTCAAGACATGTTCAGTAAGGGAAACATCGGGAATCTCCCTACAATATCGACCGATCTCCTGAGCATTTCACCTCCCGGTATACTTGTTGGCGTCTTTTTAAATCTCGGAAGCAAGTCATACCTCGGAATGTTAGCCAACCTCGGTGGTGCTATTCTGGGTACTTCTCTGTTCCTGACCTTTTCTCTGTTCTTGGTCGAGTGGTTTGGAAGAAGCGGCTGGAGAATAGTAGATAGCCATCTTGTAGCGCCAGGCCGTACTGTCGAGTCCATCCGTATTGCCAACACAGGTATGCTGAAAGGATTCGTAAAGAAGGATCTCTTGATGTATTTGAGGGATTTGAAGCTTCTCTTCAAGGCGTTTGGCATGCCTATCGCATTTATTGTACTTTACTTGTTAACGAATAAGAATAAGAAGTTGTTTGAAAACGTATCAGAACAATCCGCATATACTGCGCTTTTGATCTTTGGATGTATGTCATACATTGCCGCATTTTGTTGTGTCCGCTGCCTCGATCCCGAGAGACGGGCCATATGGCTGTTGTACACTTTTCCTGTGAATATGAAATCAATACTATGGGCCAAGGCCAAGCTGTGGGCCATAATCCTCGCCTCGTTTGGACTCGTAGCCTATCTTGGAAGCGCTTTTGCATTCCGTTGGCCACCTCTTGCTACAGTAGGAAACGGTGTGTTTCTTGTCGCAGGTGTGTTTCTTGTTGCTGTTTCCGGGGTAGGCATCTCCGCCCTGGCAAGCGATCCCACAAGCAAGAAATCGACCACTATCAACTCAAGCGCCGCGATTGTATTCATGCTGATAGCTTCATCGTATGCGTTGGTTTTCCTGTCTGAAGACTGGTGGAGTAAGTTGGTCGGCTCATTCCTTTTCGCCGGTTTGACGTTGGCGTGCTTCCAGGCAGGCAGTTGGCGGTTCCAGCATATACTGGATCCTGAATATCGCCGCCCCACCAAGATTTCAATCGGTGACTCTTTGGGTGCAATAGCTATATTCTTCTTCGTACAGGTTTTGTCATCGATCGTCCTTGCCGCAATCTCTCCAGACGGTGCAACCGGAACGCATTATGCACTATCCTATGCAGTTTCGGGTGTTGTTTCATCCACCATCGTGGTCCTATATTATAAGAAGAGAACGCGGAGTTCATTTAGAGTTTTCGCTGGGATTGGGAAAACTCGGCTAAAAAATGTGGGCTTGGGGATCTGTTGGGGAGGAATCTCGGCTGCTTTTGCTTTACTCTATTTATTCGTTCTTCTTCAAATGGGATTGAAAGAGATATTTTTACAGCATAACGTGGTCCAAGTCGGGGTTTCTGCCGAAGCCGCAAAATGGTGGGTGATTTTGGCGGTTACGGTTATTGCTCCAATTGTCGAGGAAATACTTTTCCGAGGTTTTGCCTTGTCGGCCCTAAAGGAATATTGGCCCAGAGGTTCAACCTCAAGCATCGTCAACGCATTGTTGTTTGCGGTTGTCCATCCTGCGGTATCCACGATACCTGTTTTCATTTTGGGACTTATTGTATGCCGGCTATACCAACGAACCAGGAATCTCACTGCTCCTATCTTTACACATGCGACTCACAACACAGTGATGGTACTCAGCGGTCTCTTGTTGCCAAAAGTCATGTGGTAGGATAGTCTTACTTGAAAAGGAGAGGGCACTATGCAGTGGAAAATACTGACGAGCTTGGTTCTTGCCGCGCTCGTCCACCTTCCGATTGGTTGCGGCTATGGTGACAACACTACCTACCCCGATGCCTCGGACGGCGACGCTCACGATGCCGATCCAGACGGCCAAGTCGGTCCAGATGACCACGGCGACGCGAGCCCGGACGGTGACGCGGGCTCGGACGGTGACGCGGGCTCGGACGGTGACGCGGGCTCGGACGGTGATGCGGGCTCGGACGGCGACGCGGGTGGAACCACCTCACTCGTCATGTGGGAAACCAGCCACGAATTCGCAAGATGTAGATCGGTGCACATAGATGCCGTCGCGTATAATTCGTTCGCCGGATGGTATTTCAGCGGCGAAGCTTGGACATACCACATCGACTCGGGCACGCCCGCTTGGAAGTACGATTTGGGCGATGTGGACTTTCTTCCTCAAGACATGACTTCTGATGGTACCTGCTTGGTTGGGGCGGTCGGCAATGCTATCTATGGGCTTGAGCCTGCATCTGCGACTCCCACCTGGTCATATTCAATAGCTCCGGATAACGTATACAACATCGTGATATCGGACGATGGAAGCACGGTGTACTACATCTCAGATGACACATCTGATCGTATAAACATAACATCGCTTGACGTTGCAACGCTATCAGAAAGCTGGACTAATGAGCTTCCGGATAATGGGTATAACTCGGGATTGACGCTGTCAGGAAACGGCGAGAAGCTGGCGGTGGTGCAGTATTCTTGGATTACAGCTTATTCGGATAGCGGCCAAGTGCTTCTGCAAGTTGAGACATTATCTCAAACGCAACCTTCGATCTCTCATGATGGTAACGTTCTTGTGGTTGGTGACCTGGATGGCTACGTGGTTGTATATGAGTATGCCGAAAGCCAAGCAGTCTATCAGGAGAGATGGACCTATCGGTTCGCGCCGGGATCGTACGTTGATTGGGCAAATGCCGTTGCAATTTCCGGAGATGGCTCTACAGTTGCGGCCGGCTCACTTCAGTATGCAGACGCCACTGGCCCCAGCGGTGAGCTTGCCGTGTTCGATTCTGAAAGCAACGTACCTTTGTGGGTATATTTGTGCAACGATGACGAGATAACTGCTCAGCGTCAAGTAATAATCCCCTTAACGACAACTAGAACTCCCCATTGTTGAG
>JAUXGL010000040.1 GCA_030622135.1 Deltaproteobacteria bacterium
AGCCCGTCGACCTTCTGCGCCGGGCCCACGAACCAGCGGCCGGGCATGCCGGAAAGTTGAATGCCGAAGTCGGTGCCGTTGCGGGCCATGACCGTCAGCAGGGAAGATAGCGGCACGTCCTGGGCGGCGAGCAGCATGCACTTGGCCATGGGCATGCTCAGGTTCAAGAAGAAGTGGTCGTTCGAATGGATGAACTCCAGAACCCGGGCGATCTGCTCGGGGTCGCGCTTCAACCGAACCATGGCCGGAGCCAGGCGGCGGAAGAGCAAGGACGTGCCCGCGCGGTTGCGGTTGTGCCCCTCGTCTCCCATCTGGAGCGCCTGCGCCATGAGCATCTTCAGGTCGATGGGTCCCACCGCCCGCAGGGTCTCTGAAAGGACCGGCCCGAGTACCTCGCTCATGAACTTCAGCCGATCGAGAACTTCGGGAGCATAGGCTCCGTACCGGAGCACCTTTCCCAATCCCTCGTTGAGAGTACAGTACGTCCTGATCCCCGAGCTCGGCGTTTCCCCGCCGTCCTCGACGATCCAGACAGGCATGGAGGGCGTCACCAACCCGGCCATGGGACCCACGGCCTGATGGTGGTGGCAGGGCTCGAACCGGACCTTCCCCGAAGCCGCGAGCTTCTCCGCTTCCTCGGGTGTCTTGGCCATGCGCTCCAACAGTAGGCCGCCGATCACCGCTCCCCGCAGTGGGCCCGACATGCGCTCCCACTCGATGGGCGGGCCGGCGTGGAGGAACAACCCGGCCTGCATGCCCGGGATCTCCTCGCGGGCGACGCCCACCCCGACCAGTTGCGGCCGAACCTCGAGCAGGCGATCGAGAGCCGTCCGGTTGGCTTTTTCTATGGCGGCAGCCAGCCGGGGACGATCGAGATCGGAAAGCATGCGCATGCGTCCGGGATGGCCGCCCGCGGGCGGCCGAAAGTCGACCCGGGCAATGGGCACGGACGCCGCGTGGGCTGCTTGAATCACGTCGTCGAGACCGAGATGAACTACGGACAGGGGACCCTCGAGAAGCTTGTGTGCGGAACCAAGTGACACGGCCACCGCCCCCTTTCAGCATGGACGCGATCCGTGCTGCCCGGGCAGCCGACCGCTGAACGTGAACTCCCACCGAAGCGAGTAGACGGCGCTGTCGATCCGCATCCTGGGGATCCAGATCCGTTCCCGTCACCGAGGCGATCACCAGCATGGGGACATCACCGCGCTCCCGCCTGGCCGCCTCGATTGTCTGCGCGAGCTCCGAGGCGGGATCGGGATGGGCCCCGAAGCCCAACACCAGATCCAACAACAGCACCTTCACCGAAGGATCGGAGAAAACGCCCCGGATAAGCTCGCAGCGCACGGTCTGATCCACCATGGGATGGGGTCTTCCCAGCGTGTAGAAATCCTCGCCCGTATCCACGATCCAATCGCCGGTGCCCTCCGCGCTTTTTGCGGTGCCCATGGGTGCGACTCCGCCCTCCACCCGGAGTGGATGATTCGAAACGCCGGCCCCCAACACCAGCGCCGCTTCCGCGGCCAGGGACCCGCCACAAAACAGGCCCACCAGGCGCCCGTCGCCGCTCGTCAGAGCTCGGGCGTCGTCTTCCAGGCCACGGAAGGGATCGGCGGGCTTGTCACCCGAGGCGAGCGTTACCGCCTCCAAGGCGGCCTCGTCCAGGCTTTCCGCGTAAGTCACACCGGGTCTGCTTTCCAGCGCCGGCTGTCCCAGGTAGCGAACCACGACCGGTTTTTTCAAACCGGTGAGGGTCTTCTCGATCTTGTCCGCAACCGCCCGGTCGGGATGCTTGGCCACGAGCACGATGATCCGGGTCTCTTCGTCCGCGGCCAAGAGCTCGAGGCCGAACTCAGTCATCAAGCCGCCCACCTGGCCGGAGAGGTCGGCGCCTCCCACTCCGATGGCCTGGGAGATCCCCTCCCCCATCGCGTGCACCAAGCAAGCTACCTCCTGGATGCCGGTTCCCGAGGCCCCCACCAGACCGATGCGCCCGCGGCGCACACGGTTTGCAAAGCCCAGGCCCACGCCGGCCACGATGGCGGTCCCGCAGTCCGGACCCATCACCAGGAGGCCCAACTCGCGCGCCCGCCTCTTCAGCTCTACCTCCTCGTCTATGGGAACATTGTTCGAGAACAGAAAGACGTGCTTTCCCGCATCCAGCGCGCGATGGGCGACGTAGGCGGCGTAGGGCCCCGGCACCGCCACCGAGACCAGGTTCGTTTGGGGCTGTTCTTCGAGCGCCGACCGGATGCTCGCGTAACGGACGCCCGGACCCGACCGGCCCGACGGAATCGCCCGTAACAGGCTTTCCAGCTCCTTTTCCGCGGCCGCGATGGCTTCCTCGCTCCCGGCCCGGATGCCCACCACCAGATCCATGGGCGTTGCGTCTTCGAGACCTGGGTCAAAAAATCCGGCGTCTTGAAGGAGCTTGCGGTTCATCTGAGTGCCCATCAGAACGACGGCCTCCTCGACGCAGTCGAGGCCGGCCAGCCCGCGGGACACCCGCATGAGGAAAGCCGAGTCGTGGTAGCTCCCCTTGTGAATGACGACACGCTCCTTCATGTCTGGGCTCCTTTTGCGTAGGCCCCGGCCAGGGAGACGACCCCCGCCAGCATGTCGCAGCCGGATCGCCCGCCGATCCGCCCGAGCCGCCCGGCCTCCATGGCAACGCTCCGATCGTCTGCGGTCTTATCGCCCAGGGCATCGATGAACCGGAGCAATGTCTCCAAGAACGCCCCCCGGACGGCCTGGGCCAGAATCTCACGGCCGGTACGGGTAGTCGCATCCGGGGGTAGCTCGTCCAGGCATGTCCGGAAACCATCCAGGCTCTCTGGGGAAAGCAGCCCCGCCGAACACAGGCGCCAGGCCAGGGCGCAGACGCCCAACAGGAGGTCGTCTCCGGTCGGAGTCGAGCCGGGGCCCAGACCGGCAAGCTTGCCCACGATATCCCGGTACGGTTCGGATCCGGTGGCGCCGTCTCGCAGGCACCCCACCAACCGGCGCAGCTCGGTCCCGGCCGCTGCTATCATCCGCCCTTCCAGGCAACTTTCGCATTCCCCGCGGCCGAGCAGGGCCCGGGTTCGGTAGGGCAGGCGCAGAGCGGCCAGCCTCTCTTTCAAGATACCGGCGCCCCAGTCGGTCCCGGGCGCGTCGGGTCGCAGCGACTGGCCGTCTCCCGCAAGCCCCAAAAACACCGGCGATCGGTCGCCGACCCGGATAGAGCGACCCTGCTTGGTCACAAAAAGGCCGGGCCGGGGTCGCACGGTCTCCCAGGGCACTTCGATACCGCAGGGAACCAGGGCCCTTCCGGAATGCAGGAACGCCAGCAGGGGACCGCGGTCCGCCGGCACGATGACGGCTATTTCGGGGTACACGTGCTCGACCCGGCCGGTGTAGTCGCGGACGTGCTCGACCAGTTGGCGGTCGAACCTGTGAACGGGCAGCTCGGTCACTTCCGGTTTTCCTTCCGCATAAGCGCCCGCCAGACCCTCTCGGCGGTGATCGGCATCTCTTTCAGGTGTATTCCGCAGGCATCCCGAAGCGCGTTGGCCACCGCCGCCGGCGTGGGAATCATGGTGTGCTCCCCGATGCCCCGGGCACCGAAGGGACCGTCTGCCTGGGGCGTCTCGACGAAGTGCGCCTCCATGACCTCGGGGACGTCTGAGGCGGTGGGAATCTTGTAGTCCATCAACGAGGCGTTGATCACCCGCCCGCTTTTTGGATCCAGCTTGAGCTCCTCCATCGTTCCGGTACCGAGGCCCTGGACGATTCCGCCGTAGACCTGTCCGCGGATGAGCCCCGGGTGAATCACTCTGCCCACGTCATAGCAGGCCACCACCCGATCGACTCGGTACTGTCCGGTCTGGGGATCCAGGCTGACCTCCACTCCCTGGGCGCCGAAGGTCCACTTGGCGACGGGTTTCGCGCTCTGGCTGGTTTCCGGAGCGAGGAACAGAAGTCCCTCCGGTACGAAGAAGTCATACGCCGCCACCGGTCCGCCGATGGTGTGACCATCCTCGTACTGGTAACCCATAACCAGCCGGGCGAGGGGAATGGAGCTGCCCGTCCGGGTATCCACCACCGCCTGGTCACGAAGCGCAAGCCGGGAGGAATCCGCTTCCAACACCTCGGAGGCAACCGAGAACAGTTGATCCTTGATCTTTGAAGCGGCCCGGAGGATGGCGTTGCCGGTGGCCCAGGTCTGCCGGGACGCCACCGTCTGCCAATCGTAGGGGGACAAATCCGTGTCCGGTTGACCCCGCACCCTCACCCCCTCGACCGGCAGGTCCAGGGCCTCGGCCGCGAACTGGGCCGCGACGGTCTGGAGCCCCTGGCCGATGTCGGTGCCCGAGATCAGCACCTCCAGGGTGGCGTCTTCGCAGAACTTCAAGACAACCGACGAGGCGGCGTCGTTGGGCATGGCCGGCGCCTTGACCGCGCAGGCAATGCCTTTACCCCGGAGCAGAACGTCCGGGGCCTTCTTCCGCCCGCCGTCTTCTCTTAGAAGCCGCTCCCGGACCTTGTGGATGCACAGGTCGACCCGCCCCGAGTGCTCATCGAGAACCTGACCGGTCACGGTGCTCTTGCCGGGACCCAGGCAGTTCTTCAGACGAAACTCGGTTGGATCCATCCCGATGTGCTCGGCCACCAGATCCATCTGCAGCTCCAGAGCCCAGTGGATCTCCTGCATTCCGAAGCCGCGGTAGGCGCTGCCCACCGGGCGGTTGGTGTACACACCGATGCTGTCGCCCCATACGTTGGGAAACTCGTAGGCGCCTCCACAGGTGTATCCGGCGGCCCGAACCACGTTGACGCCGTATCCGCCGTAGGCCCCGCAGTTCCACAAATAATGCATCTTCTGGGCCTGCACCCGGCCTTCCCGGTCGACCCCGGTAACCAGGGTGGCGGTGAGCCCCTGACGCACCACCACGGCGTAGAACTCCTCCGAACGATCCACCAGCACCCGAACCCAGCGGCCGCGGGCCCGCATGGCCAGCGCGACAGCGATGGGCTCGAGGTTGATCCCCGCCTTGCCGCCGAACCCGCCGCCGACGGTCGGCACGGTCACCCGCACGTCTCCGTGGGAGAGATCGAAGCAGGCGCACAGGAGGTGCCGAACGGTAAAGGGGCTCTGAGCCGAGGTTTGGACCTCGACCTTTCCGGCCAGATCCACCCGGGCGACCGATATGTGGGGTTCTATGGGCACATGCTGCACCTGGGGCACCTCGAAGGTGTTCTCGACGACATGCGCGCAGGACTTGAGCGCGTTCTGGTAGTCGCCCTTGCGCAACTTGAGGTGGTTGCAGATGTTGGTTCCGCTCTTGGGGGTGATCCACGGCACGCACTCGTAGTCACCCAGGTCGGGATGCACCCGGGCGGCATCCGGCTCGATGCCCCGCTTGGCATCGTAGATGGGCTCGAGCGGCTCATAGTCCACTTCCACCAACGCGGCCGCCTCCCAGGCGGCGGCTGGTGTCTCGGCGGCGACCGCGGCCACCGGATCCCCGACATAGCGAACCCGATCGGTGGCAAACACGGTCTGGTCCTTCAGATAAATCCCGACATGAAACGGAAAGTCCCGCCCGCAGGCAACGGCACGCACGCCCGGGGCTCGGGCCGCCCGGTCCAGGTTTACGTTCAAAATCCGCGCGTGCGGATGCGGCGAGCGCACCACCTCGGCATACAGCATGCGGGGGAACTTCGAATCGCCGGTATACTTCGCGGCGCCGGTCACCTTGCCAAGACCGTCCACCCGCTGGACTTCCCGGCCCACCACTCTTGTCTCGGGCGCCGCCTGCTCGTCCTGGCGGGCGACCGCGGGCTTACTCTCCATGCCGCGATCGGTCTTCATGATCCCACCTCCAGGATCGCATCGATGATCTGGCGGTACCCGGTGCAACGACACAAATTACCCGAAAGCGCCTCGCGGATCTCCTGCTCGCTGGGATTCTTGTTACGCTCAAGCAACGAGAGCGCGGTCAGGATAACGCCCGGCGTGCAGAAGCCGCATTGGACCGCGTGATGGTCCAGGAAAGCCTGCTGCAAGGGATGCAGGTTCTGCCCGTCTCCGATCCCCTCGATGGTGGTCACCGCGTGCCCGTCGACCTCCGCCGCCAGAATCAAGCAGCTGTTTACGGCGGCTCCATCCAGCAACACCACACAGGCACCGCACTCGCCCTCGTTGCAACCCTCCTTGGCCCCGGTCAGATCCAGCGTGTCGCGGAGGAAGGCAAGCAGCGTCTGGTTCCCCTCAACCTGGCGGGATTCCAAAATACCGTTCACCCGAACCTGGATCGTGTGTCGCATGGCCGTCATCTCCCCGCCCGGGCAGCCACCGCCCGGGCGCCGCGCTCGGTCAGCACACCCACCATGGCCCGGCGGTATTCCGCGGTTGCGCGCACGTCGTCGATGGGGCTGCAGGTCGACATGGCAATCTCGGCCGCTCGCGAAGCTCCATCGCGGCCTTTTTGGTCCAACACCCTCTCGGCCTCGGGCACCCGGAGCGGCGTCGGCGCCACCGACAGCAACGAGACCCGGTGTTCCGGCTCCTGGCCCGCAAGCCGGGTCACCAGCACCGCCACGGTGGAGATGTCCACCGCCCTGCGCCTGGCGATCCTGCCATAGTGGCCGCGGCCCCCTCGGGATCCTTTTGGCAAGATCACCTCGACGACCAGCTCGCCGGCATGAAGCGATGTCTGACCGGGACCCTGAAAGAACCCGGCCATCTCGATTTCCCTGCGGCCCTCCGGACCGGTCGCCGCCACCCGAGCGTCCAGGGCTAAAAGTGCCGCCGACGTGTCGGCACAGGGTGAAGCGTTGCAAATGTTTCCCGCGACCGTGGCCCGGTTACGCAACGGGTAGGACCCCAGCGAGAGACAGCAGTCAACCAGGGCCGGATAGTGCCGCCGGATTTCCGGATGGCCGGCAACGGCCGCGACGCTGACCGCGGCCCCGATGGCAATGGAACCGTCCTCGATCTCGCGAATCCTTGAAAGCTCGGGGATGGATTTCACGTCGATCACCGTCTTGGGGGGCGAGTTGCCGCCTCCCTGACAAACCGGACTGCATGCTCCGCATCTCACCTGCGGAAGCAAATCGGTCCCCCCCGCCATGAAACGGGCGTCGGGTTTCTCGGACCGCAGGGAAAGCGCCTCCTCCACCGTGCGGGCGCGAAGATACAGTAGATCGGGCAACAGCATCTTCCCACTCCTGGCAAAAAGAAAAGGCATTTTACCCAGCACCCGAAACAAAATGCAAATACCAGGTATTGCGGATCTAGACTTGCTGGTCTCCTCGACCACACCGCATGAAGACATCGTGAGTGCTACGTGTGACCGTTCTGCTTTGCGACGTTGGGGTTTGGTGAAATGCCCATATTCGGTCTCCACGACAAGACGAAATCGTCCTGACATACACACACCAGACCGACTAAGACGAAGAAACTTTCCAAGTCTATCTGAAAGGTTTGAGCCAGTCGTCCACCTTGAGTCCCGGAACCTTCTGGTAGTGACGAATGTTCCCGGTCGCGAGGCTGGCATCTTGACACAGGCATATCGACGCGATTCTAAGGTCGGGTTCCGCCGTGGGCCGACCGGCCTTCTCCAACCCAGCGCGCACTTCTCCGTATACCTCGGCCGCTTTCCGGTCAAAAGCAAGCACCCGAAGATTGGGCAACAGCAGCTCTCTCAACCTAGTCATGAAATACTCAGGCCGTTTACTCCGATATGCACCGTACACCAATTCCCCAAGCGTGATGCTCGTGGTGACCTGGTCGCGAGGATCGATTTCGGCGATTCTACGCAGCAGCCCCACCGGAGGATCCCGCCTGAGCACGTAGGAAAGCACGTCGGTGTCGAACACGATCACGACAGTGGCTCCGTCTTGCGGTCCTTGGCACGGTCCCGTGCCTTCCTGACGATCCGGAGAAACTCGTCCGGATCCGGATATTCCGTCCAGGCTCCTACAGCAGCAAGCACACCGCGCCGCCCGCCACGTTCATCGAGCTCGTCGATCACATCCAGCGGAACCATGGCAGCCACACTACGTCCCCTTTTCCGGATCACCACCAACTCACGCCGGTGTACCACCCGGTCCAGCAACTCGGAAAACCTGCGCTTCAGCTCCGCAACACCAACCTCATTTGCCATAGTATCACCTCAAACACATTATGCCATAAAGTCTATCATGACACGTTGTTCAAGGCCAGACAAAAATAGCGGTGCGGCGTTGAACGCGATCCACCTCAGAAGCTGCTCGGTGTCCAGGAGCGGATCCGCGCTCGCCTTGCTCACTAACTCGAAACAGTCCCCTAATGATGGCCCGCCCTCCTTCTGCGTTTCCACACAGGCGGGATCCGGAAGAACCATATATTGTCGCCCCGTTCGGTGTGGATTACAACCACGAGCCTGTCCCCCCAATCTCCCACTGGTGCCCCTACGTTTCGATCTAACCTGTTGACTTCCCAAAGTAACTCAATATACGCGGTGCCACTATACTAGTGAGATAATTTACTTGTGGTCCTCTCGTAAGTGTCCCTTTTTACGCGGGAGATTGGGATCGACCGGAAATGGGGTGGGAGATTCCGGTGTCCCGGAGGGGGTGGGAGATTCTGGAGCAACGCACCCGCCATCTACTTGTACGAGAAGTTCGGTTTTCAGGTGGAGGGACACCGCAAGGCGGCCATCTTCCTGAACGGGATCTACCTGAACGACTTGATTATGGGGTTGGTGTTCTAACCCCCCTACCACTGGCTCCACGCCCTCGAACAACAGCACTGGATGTAGGGGTAGCCGGCCTGGACGCATGCGTCGAAGATCTGGTCGCAGGTCGACAGATCCATCCAGTCGTAATATGGAAAGTCGTAGCTCGGTAAGCAGCGCCCGGCTACGGTCCGGTCTTCCACCGGGCAACCATTGTCGCAAGCATCCCGGTACGGGTTCTCCTGGCACCACTGGGCACAGCTGGTCGCACTTGAAGTCTGGCTGTCGAAGGGAGAGACCAGCTCCAGAGTGATGTGCTCCGTAACGACGCTGGATCCCACCGGGTCCAGGTTCGCGTCCAGGTGGACAACGGTCAGCTCCGGTTGCTGGTCGTCGGCCGGGAAGTAGAAGATGCCGTGGATGGGGCCCACCGACTCGTCGAACATGGCCACGAACTGTTCGTACCAGTTGTGCTGCCCGTCCACGAAGGACAGTCGGAAGTGATCGTCAACCTCACGACTCTCCAGGTCCCAGGTGCAGCTGGCCCTCACGAGGGCCGTGGGACAAGCCAGCATGCAGTCGTCCGAAATATACAGTCGCTCCTCGATTTCCAGCTGGCCGCCGTCCTCGGTGGTGACCCGATGCACGATCGGCTGATAGAGGGAATACCGACAGGTCACGAAATACCAGGACCCGAACACGGTATCGGTCACACTCAGATCCAGGGTCCGGACGCCGAATCTCAAGGGTGGCGACAGGTATAGCTCGTCGAACACGATCAACCGCTCTCCGGCGACCACGTCGAACTCGAACCTCGCCCGCAGGATGTAGTCCTCGCTTCCTGACGTGAAGTTCTGCACGTACTGGTAGATGTCGCGATCCGCAACCGAGGAGAGACTGAAGGCGCCCGGGTCCACGGGCGTCAACAAGGTCCGCTCCGGTCCGTACTCCACCGAGGCGATCCAGTTCCTCTGGAAGTTGACCTCGTCCGTCGGCAACTCCACCAGACCATCCACAAAGGTGATCCTCATCTTGGTCCAGTAACCGCCGAAAATGTCCCATGTGGACTGGTTGTCGCTGCAGACCCGGGTTCCGGCGGGAATTACCAAGCCGTGGGAAGTCCCCAGCTCGATACACAGGTCGTTCAGGCAGCCGTCGGCACAGGCGCGCTCTGACTGGTTGTAGTCACACCGGCCAGTGGCCGGATCACAAGTACCGACCGGGTCGTACTCGACGATCGTCAAAGCATCCAGACAGGTTGCCGGAGGCGGTTGGTCACACACGACTCCAGCGCACAGGTCCTCCGCCACGCAGTCGCCGTCCTCACAGCTATTTTCGCAGGTTTGATCCCGAAAGCCGTAGTCGCAGGACCCGTCCGCGGGCAAGCACACCCCGACAGCGTCGTAGATCCGCAGGGTCGTCCCATCCTGGCACTCATTGGCGGGCGGCTGATCGCACACCACCCCGTAACAGGGGTCCGGGGAACCGCACCGCGCATTCGAGCAGCCGTGCTCGCAGGTGCGTTCCGCGTAACCATAGACGCACACTCCGGCTGGGCTGCAGCTCCCCTGCGGGTCGTGCTCGCGCAGGGTATCGCCGTCTACACACTCATCGGCTGGCGGATACGTGCAGCTGGTGTCTTCGCAGACCGGATCCCCGTTTCCCGAGCATCCAGCCAGCAGCAAACACGCCAATAGCATTGTGTACCAACGTCCCCAATTCGCCCAATTCGATCGCAGGGAAAGCGCCTCCTCCATCGTGCGGGCGCGAAGATACAATAGATCGGGCAACAGCATTTTCCCACTCCTTGCAAAAAGAAAGGGCATTTTACCCAGCACCCGAAATAAAATGCAAATATCAGGTATTGCGGATACAATTGCCGCCATGTCCGCAGTCGAAAACGTCCAGGCGGCTCTCGCAGCCATTGATCGGCACCGGGGTCTCAACGCCTTTATCACCGTTCACCACGAAGCCGCCCTGAAGCGGGCCCAAAAGCTCGACGAATCCGACCGGGCGCCGGGACCGCTCTTTGGTGTGGCTATAGCCGTCAAGGACAACATCGACGAGGCCGGCGAGATCTGCACTGCCGGTTGCGCCGCATACCGGGACCGCGTGCCCGAGTGCGACGCCGGCGTCATTGCCCGACTGAAACAGGCCGGAGCCATCCTGGTCGGCCGTACCAACATGAACGAGCTGGCCGACGGGGTCACCTCGGAGAATCCGCACTACGGCCCGGTGCACAACCCGCACCGCCGTGGGTTTCATCCCGGAGGTTCCAGCGGCGGCTCGGCCGCGGCGGTGGCGGGCGGCTGCGTGCCGGTCGCGCTGGGCACCGACACCGGTGGATCGATACGTATCCCGGCCTCCCTGTGCGGCGTGGTGGGCTTCAAGCCCACTGCCGGGCGTGTGCCCGTAGACGGGGTTGTACCGCTATCGACGACCCTCGACCATGTGGGGCCTATCGCCCGCGATACCAAAGACTGCGCCCGGCTGCTCTCTGTTATCGAGAACGAGACGACCAACGAGACGACCGGGTCCTGCGACCACTCGCCAAGGAACCTGCGCATCGGGGTTCTCTCCGGGTTCGGAATCGACCCCGATCCCCAAGTCGGGATTGCCTTCGAAAAAGCCCTGCGCACCTTCGAACGAACGGGCCACACCCTCCAGCCGCTACACCTGCCCATGCTCGGCAAGGGACTGGGCATACTCTCACGGATTTACGCTCCCGAGGCGGCCCGCCATCACCTGGAACGATTGAGGACGCGCCCCGGCGACTTCGGTAAAGACGTTCGCGCCGACCTGGAACGAGGTCTCGAGGCAACCCAGGCCACCTACGAACAAGCCCGGCAGGATCAAAACACTCTGTCGGCCGAGTTGGACCGAGCCATGCGGGATCTAGACCTGCTGGTCTCCCCGACCACACCGCATCCCGCCCGCCCCATCGGCTCCGCCAATCCACATACCTACCTGGTTTTCACCTGCCCCTTCAACCTGAGCGGCCAACCGGCCATATCGGTGCCCATGGGCACGATAGATGGCCTGCCGATCGGTCTTCAACTGATCGGCCCGAGGGAAGAGGACGCAACCGTCCTGTCCGCAGCAACGGCCTTCGAACAAACCCAACCGAACGACGGCTAAAGGAGTTGCAAAAAAGACACCCTGTCCCCGTTTTTCCAGACGAAGATCCGGGAACCTTACCTCTCCTTGACACGTCAGACATCTGTGGAAGAGAATTCGGATGAGCATGGCTACTAAAGGAACATATCTGCGCTGCACGCTGGTCTGGGAACAGGCGATTATGGATGAGCGGATGTTTGCGCCGGCGTCCAAGGTGTTCGTGGGGGAGAGTCACAAGAATACGTTTGTGCTGCAGGCGCCGGGGTTGAACAACCAACATTGCCTGTTTCATCACACTGCTTCGGGGACGCTGCTCTATCTGCTGCCGGGAATGCTGGGGAAAGTGCGAATTGCCGGGCAGGTGCGGGAGGCTACGGAGATGGCCTGCGACTCGGCGGTGGCGGAGCAGGATGGGGATGCCTACCGGTACGCACTTTCGGAGGGGGACCAGGGAGTGCTGGTGTTCGGGCGGGTAGGGTTGGCCTTCGCGCTGGTGTCGGACCCGGGGCGGACGCCGCCGGCGCGGGTCGGGCAAATCATGGGGGCGGATCCATTTACCGTAAAGCTGTTCGGAGTCGTGGTAGCGCTGATTCTGCTGACCGCGTTCGTGTCGCGGCTGTTGGCGGTGGCGCCGCCGGAGTACACCGTGGAGCAGTTACCCGAGCGGATGGTCTCCTTGGTGGTGGAGGATCCGGAGGCGAGGCGGGAGTTTCGAGAGGAGATGCAACGAATCCGGAAGGAGAAGAAGAAAGCCGAGGCCCAGAAAAAGAAAGAGACTCCCAAGCAGGCGGCCCAGAAGACCGCCAATAAGTACAAGAAGATCCGCAAGAAGGTGTCCGCCAAGGGCATGGTGGGGGCCATCGCCAAGGCGCGCAAGAAGAAAGGCGCGCTGCGGGACGTGCTGGGCAAGGGCGACCTGGGCATGAGCCTCAACAGCGCGGTGCGCAAGCTCGACCGGGGAATGGCCACCGCGCGGGTGCTCACCTCCACCGGCGTGGGGGGTATCGAGATCCGCACCCTGGCGGGCCGGCACGGAACCGTCGAGGCCAACGGGGAAGGTCTCGACGAGGAGATGCCCGCCACCGGGCGCACCGGCCGGCGAGTGGGGCGCGAGAGCCGCCTGGCCGAGAGGCGCGAGACCGAGGTACGGGTGTCCATGCCCTCCAGCGCCGCCACGGTCACCGGGGGCGTGCTCTCCAAAAAGCAGATCTCCGACGTGGTCATGCGCAACAAGGGCGCGGTGCGCTACTGCTACGAATCGCAGCTGATGCGCTACCCCACCCTGCGGGGCAAGGTGGTGGTGGACTTCATCATCGACACCGGCGGCCGGGTGACCAAGGTGAAGGTACCCACCAACACCCTCAGCCAGCAGGGCGCCAAGGACAAAGTGGGCCGCTGCCTGATCAAGTTCATCTCGCGCTGGCGCTTCCCCAAGCCCAAGGGCGGCAAGGTCCGAGTGATCTACCCCTTTACCTTCGGACGTTCCCGATGATCTATAATCTCCCAGCCTCATTGTGGTCGATCCCAATCTCCCGCGTAAAAAGGGACACTTGCGAGAGGACCACGAGTAAATTAACTCACCAGTATAGTAGCACCGCGTATATTGAGTTCCTTTGGGCAGCGCTTTTTGCAGCACCCGTTTTCTGGGTGAAGTCAATATGTCGTTTCGAAACGCAGGGGCACCAATGGGAGATTGGGGATGATCGGGTTTTATCGTGTCGTCGTTATTTCTTGCGCGCTGGCCATCACGGGCTGCCGCGCCGAGCGCTATTTCGGCCCCTACGAGCTTCAGGTCCCCACCGAGTTGGAAGAAGTAGCCGCGGGGCGCACTTTCGAGTTTCCACTCGACGAGGAAGACAACCACGAGATGGCCGACCTGCAGACCTGCCTGGTCGACGAGCCCGACCGCCCGGTTCCTTGCATCTGCGACTACCCCATCCTGACTGTCTCGGAGCAGGTGGTGCGCATGGATTACCGCCTCACCCACCAAGGCGGCCGGCCGGTCAACGTCATGGTCTGGGTGGGACGCGAAACACTGCCCCGGGAGCAAGACCCGGACATGATCCCCGACCTTCCCCGGGTAGCGGTGCTCGCCGAGCATCACCACCAGATGGACATCGGCTCCAGCATCGACAGCAGCTTCTTGGAGAACGAAATGAGAGACGTCGACCGGGCCTGGACGGCCTCGGTCTATCCCGGCTGCCCGGGCTTTGAGAGTGGACTACCCGCGCCCCTGGAGCTTATCTTCGGTCTGGCGCTCGACTCCGCAGACTCGACCAGCCAGGTGTCCCTTGCGTTCTCGCTGCGCGTAAAGCAGAATAACTGACCATGGTGCGTTATTCCGCTCTGCTGGCGCTGTTTCTTTTGGCGTCCAGCCCGGGCCGGGCCGGGGAAGTCAAGTGCGAGCCGGTGAAAGCCAAGGTGCTCCGCGGCCTGGTGGTCCGCGCCGCGCTGGGTCCGGCCTTCTGGATCGGCGAGGTGGGCCAGGACAGCCGGCCGGGATTCGGGTTCACCTTCGGGGCGGGCTACGAGTTCACCTCCTGGCTGGCTCTGGAGATCTCCTGGTCCTCGGGGATCCACGACACCGATCAGCCGGTCCCCCCGGCGCCGGGAAGCTTCTCCACCCAGGCCGTGCACGGAGGGCTGCGTCTGGGTGTGCCCATCGGGCCCTTCGACCTCTTCCTGCGCGGCGGCGCCGGATGGATGTGGTCACGTCCGAACATACTCGTACAAGTCGAGAAGTTCGACGGCCAGGTCAGAAGCGGCTGGCTCGGCGGCGCCGGAGTCACCTGGCACACGCCCCGGCGTCACGTCTGGGTCGGCCTGGAGGGAAACGTTCTGGGGGCGGTAGACTTCCCGGGGATGCTGATCCTGGCCGGCGTAGTGATTGGGGTAACGCTCTAATCCTTCAACTGCCTAAACGTCTTCCTTCCCGCGTAGACGGCGGTGTTGCCCAACCACTCCTCGATTCGCAGCAGTTGGTTGTACTTGGCCACGCGCTCGGAACGGGAGGCCGAGCCGGTCTTGATCTGGCCGGCTCCGGTGGCCACGGCCAGATCGGCGATGGTGGTGTCCTCGGTCTCGCCGCTGCGGTGGGAGATGACCGAGGTCATGCCGTTTCTGTGGGCCATCTCGATGCACTCGAGGGTCTCGGTCAGTGTACCGATCTGGTTGACCTTGATCAGGATGGAGTTGGCCACGTTCTCGGCGATTCCACGGGCAAGCCTTTTTGTGTTGGTCACGAAGAGATCGTCGCCCACCAGTTGGATCTGGTCGCCGAGTTTCTGGGTCATCCTGGCCCAGCCGTCCCAGTCGTCTTCGGCCAGCCCGTCCTCGATGGACACGATGGGATATCGCTCCACCATTGCCGCATAGTAGTCAACCATCTCCGGTGGCTTGAGCTCCTGGCCGTCCCCCTTGAGCATGTACACGCCCCGCTTGGCGTCGAAAAACTCCGAGGCGGCCGGATCCAGAGCCAGCATCACATCCTGGCCCTCCTTCAGCCCCGAAGCCTTTATCGCCTCCATGATCACCTTCAGGGCCTCCTCGTTGGAGTCCAGCGAGGGGGCAAATCCACCCTCGTCCCCCACTCCGGCCCCTTTGCCCATCTTGGTGAGTACTTTCTTGAGATAATGGAAGACCTCCGCGCCGTAGCGCAGGCCCTCGGCGAACGTCTGCGCACCCAGCGGCACCACCATGAACTCCTGCAGATCCACGTTGTTGGCCGCGTGCTTGCCGCCGTTTATGATGTTCATCATCGGCACCGGAAGTATATTGGCGTTGGCTCCCCCGATGTAACGGTACAGGGGAACCTCCTGGGCCATGGCCGCGGCGCGCGCCGTGGCCAGGGAAACGCCCAGGATAGCGTTGGCACCCAGGGTTTTCTTGTTGGGCGTCCCATCGATCTCGCACAGCAACCGGTCGAGCGCGACCTGCTCGGTGGCATCCATCCCGATGATCTCGGGCGCGATGCGCTTGTTGACGTTCGAAACCGCCTTCAAGACGCCCTTGCCCAGGTAACGTGACTTGTCCAGGTCGCGCAGTTCCAGGGCTTCGTGCACGCCCGTGCTGGCGCCCGAGGGAACACAGAAACGCCCGTAGGCTCCGCCGGCCAGTCCGATCTCCACCTCCACGGTGGGATTTCCACGGGAATCGAGAATCTCTCTGGCCCGCACGTCGACAATCTCGGTCATGCCTCACCTCCCGATATGGATAGCGATACCGAAACGCGTACCACACAACCGCGACCACGAACAAAGGGAAAATTTCAGGGAGTGTTAAGAACCGTAGTCGATGATAATGACCGAGCTTTTTTCTTCTTCTGGATCAACGTCTTCACCGGTCTCGGGGGGGGGTTCATCGTCCAGCGGGATGCGTAGCACCGGCCGCTCGTCGCGCCGCCGCTCATCCTCGCGCCGTTCCAGCTCTTCGATTATGAACGCATCCAGCATAATTCAGTCCCTACCAGACTAGATTTGACGCAAGAAACATACCAAAGTTGCGCATTCACGGCAATTTCTCAACCGCCCGGATCCAATGATATATTAATCACGAACCCGGCAAAGGAAAGCCCCCGTCCCCCAAGAAACCCATAAAAACGACGGATCGGCTGCAATATTTGTCACATGATTACGAAAGTTTTTCACACGGGATCAGGTCTTGCGGGGCAGGTGGATGACGGCCAGCATCTTGGCGGGGCCCTGCCCACGGTGGAGTACCCGGTGGGGAACCGAAGCGTCGTAGTAGATGGAGTCGCCCGACTGCAGGAGAAAATGCTCGTCCTGAAGCTGGATCTCCAGTTCCCCTTCCAGAACGTAGATAAACTCCTCCCCGTCATGGGTGGAAGGCTTTTCCATTTCCGAGGCGTCGGAGGGCGGACTGATGGTGATGAGGAAGGGCTCCATCACCCGTTCACGTTTTTCGAATCCCAAAGAGGTGTACTCGTAGCCATAGCCGGCACCGTCCTTGGAAGCCACCCGGGTAACGACCTTTTCGTCGGACGAGCGTACCAGGGCGTAGTATTTCCGGGGCCCCAGGTCGAAGAAGCGCCCCAGCCTGACGCCCAGCCCGTCACATATCTTGGTCAACACTCCCAGAGTGGGAGAAAACATCTCCCGCTCGATCCGCTCCAACTCGTCCGACTCCAGCCCCGCCCGCTCGGCCAGTTGTTCGACACTCCAGCCAGCCCCCTGGCGAAGCCGCTTGATTTTCTCGCCGACATGCAAGGATGTGTCGCTGCTACCCGTGTTCATCGTTCCCTCCCCTCGGCCTCCTGCATGAAGGCCGCCAACATATCGGGCAGTTCCCGGGATATCATGATCTTGACCAGGGACTTGGGCACCAACATGCCGAACCTAGCCTCGACGGCATATGTCGCCCGCGTGCACCCCTCCCCGGCCTCCTCAAGCACCCAGGACCCCGTGTTCTCCGACATCATCTGGCCCTTCACCAGTGACCAGGACAGCTTCTTCGGTTTATCGAGCGTGTAGCGCAAGGTGTAGCTGACGGTCTTTCCGAGTTTCTTCACCGCGTGGGTGATCAGCTTGACGTCCCCGTCATCCTTCTCGACCTGAACACCGACCATGCCCAACCGCGCAAGGAACCGGGGATAGGCCGTAAAATCCGTGATTACCTCGAAGAACTTCTCCGGCGATACACCGACTTCAATGGTTCTGGTTGCCTGGGAAGCCATGGGAAACCCACCTCGCTATTAGAACATAGTAAATGAATACCGAAAATTCAAAACTTTTTTTTCACCAGCCCCGAGTAAATCTCACGCGCCCGGTAGGAGCTCCGAACCAGGGGACCGGACAGCACCACCAGGCCCAGATCCTCCCCGGCCCGCCGGTAGTACGAAAACTGCCCGGGCGTCACCCGCCGGCTCACCGGCAGGTGGCCGCGGGTGGGCTGCAGGTACTGTCCGATGACAACCGCCCGACAACCGGAAGCCTTGAGTCTCGAAAGAACCTCTAAAACCTCCTGGTCGGTCTCCCCCAGGCCCACCATGAGCCCCGACTTGGCCACCACCCCCTCGCTGGCCGCCGCCTCGGACAGCACCCCGAGCGAGCGGTCAAAATCCGCCCGGGGCCGAACCAGGGGATACAGACGTGGAGCGCATTCTACATTGTGATTCAATACTTCCGGCTTTACATCTAGAATCAACTTTAAGGATTTAATATCGCCCAAAAAGTCGGGAACCAGCAACTCCACGGTAACATCGGGGCACCACCGCCGTATATGAGACACACAGTCGGCAAAGAAGCTGGCACCCCCGTCGGGCAAGTCGTCGCGGGTAACCGAGGTCACCACTACATGGGAAAGCCCCAACTGGCTGACACATTCCGCTACTCGACGAGGCTCATCGGGATCGGGTGGTGCGGGTTTCCGCTCCTTGGCAATGGCGCAGAAACGGCATTGGCGCGTACACACGTCACCCAGGATGAGAAAGGTGGCCGTGTCCATCCCAAAGCACTCCGCCATGTTGGGGCATCGGGCCTCCTCGCACACAGTGTGGAGACCGGCCCGGCGCAGGCGAACCTTGACGTCGTGGCGGTCGGAGAGCCGCCCGGGCATCCGTACGCCGGTCACGTCTCTTCCTCTGTGGGGAAACCCGGAATGGGTATGCCGCAATTGGGACAGATTCGCGTGGTGGAATGCCCGGCGCACTGCGGACAGCAGGTGCCCGGCAGCTCCTCCGCGTCTTCGACCCGGTAGGCATCGAACATCATGCCGCAACCGTCGCAGAAGCGTCCCTGGATCTGGGTGTGACCGCAATAGCGGCACTTGACCCGCCGGGGCGCGGAGTCAACCTGTTTTTCTTCGGCGTCATCCGCTTCCACGATCACCCGGGTCATCTTGCGCCCGCAGGCATCGCAGAAGCTGCCAGATGCCTGATCGTGCCCACAGTGCTCACATCTCATGACTCGGCTCCCAGCGCGGCTCTGCACCCAAGAGCACACCAAGGGTGCTGCTTCGCATTGCTCAGCTGCGGCAAACTACGCCGCCGCAGCTAAATGACCCGCGCAGGACTCGACGTAACACTTGCACCTTCCGAAGATCTTCGCAAAACGCGAAAAAGTTGCGAACAAAGAGTCTCAGCCTACCTCGGCAAACTGCAACCGCCGGCCCCAGCGCGACCAGAGTGCCTTTACTAGCAAAGAGTGGCCGGGGTTAGCAAGCTTGGGATCTTCGTCGATCAGCCGGAAAGCATCCTTCCGGGCCCGGGCAAGCAGGTCGGCATCGCGGGCCAGGTTTCCAAAGATGAACGCGGGCAGGCCCGACTGGCGGGTGCCCAGAAATTCCCCGGGGCCCCGGATGGCCAGGTCTTTTTCGGCGATCTCGAAGCCGTCGTTGGTTCTCTCCATGACTTCGAGCCGGCTGCGCGCGTCCCCTGAAGCCAGGCTGTGCGCCACCAGGTAGCAGGTGCTGGGCCGCTCCCCCCGGCCCACCCGGCCGCGCAACTGATGCAATTGGCTGAGGCCGAAACGCTCGGCGTGCTCCACCAGCATGATCGTAGCGCGGGGAACGTCCACACCCACCTCGATGACGGTGGTAGCTACCAGCACGTCCAGATCCCCGGAAGAAAAGCGCCGCATCACCTCGTCCTTCTCGTCGCCGGCCATGCGCCCATGTAACAGACCCAACCGCAGACCAGCGAAAGCGCCCCGGCTCAAGCGCCCGAACATCTTGGTGGCGTCGCGCAGATCCATCTTTTCAGACTCCTCCACCAGCGGATAGACCAGATACGCCTGGCCGCCGGCTTCCACCTCCCGGCGAACGTGCCGGTAAACCTGCCGGACCTCCCCCCCACGCAACACCACCGTCTTCACCGGCAGCCGGCCGGGGGGCATCTCATCGAGGATGGACACATCCAGGTCCCCGTAAACGGTCATGGACAGCGTACGGGGAATGGGCGTGGCGGTCATGACCAGAACGTCGGGACGTTTGCCCTTGGCCTGCAGGCCGGCCCGCTGAGCCACACCGAAACGATGCTGCTCGTCGATGATGCACAGGCCCAGCTTCTCGAACTGCACCTGCTCCCCGATCAGAGCGTGAGTGCCCACCACCAGGTCCACCCGGCCGGCGGCGATATCCAAAAGGGCCTCCCGCCGGGCTCGGCCCTTGACCATCGAGGACAGGAAAGCCACCCTGGGGGCCTCGGGGCTTGGGGGCATCAGCTTCTGGATGTGCCGGTGATGCTGCTCGGCCAGGATCTCCGTGGGAGCCATGAAGGCGATCTGGGTCCCGGCGCGGGCGGCCACGATCGCGGCCAGAACCGCCACGGCCGTCTTGCCACTGCCAACATCACCCTGGAGCAGCCGGTTCATGGGCTGGGGGCTGGCCATGTCGGAGGTAATGTCCAAAAGCACCCGCTTCTGGGCATCGGTAAGCTCGAATCCGAAGAGATTCCGGGCCAGTTCGAACAGGCCGGCGCGGACCGGGTGGGCATGCCCGACCGCGGACTTGAAGCAGTCGCGGCGCATGGCCAGGCCCAACTGAAGCAGGAAGAACTCCTCGAACACCACCCGCCGGTGGGCGGCCGACCGCCCCCGGTTGAGCTCCTCGACATCGGAGTCTTTAGGCGGAAAGTGGACTTTTTGCAGAGCCTCGGCGATGGGCGGAAAATCGTGGAGGCTCAGAATGGCATCCGGCAGGATCTCCACCGTGTGGCCGGCGTACTGCTCGACCACCCGGCGCATGATTTTCCTCAGCACCTTGGGGTAGATTCCCTCGATCTCGGGATAGACGGGAATGATCGAGCCGAAGTCGTCACGGTGCAGTTGCGAAGCCGCACCCCTGGTGTTGCCGGCCTGGTCGTCTGGGATCTTCTCTATATCGGGATGGGCCAGCTGGCGCACGCCCCGGTACACCTCCACCCGGCCGGCAACCCGCACGCGATCCCCCCGGGCGAAGCGGTTGGCGAAAGACTTCGGGTGGAAACGAAACCAGCGGGCGACGATCTGGCCGGTGTCGTCACTCAGCATGATCTCGAACATCTGGCGCCGCGGGCCGGTGCGCCGGGCGCCAAAGTCCAGCACCCGGGCCGTGAAGGAGGCCTGCTCCTTGGGCACCAGGTCGCGGATGGTTTTGACCTTGCGCCGGTCTTCGTACCTGCGGGGGAGCAGGTAAAGGGCGTCCTGGACGGTGTGGATTTCCCGGGTGGCGAAGCGCTCGGCCAGGCGCGGTCCCACCCCTTTTACGTAGCGGATCGCGGTTTGCAGAATGTCGCCTGGCCCCGGGGAGAAATCCATGTCATCGGCGCCGGCTCTTCTGGCTGTTTAGCAATTGAAGCAGTGCGTTGGCACGCTCCTCATCATTGGCCAGAGCCAGGGCGTTGTACTCGGCGGTAGCCTTGGCAATCATGCCCAGGCCCAGGTAGGCCTGCCCCAGATAGAAGTGGGCTTCGTTGTTCTGGTAGTCTTTCTGGACCACCAGTTCCAGCACCGCCAGAACCGATTTGTACTCGCGACGTTCCAGATGCAACCTTCCCAGAAGGACGCGGCAGGGCAAGCACTCGGCACCCACCTCCAAGGCCTTCTGGAGTGTCCGGCTGGCGTCCTGCTTTTGCCCGCGGTCTAGCTGGACCCGGGCCAGGCTCAAGTAGCCCTCCAGACATTTGGAATCGACTCGAACGGCCCGCTTGAAAGCATCGTAGGCCCGATCACTCAGCAGGTTGCGCTCGTAGATCTGGCCCAGCCGCACATAGGCCATGCCCAGCTTGGAGTCCAGCCTCAACGCACTCTGGTAGGACAGGATGGCCTTGTCGATCATCTTGTTGTGAAACTGAGCCTCACCCAGGTAGAACTGCGCCCAGGCGCTGCGCCGGTTCACCGACACGGCCTTCTGCAGGGTCCTGAAGGCGGGCTTGTACCGCTTGGCCAGCAGGTAAGTCCGGCCCACCTGAACCAGCGCCTCCGAGTTGTTGGGCTCGGAGGCCACCGCCAGGGAGTAAGCTTTGATGGCCTTCTTCAGCTTGCCTTCGGAGAAAAAAATATCACCACGTCTCAGGTGGGCCTGGGTGTGCAAGGCGTTGCGCCGAATGGCGTTCTCGAACGCGATCACCGCCTCCTTATTCTTCCCCTGCTGTTTTAGAATCATCCCCTTGGTGAACCAGGGCTCGGGATCCTCCGGCGCCAGCTTGGCGGCCTTCTCAAGCGCCTGGATGGCCGTGGCGTACACGCGCCTCCGCATGTAGGTCCGGGCCATGCCCACGTAAGCGCGGGACGACTCCGGGACCTTATCCAGGGCCCGTTCAAAAGCCTTCAAGGCAATCCCCGGCCGGTTCAGCTTAAGCTGCAGGTCCCCCGCGCGGAGCAGGCCCTGGCAGGTGTCGCTCTCGTGGGAATCGGCCTCGGCATAGACAACCAGAGCCTCCTGGTACTTCTTCTCCTCGAGCAGCGCGTCTCCCTTGCGAATAATCTCGGGCACCGGCGAGCAGCCAAAGCAGCCCAGGCAAAACAGGAGCAGCAATTCTTGTATACGGCGACTACTCAAACCTGATCTCCTCCACCTCGTACTCCCGCTCGCCCGCCGGAGTCTCCACGTAGAACATCTCCCCCGCCGACTTGCCGATCACGGCCTTGCCGATGGGCGACTTGATCGAGATTTTACCCCGGGAGCTGTCCGTCTCGGTCTCGCCGACGATCTGATAGGTAACCTTACGGTCTCGGTTTAGATCGTTCAAAACCACCGTGGCGCCGAACACCACCCGGTCTCCCTTGACGTCCTCCGGCCGGATGACCTGGGCCCGGGAAAGCCGGTCCTCGATGTCCCTTATCTTGTGGTCCAGCTGTTGCTGGTGTTCCTTGGCCGCATCGTACTCGGCGTTCTCGCTCAGATCCCCATGGTCGCGAGCTTCCTCGATGGCCGCGATGTTCTTGGGCCGGTCCTCGGCCTTGATCCGTTTCAGCTCCTCCTGCAACTTCTGGTACCCTTGTGGGGTCATGGGAACTTTTTCAACCATGCAACCTCTCTCCACTCAGATTTATGAACCGGCCGCCGCGAAACCCCGCAACGCCCGTGAGACTAGGCTAGATCAATACATAAGAACGAATCAAGTGCAAACCGATACGGTTTGACCCGGGATAGACCGATTGGGGTATCGGGTTTGCAGTGGAGGCCTGCTTGGACCTGAAACTCAGGCTACGCCGGGTTCCGGCTCGGGCTTGTTGGAGACTTTCTTGTCGTCCTTCTTTTGCTCATCCTCGAAGCCGGCTTCCTTGGGACTGACCAGCTTGGTCTCCAGCGGCTTGGGACGATCGAGCTCCTCGCCGCGAATGATGGCCCCCACCTCGAAACCTTCCAGGGTCTCGTAGGTGAGCAAGGCCTGGGCCGTGCGGTGGAGGGCGTCGATATTCTCCTCGATGAGGTGACTGGCTACCTGGAAACCCTCCCCGACGATGCGGCGGACTTCCCGGTCGATCACCTGCGCGGTCTCTTCGCTGTAGTCGCGGTGCTGGGCGATCTCGCGTCCCAGGAAGATCTGCTCTTCCTTCTTCCCGAACGACAGCGGGCCGAGCTTGTCGCTCATGCCCCATTCGCAGACCATCTTACGGGCCAACTCGGTGGCTTGATCGATGTCCTGCCCAGCGCCGGTGGTCTGCTCGTGGAGAACCAACTCCTCGGCCACCCGGCCGCCCATCAGCACGCTGATCTGGGTCTCGGTGAACGTCTTGGATTGGGTGTGGCGGTCCTCGGTGGGAAGTTGCTGGGTCAACCCCAGGGCCATGCCCCTCGGTATGATGCTGACCTTGTGAAGCGGGTCCGCCTTGGGAAGCAGGCTGGCCACCAGGGCGTGGCCGGACTCGTGGTAGGCGGTGAGGCGCTTCTCCTCGTCGCTTATGATCATGGACTTGCGCTCGGAGCCCATCAGCACCTTGTCCTTGGCCCGCTCCATGTCCCGGTGGCTAACCGCGGACTTGTCCGCCCGGGCAGCCAGCAGCGCGGCCTCGTTGACCAGGTTTTCCAGATCCGCCCCGGTAAAACCGGGGGCACCACGGGCGATGATCTCCAGGTCGACCGACTCGTCCAGGGGAGTCTTGCGTGTGTGCACCTGCAGGATGCCCACCCGGCCGCGCAGGTCCGGCCGGGGCACCACCACCCGACGGTCGAAGCGCCCGGGCCTCAGCAGCGCGGGATCCAGGACGTCGGGACGATTGGTGGCCGCCATGAGAATTACGCCCTCGTTGGACTCGAAGCCGTCCATCTCCACCAGCAATTGGTTGAGGGTCTGCTCGCGCTCGTCGTGCCCGCCGCCGAGCCCGGCGCCGCGATGGCGGCCCACCGCATCCAACTCGTCTACGAAGATGATGCAAGGCGCGTGCTTCTTGCCCTGCTCGAAGAGATCCCGCACCCGGGAAGCGCCCACGCCCACGAACATCTCCACGAAGTCGGAACCGCTGATGCAAAAGAAGGGTACGCCGGCCTCCCCGGCCACCGCCCGGGCCAGCAGAGTCTTGCCGGTCCCCGGGGGACCCATGAGCAGCACGCCCTTGGGAATGCGGCCGCCCAGGCGGGTAAACTTCTTGGGGCTCTTGAGAAACAAGATGATCTCTTGAAGCTCCTCCTTGGCCTCCTCCACGCCGGCCACGTCCTTGAAGGTCACCTTGTTGGTCTGCGAGGTGAGCAAGCGGGCCTTGCTCTTACCAAAGGACATGGCCTTGCCCCCGCCCGCCTGAAGCTGGCGCATGAAAAAGATGAAGATCACGAACAGGAAGATCATCGGCAGCCAGCTTAGCAGGGCCGACTGCCAGAAGGGACTGTCGTCCTCCTTCCCAACGTTGACGACCACCTTGTGCTTTTTCAGGTCGAGGATGAGATCGTCGGTCAACAGCGCGCGGGTGACGAACATCCGTTTGGTCCCCTCCACGAACTCTCCGGATATCTCGTTGCCCTTGAAGGTCACGCCACGGACGTTGTCCTTCTCAACCTCGTCCCAGAACTGGGAGAAGGATATGGACTGACCCTCCTGCGGGGAGTTGGAGAAGATCTGGTAGAAGCTGACGAACATGGCAATCAGCAAAATCCAGAGGAGTATTGTCTTATGGGACTGCTTCAACTTCAGTTCCTCTCACTCTCTGGATCCGACCAGCGCCGCATGCTTCGCGGCAGAAGCTCAACGTCATGGTAATACAATTACTTGAACACCTTTTTCAAGTTGCCCGACCTCCAAGCGGGGCCGGAACCCGGACGAGAAGGTCTCCCAAGCTTGAATTATAGGGCCTCCCCTCTACTCCGTCAAGATGGAGCCGCCGGATTTTTCACCGGATCCACAAATAGATAGACGCGCAGCGCCTCCAGCTTCTTGGGGCCGATACCCTTGATTGCATCCAGATCGGTAAACGATCCGAATCCACCCAGCTCCCGCCGGGCTTCGACAATACGACTCGACAGCACCGGGCCGATGCCCGGAATCAGTTGCAGATCCTTGGCGCCGGCCTGGTTGAGCGGGATGGGCTGACCCAGAAGCACACAACGGGCTCCGGTCAGAGGCCGGACGTGCTGCAGCGGTCGCAGACACAGGCAGGAAGCCTCCGCGTCCGAACCGCCCAGCCAGCCGATCACCGGCGGCGCGGCCAGAAGCAACACCAGCAGGAAGATGCCCAGTTCTTGCCGAGTTCCCAATGTAACACCACTTGAAAGTGCAACCGTCAGTCGTTATCATCTTATTCCATCGGAGGTAGAAATGAAAGAGAAGGCCGATCTGATCATCGAGAACATCGGCCAGCTGCTCAGCATGGATCCGACATCGGAAGGAACCGGTGACGCCGCCGATCCGGTGGCCGGGTTGGGGGTAATCCTCGACGCGGCCGTCGCCGTGCGGGCTGAGCAGATTATCTTCGCGGGAAAGGCAGCCGACCTCTCCGGACCGGTGGCGCTGACGGCGGAAACGAAAGTGATCGACGCGGGCGGGCGGGTGGTCCTGCCGGGGCTGATCGACTGCCATACCCACTTGGTGTTCGCAGGCAACCGGGCCAACGAGTTCTCCAAGAGAATCTCCGGAGCCAGCTACGAGGAAATCCTGGCCGCCGGCGGGGGGATCAACAGCACGGTGGCGGCCACTCGCCAGGCGCCCGAGGACACCTTAGTCGCCCTGGGACTCCAGCGCCTGGACGGTTTCCTCTCACTGGGAGTTACCACCGTGGAGGTCAAGAGCGGGTACGGCCTGCAGACGGAGACAGAGCTGAAGATGCTCCGGGTGGTCAAGGAACTGAACCGCCGACACATAGTAGACCTGGTGCCCACTCTCTTGGGAGCCCACGTAATACCGCGGGAGTACCGGAACAAACGGGCGGCCTACGTGGATCTGGTGGTAGAGGAAATGATTCCGCAGGCGGCCGGGGAAGATCTGGCGGTATTCTGCGACGTCTTCTGCGAACAGGGAGCCTTTACCCTCAAAGAGACCCGAAAGATCCTCGAGGCGGGACTGGAGCACGGGCTTTTGCCCAAGCTGCACTCCGAGCAGTTGAGCCGCTCCGGATCTATCGGCCTGGCCGTCGAGTTGGGCGCCACCTCGGTGGACCACCTGGAAAACGCTACCAAAGAAGATGCCCAGAAGCTGGCCGGGTCCGGCACCGTGGCGGTCCTGCTGCCCGGAGCCACCTACTTCCTGGGCCGGACGGATTTCGCCCCCGGGCGCATGCTTTCGGACGCCGGCTGCGCGATGGCCGTCTCCACCGATTTCAACCCGGGATCCTGCATGAGTGAGAACCTGCCCCTAATGCTCAACATGGCCTGCCTGTACAACCGCCTGTATCCGCGGGAGGTACTGCTGGGCGCCACCCGCTGGGCGGCCCAGGCGGTAGGCCTGCAAGACCGAACGGGTACGCTCACGCCCGGAAATCTGGCCGACGTGCTGGTGCTAAACACCCGCGACTACCGGGATTTCGTCTACCACTTCGGCGTGAACATGACCCACATGGTGTTCAAGCGGGGAAAACTGGTGCGATCATAAGTGCCCGACGATACGCTCAAAGACAGTGGAGAGGAAAAGCAGCGGCCCAACGCCGTGCGGGTGACTTACATTCTTCCCAACGGAGAGAAGCAGACCCACCGTTTCGTAAGCTCGTTCTCCATCGGCCGTGACGAGACCTGCCAGGTGCTGCTGCTGGACGAAGTGGTAAGCAAGAACCACGCCACCCTCTACCCCACCACCTCGGGCTGGTGGGTACGCGATCTGGGCAGCACCAACGGTACCTACCTCAACGGGGAACGCGTCGCACACGCCCAAGTGACAAAGAGCTCACAACTCCAGATTTCCGACGACGGACCCATCCTCTACCTGGAGCTGGAAACTCTGACCGGAAAAGGGATCTTCCTAGATGACGAGCCCACCCAACCCTCCGCAAAAGAGGCACCCAAACCGGATAAAGAACCGACCAAGGACCCCGACGCCTCCGACCTCTCGAATGAGACCGACGCGGCACCTTTGCAGGGACCGTCGGTCACCGGAATCCTCCAGCGGTACATGGGCGACAGCCAGTCCCCGTCCGAGCAAGTCGGCGAGTACACTCGGGTCATGCGCCAGGCCTTCGTGCGGGTGAAAGACACCCACTCGCGGCGCTTCCACATCGCGGTGGTGGTGACCATCCTGCTGGTGGCGGTCTTCACCGCTATCGTGCTCTATCAGCACAGCCGGCTGGAGAAGCTGAAAGAGCTGGCCATCAACCTCTTCTACGACACCAAGACCATGGAAGTGCAAATCCAGGAGCTGGTGGAAACCATGCAGGAGACCGGCGACACCTCCTGGCTGGCCGAGATCGCCGACAAGCGCCGGCAACTGGACAAGATGCGCGAGCGGTACAATCATTTCGTGGAGGAAGCCGGACTGTACGGCAAGTATCGCACCAAGGAGGAGCGGCTAATCCTCAAGATGGCGCGCCTCTTCGGTGAGTGCGAGCTGGCCCTGCCCGACGACTTCATGAAAGAGGTAAAGAGCTACATCAAGAAGTGGAAAAGCACCGGACGGATGGGAAAGGCCATGCGCCGGGCCAAAGAACACAAGTACGTCCCCACCGTCTACCGCAAGATGATCGAAAACCACATGCCCCCCCAGTTCCTCTACCTGGCGCTGCAGGAGAGCAACTTCAAGCACGACGCCGTTGGCCCCAAGACCCGCTTCGGCATCGCCAAGGGCATCTGGCAGTTTATCCCCGGCACCGCCATCCAGTACGGCCTGAACACCGGCCCCCTGGTCGAGCTCCCTCTTTATGACCCCCGCGACGAACGTTTCGACTTCGAAAAAGCCACCGAGGCTGCCGCCAAGTACATCCGCTTCATCTACACGACGGAAGCCCAGGCCTCCGGATTGCTGGTAATGGCCTCATACAACTGGGGCGACACCAAAGTCCGCCGCTTGACCAGAAAGATGCCCGAAAACCCCCGCGAACGGAACTTCTGGAAACTCCTGCAAACCAACAAGATCCCCGACCAGACCCACGACTATGTCTTCTACATCTTCTCCGCCGCCGTAATCGGCGAAAATCCCAAGCTCTTCGGCTTCGAGTTCGATAACCCCCTAGAAAACCTGGACGAGTCCTAACAAAAACCCTGCTGGAAATGAGCTTTTACTTTCGCTTTGAAGGCGCCTTGTGGATTGCCTTCCCCTGCGTATCCAGCGTTGCCTCGGTAATCATTTCGGGCAACGTGGGATGTGCCCGAATGCTCTTTGCGAACTCGGCGGCCTTCATCCCCTGCCCCACGGCCAGCGTGATCTCGGAGATCAACGTGCCGGCCTGCTCCCCGGCCACAAAGCCACCCAGGATCTTCCCGCCCCCCTTCTCCGCGATGATCTCCACATGGCCATCGGTGCTCCCGTCACAAAGCGCCTTGCCCAACGCGGCGTAATAGAAGCGTCCCTTGTCCACTTCGATGCCCTTGTCCTTGGCCTCCCCCGGTAGAATGCCTACACAGGCCAACTCCGGATCGGTGAATACCACGGAGGGGACCGCGTCGTAGCGCATCCGGCACGCCTCGCCCAGAGCACAGGCGGCGGCCACCTCGGCCTCGGCCATGGCCGTGTGCGCCAGCCAGGTCTTCCCCACGGCGTCGCCGATGGCGTAGACGCTCTTGACGCTGGTCTGCATGTGCTCGTCTGCAACCACGCAGCCCTGGTCGCAGCGGATGCCGGTCTCCTTGAAACCCATCCCCTCGGTGGCGGCCTGCCTCCCTACGGCCACGAGAACCAGGTCGCAGGAGATGGTCTTGCCTCTGGGCAACCTGACCACAACCTCCGTCCCTTTTATTTCCACCCCCTCGGCGCCGATGCCGGTAAAGATCTGGATGCCTTTCTTCCTGAAACTACGAGATATTACTGACGACAGGGTTCGATCCAGGGTGGGCAGTAAGCGGTCGAGGAGCTCGACCACGTACACCTCCACACCGAAGGCCCGGTAGATGCTGGCGAACTCGCAGCCGATCACCCCGCCCCCGATGATCACCATTCGCTTGGGCAACTTCTCCTGCACGAGCAGTCCGTCCGACGTCACCACCCGCCCGGCTTTC
>JAUXGL010000028.1 GCA_030622135.1 Deltaproteobacteria bacterium
CTTCCTAAGACCGCTTGGCCTCCGACTTTGGCCGCGCTCGAGACGGGGGACGTCCTTTAGCTTCTTGATCTTGGCCTGCTCTTCGGCGCCGTGGCACCCAGCGCACAGCCAGGGGCCGGTCCGGCCCACCCGGCCCTTTCGCTCGATGTGGCAGTTGATGCAGGCGATGTGCACGGCATCGCGCAGGGGAGTCTGCTGGTCCACTTTCTGCGGCAAATGGCATGCGCTGCAGGCATCCTCAGTGCCGCTCTTGTATTCGAGCTTCTGCTGATCGTTGGCATAGACGTGATGGCAGGCACTGCACTCCTCGCCGTAGGCCAGCACGTGCCGGTGGTGCAGGGAGTAGTCGAAACGCAATGTCTTCCGGGTGCCAATCGACGGAGGCCGGCGCCGGTGGCACTCGCCGCAGTCGTTGGGGCCGGATGGCTGCTTTTTCACAAGCCGCCGGTCGTGGCAGTCGATGCAAACCTGGTGATGGGCCTGCATCCATCCGGTGGAACCGGTCGGCTCCTCTTTGAATCTCAGCCGGGGAAGCGAGCGCTTGTCGGCATCCACGCGGTGGCAGGCGCCGCAGCCGTCGTCTTCGAGGGCCTCTGTGTGCTTTTGGTGATCGAACTCGACCGCCGGGCGCTCGGGCTTGCCGAGCTCGCCGGGGAGCGCCAGCCGGATGATAGCCGGCCCAACCGTCCGGGCGGACTCCTCGTGGGTGCTGCCGTGACAACCGGAGAGCAAGAGCAAGCCCGGAAAAAACAATATGCCGAACGAGACTCTCATTTGGTGTATCTCTCCTTGTACGGCTCCTGGATGACGGACCGGCGGGTCTGGTTGACCCACTCCCGGGCGGGGCGGACTTTCATGATCAGGTCCAGCCGGTCCTGGCCCTTGAGACGCTTGTGGATCTCGTACCAGGCGCAGGGGGTATCCGGGTCCACCTCGCAGGTGCCGTCCGCCCGGGTTCCGCCGCAGGGGCCGTTGAACAGGCTCTTGGCGCAGCGGGTGACCGGGCAGATGCCGGCGGTGTCGCCCAGCACGCAATCCCCGCAGGTGCGGCAGTTCTCCTCGTACCAGCCCACGTCCCGGTCGATGCCCACGAAGGTGGTGTTCAGGGAGGGGAAGACCGGCTTGTGCGGGTAGCGGTCGGCCACGAACTGCACCCCGGCGCCGCAGGCCATGGACAAAACCGCGTCGTAGTTTGCGATTATTTCGTCCAGATCGGCAAAGAATTCGGCGTTGCACTGGCGCTCGATGGTAAGCTCGTGGATCCGGATGTCACCGCCCTGGTCTTGGAAGTGGTTCTCCAGGTCCCGGTTAAGCTGGCTCACTTCCTTCTGCCCACCGGCTAGGCACATGGAGGTGCATCCGCCGCAACCGATATTCAGCACCTTCCGGTAGGCCTGCATCATCTTGGCTATTTCTTCCAGGGGTTTTCTCTCACCGACGATCATGGCTCTCCTCCGCGGTTTCTACAGCCAGCTCTGGGTTTCTTCCGGGTAGACACCCTGGGAGCGGCAGATGCTCCGGGCGAACGCGATCATGGCGGGGACGTCCACGCCGACCGGACAATAGCAGCGCCGGCACAGCACGCAGTTCTTCCAGACGATTGGTTTTATTTTCAAAAGAAAGGCCCGGTCTACCCGGCCGCCCTTCTTGTACAACTTACCCAGCGAATTCAACACCTTGTAAGACGGCAGGTACTGGGGATCCTTGTCGTTTTTCATGTACAAAAAGCAGCTCTCCGCGCAGACGCCGCAGTGCATGCAGTGTGACAGGTAGCGCTTCATCCTGGACTTGCGCGCCTTGAGCATGCGTTTGATCTGGTCTCGGTTGACTGGGGTGGACATCACCAGGCTCGCTTTCCCTGACCGAAGCTGTATTCGCTTCCGATCAGCAGGCGATACAAAAAGAAATAAATCATGTGGCCCAGCTTGGAAAACGGGATGAAGATCAGCATCAGCTCACCCGAGACGATATGGACGATCATGACCGTCTGGTAATCGCCCCACTGGCGGAAGGCCAGAAACCCGGTAATGAACGGCGTCAGAGTCACCAGGAGCACGAGGTAGTCGTACAACGTGGTGATGGCCCGCACGCGCTTTGTGAAGATGCGGCGGAAGAGAAAAAAGGCGCCGCACATCAGAAAGATGATGGTCAGCATGTCGGTGGTCCGATCGGACAGGCCGGGAAGCGAAAAACCGAAGGCCTTGCGGAACAACTCGTTGTGGGCCAACAAGAAAATGGGGGTGACGAATAAAAACACGTGAAAGATGACCGACACGACCGCAACCACCGGGTGGGTGAAAAACATGGAGTTTTCCAGGTTGTCGTAGCTCTTGTCGGCGAACCGGATCAGCGGCTGGAGCCGTTCCATGATGCCCTTGCGCTTCGGTTTGGCCACCGCCTTTCCCAGGGTCTTCTTGGTTTTTTTCTTTTTATTTTTTTTCTTCTTGGGGGCGCCGGGAAGATAGTCCGGGTCTTTCTTCCGGGTGACTGAGATAAAGCGCCAGGCCTGGACTACCAGCCCACCGAAGAACACGCCGAAGGCAATCCAGACCATGGGCCCTTTTATGAATAGGACGAACTGGGCCATCATTACTCCCCGGCCTCCTGGGGTTCTTGTGGCTCTTGGGGCTCTTGGGGCTCTTGGGGCTCTTGGGGCACCTGGGGCCGGGGCAACATCTTGGCCTGCTCGACTATTTGGGGCACCTTGTGCTCCCATTCGATGGCCATCAGGTGAATGCCGGCCACGCCCTGCATCTCCTTGAACTCCTCGATCTGCTCGCAGGCGATCTTGATCCCCTCGGAGGCCACCTGCTTCTTCAAAACCCCCTTCAGGCGCTTGATCATGTGATTGGGCACATCCATGCCGGGGACGTTCTTCTGCATGTAACGGGCCATTCCCAGGCTCTTGAAGGGAGTCACGCCGGCCAAGACGTAGACCTTCTCGGTCAGGCCCATGTCGTTGGCCTGGTCGATCCACTGCTTGAAGATCTTCATGTTGTAGATGCACTGGGTCTGGATGAAATCGGCGCCGGCGGCCACCTTCTTGGCCAGGCGGTGGACGCGCCATTCCAGGGGCTCGCCGAAGGGGTTGGCGGCGGCCCCGATGAAGATCTTCGGCGGCACGTCGATGTCCTCGCCGCCTAAAAATTTCCCCTCGTCGCGCATCTTCTTGACCATGGCGATGAGCTGGATGGAGTCGATGTCGAACACGCCCCGGGACTTGGGGTGGTCCCCGAACTTCTGATGGTCGCCGGACAGACAGAGCATGTTGGGGATCTTGTGGGCGCAGGCGCCCAGGATATCGGCCTGCATGGCCAGGCGGTTGCGATCCCGGCAGACCATCTGGTAGTTGGGCTCGAGTCCTTCTTTCATGACCAGCAGCGAGGTTGCCCAGCTGGACATGCGCACCACCGCGGTCTGGTTGTCGGTGATGTTCACCGCGTCCACCATCCCCTTCAGCGGCTGGGCCTTCTTCATAACCACCTCGACGTTGGTGCCGCGGGGAGGGCCCAGCTCACCGGTGATGGCAAAGTGACCCGCTTTCAGAACCGCCTCGAGATTACCGCCCGATTTCATTTGGTTATCCTCAATATGGTTTTAAAAATAATCCGCCGTTCGCAGCAGTGGTAACATGCCACCAACCCCGGGTCCGGTCAAGCTCACTTCTCCATTCTCAGGTTTGCTCGGTGGTCCTGGGAACAAGGGCGTCGTTTCACCCAAGAGGGTATTTTAGGAAAAAAACCAGCACCAGGAAGATCATGCGTACCGATCTCGTTTCTAAATCTACCTAATGAACACGGAAATGACAATCAACCTCAAAACGGCAGCCTTGTGACCCAGGTCGAAACGCTTCTGTCTGCCGGCCGCGAATGCGGCTGACGTAAGAACTTATGAGTTTCACTTTACGGCGAGCAAATGTACTAGTGTCCATTAGACCATCTACGATGCTCCGCGACGAGAGGTTCTTGCCACCAAGGCGAATGACTACATCTGCATTGAGCGCAAGCGTGCAACCAAGAACGCGCCACATGTCCGCGATAAACTGCCAGTAGAATGCTGGATTCTCGTACCGGTCGTCTCTTGAAATACGCCTGTAGGTCGGCTTCGGCGGCCCACCAAGAAACCACAGGCGAAGCCACTGGTCTTCTTCAAAGTTGGTGGTGTCTAGGTATGGTGGTGAGGTTACAACGCAGCGAAGCCCATTAGTGCTATGAGCTAGCCTTCTAGGAAGGTCGCGAAAGTCAAGTTCCAGGACAGTAGCCCTGCTATCCGGTGGTGGTGTCTCATAGCGAAAGCACACACGGTCACGCAGGAGAGCGAAAATGTCTCTCTTCGGTGAACGAAGACCGTGCTTCTCCCAAAAACGCACAGAGTAATCGGGTTTAGTGCTGATGGTTCTTGGCATCTGATTGCTGAGGTAGGCGGAGGATTTGTCACATTCACCGTGAAGAGAGCCGAGAACGAGTGCTGCCAACATGCAGTCAACGTCTGATTCACGCCAGCGGAGTCTGTCACGAACGAACAGGACTTGCCGGAGCGTACTGGGCGAATAAGCGTACCTGAAGAAAGGCGGTAACTTCCGGCGTTTCGACTCCCATTGATTTGAGTCAAATGCGTTTTCGAGACACGTTATGCGACGCCGTAGAACTGCAGGTGCTGGAGCATTTGTCTTGGCTCGAGTGACGCAATAGGCAACGGGGTTGATGTCTCCACCAATAGCTTTCCTCCCCATCAGAAGAGCCTGAAAGGGCGTGGTACCGCGACCGCAAAACGGGTCGAGGACTACATCCCCGGGTTTTGTTAGACGAGCAATCCACTGCTCTGCAAATGACTCTGGGAACATTGCGAAGTAGGGACACAGCGCGTGGAACCGGTGTCTCAAACGAAGCCCCCTCGTTCCTTGACGACGTGCTCACTCCATTTCGAGCATTTTGTCGCAAGCTCTGCTTCGAGTGCCGACGCCAGAGAAGCAATCCGGCACCGCTCGAATAGCAACCCCCCAAACGTGCATTCGCACAACCAAGCACTGGTACCTATCCGGTGAGGAACGAACAACGCCCGTACGGGGTCCACCGGAGGCGGGTCTCTCATCCAGTGCTTGCACCAATCAGCAGGTTGGGGAAAGAACTTGTCATTCCAATTCTGTCCAGTAGCGCATTGCCCGAACAGGATGAGCTTTCCTCGCTGCCGGTCCAAAAAATCACGCCAGGCCACGACATCTAGTTTGGCATCTTTCTGGTCCTTGGTCGTGGGGCGATTCTTATGGGCAATTCCTTCGCCAACAAGAGTACAAAGGTGGTCCAGAGCCTTCGAGAAACCTGCCGGACCAACACGACGCGGGAACCCGAAGACGAAATATCCAACGGATTCGCTTGTACCACCTAGGTATGCTCTGGCAGCTTGGCACGATACTTCCTCAAAGTACTTCGCGGCGTCTTCACCTTTAGGACCAGAGTCGTGACCGAAGAGAGATAGTAGTAGCAAGAAACTATACAATGGGGACCTGTCCTCCGGTAAATAGCGGAGGCCGCCTTCACTTACTTGAAATGGATAGGGCCCTTCCGAACCGCCACACGCTTCTACGCGTTCATCCAACTCGCGGAAAACAGCGTCGAGGATTGCCTCAATACGCTCATCGATCTCCTGGGCATCGGTATAGCCGAGGCCATCGTCGAGAGCCTCGATGCTCCCCCCCCTCTGGAGGAGGTTTCCATATGTGGTGGCTGAGATGTAGTGCCGTGGATGACTAATTACCAGCCATTCGAGCCAATCTGCATGAGCCTGCCGAGACGCGGAGGCCGAGGGAGAACTTGGGTTTCTCATGAGCGACTACTCGGTCTTTTCCGAATACCGGTCTTGCGAGGGGCCTCGTAATCTGACATCTCCGCATTCAGGCTTTCCGACAGCCTCCCGATGTCTCGGGCAATGTCACGAAGGTGTTCCTGCCCAGAGAAACCTGTAGCTACGAAACGCTTGGCTTCACGGAGCTGGGTTTCCGCACCAACCAGGGCATTTTCCAGTAGACGCTCGTCTCCTTGGCTGGCCTCAAGCGCGAGGGAGAGCGGTTGATTGGGCTTTCTCAAGAAGGCGAGTCCTCGAGGCGTGCGAAGAACTTCGTCCAGGTTGCGAAGGTCAGGATTTTGACTATGGATTTTCGGTTTCAGCTTACTCTGCTTGCTCCCATAGAGCCAGAGCATGAGTTCTTGGAGGTTTTCGCGTTTATTCTTCGGAACGGGGTTGGGTTTTTCCATCCTTTTCTGTGTAAGTCCAAGGAATTTCTGGATGCCAGAGTATCCGAGCCCTGTCCAAAGGTGAGAAAAATAAAATCGTGAATGGTGCCTGTCCTCACGATGAAAGAGACCTTCATCCTCCGCTTGCTTCAAGACGACGAAACCGCGGTATAAGCGTTTCACCGTCTCGTGCCGGTCTCCAATCATGGAGGCTATGGCTCCGATGTCCACCTTGTATTGAGTCCTGACACGGAAGATATATTCGGCTTTCGCGATGGAATCCCAGGTTTGCGGGCCGTTCACATGCTTGAAACCTACGTATCGCCACAGCTCCTTGCGAGAACAGAACAATACTGGGAGCTTCTCGATGGTCTTTCGAAGAACCCCCTCCACCTCAGGAACGGAGCCGATGCGAAGCCGTCTACGGAGGCTCGGATTGAGCAGGACCTTCACGGCCGCAAGACGACGGTTGCCCTCGATAACGACCTTCTTGTCGTTATCTTCCGTGGCGAATAGCACTTCATGCTGCCAGTAGCCACTGGCCGCCATGGAGTCGACTAACTCATCGACGGCCATGTTCTTCCAAAGCCAGGCGATAATCGAATCTTGGTCCCCGACCTGGATGCCTAGCCCCGCAAGGCGGGGATTCTCTGGGTCAAGCAACAGCTTGTCATATGGTACAAACACGGTTTCCTCCCCTGACACAGCCATCGTCCCTCCTTCTGCCCGGCGACGGATCAACTCGGTTGCGCTGCCATCCGGATTCTAACCGGGATGCTGGTGGACCCAAAGGAAAATCTGGAGCGTTGAAGTACTCCAGCAAAATTCCATGGATTCGGGAAATGCCCAGGTATCGGCCTGGGTCTAGGCACTTGAGAGGTCGAGATCTTCACACTTGAGTCAAGTTCCATCGGAGGCTTCCACGCCCGCGAATCGGCCTTGTGCCGAGCCGCCTTTCGGCGAGGCGCTAGAAGTCGCTCCTGCGGGCTTCTCGCTGACCGGCATCGGCCACCACGTTGTAAAAATGAGAACGCTCCCATTTTCGCTGCCCTGGGTGCATCGGGCGAGTGCTTACGGATGGCTGTCGAAAGACCCATCAAGAATACACGCATCACACCGGAGACTACTTTTGGGTTCTGGAGCAAAAACCACCGCAGTCGCTTTGGTACCGAAAGCACAACCTGCCTCACTGCAACCCGTGGCATCACATGGTCGATGATGTGTGGGCCCCTGGCGCTAGACCTCCTGGGGTGGCTCGGCTAGCGGTAAGCTGACTACGAAGGTGGTGCCGCGGTCCGGTTCGGACTCCACGTCGATGTACCCCTTGTGCGCCTCCACCACCTTCTTGACCAGTGACAAACCCAGCCCCGAGCCGGTGATGCCCCGGGTGGCCTTCCCCTTGACCCTGAAGAAGCGGTCGAAAATATTCGGGAGATTCTCGGCCGGGATGCCGATGCCCGTATCGGCCACCCGGACCTCCGCCAGGCTGCTGCCGATGGCCGAAGAAACCGTCACGCTCCCCTCGGAGGGCGTGTACTTGATTGCGTTGTCGACGATGTTGGTGAAAACAACCCGGATTTGATCGCGGTCCGCGTCGATCCACCATTCCTCCGGGGACGGGTTGAACCGGAGGGTGATGCCGCTGCTTTCCGCCCGGGGACCGACGACCTCGATCACCTCGGCAAGAACCTCGTTGCCGTCGATCGGCTCCAGGCTGAAAGTCAAGGCCCCCGTCTCCATCCTGGAAAGGGCCAACAGATTTTCAATCAGCTGCAGCTGGTCCTTGATGCGTACGCTGATGCGACCCAGCAGGTGGTCCTTGCGGTCCGCGGCGCCCTGACCGCAGGCATCAATGGCATAAATCATCTGCTCCACCGAGGCCAGGGGGGCGCGTAGCTCGTGGACCACCATGGTCACGAACTCCGACTTGAGCTGGTCCAGGCGCTTCTCGGGCGTAATGTCTTCGAACACGGTCACCGAGCCCACCACCTTCCCGCCGGCCGTCCGCACGGGCGCGCAGCGGGCCCGCAGATAGAGACGCGAAATAGAGCCCGAGGGGAACTCGATGGCGATGGACATGCCGCTCTCCACCACTTCTTCGATCATTGCGATCGCGTTCTGATCCCGGATTGAAACCGAGAGATGCTTGCCGATGACCGGGTCGGTCTGGATGTCCAGCATGCGGATGGCCGCCGGGTTGTGGAGCACCACCACGCCATCGCGATTGGTCACGATGATGGCCTCGTCCATGCAGGCAAAAACCGTCTTCAGGCGGCTTTGCTCCTTGTCGATGGTTTCCAGATCGATTACGTGCTCCTCCCGGAGCCGTTCCGTCTCGGCCTGCAGCGCGCGCTTTTCGGCGGCACGCTGAACCACCAGACGGATGTAATCGGGGGTGAAGGGCTTGCCCACGAAATCGAAGGCCCCCTCCCGCATCGCCGACACCGCCTTGGCCACCGTGGCGAATCCGGTGATAACGATGACCAGGGTATCCGGCCGGTTCTTCTTGATCCATTTCAGCACCGAGAACCCGTCGATGCCCGGCATCATCAGGTCGAGGAGGACTATGTCGAAACTCGCCCCTTCCAGACAGGCGATGCCCTCGTCACCGTTCTCGGCCTTTTCGATCTCGTAACCCCGGTCGGAAAGGGCCCGCTCGCATCCGTCCCGGATGACCTTCTCGTCGTCGACCACCAAGACGCGTATGGGTACAGAATCCTGCATGTTTCCTCAGAAACCGTTCCCGTTTTCAGCCTACAGCCAATCCCGGATGCGCTGGAGCAGCACTTCCGGTTCTACCGGCTTGGGTATGTAGTCCTCGGCGGCGCTCTCCAGCATGTCGCGATGGGTGTATGTGCTGGAGGTAACCCGCGAGGCCACGGCGGTAAGCAGGATGACGGGTATCTCGGCGGTGGCCGGATCCGCCTTGAGCTTCTTGCAGGCCTCGTGACCGTTCATGACCGGCATCATCACGTCCAGGATGATCACGTCGGGCCGGGACTGGGCCACCTTCGAAAGCCCCTCCTGGCCGTCATAGGCCACGTCCACCTCGAAACCGCCATCCTCGATCACCGACTTCACCGCGTCCACGAAATCGGGATCATCGTCTACAACCAGTACTCTCTTTTTGCTCATGATAAATCCTCCCAGGCTGTTTTTTAAACCTGCGGTCTTGGTAACAATCCGGATTTCTTTGCGATCTCCGGCACTTTTCGTTCCCATTCGATGGCCATGATGTGGACCCCGCGCACTCCCTCGACCTGGCGGAGTCGTAAGATGGCCTCCACGGCCATGTCGATGCCTTTCTGGGCCTGCTCCTCCTTGGGCACGGCCGCAATCCTTTTTATCACTTCATCGGGGATGTCCATCCCCGCCACGTTCTTCTTCATGAACTTGGCCATGCCCGCGGACTTCAGCGGCGTCACCCCGGCCAGGATGGCGGTCTGCTCGTGCAAGCCCCGGTTGCGCACGTCTTGCATGTACCGCTCGAACTTCTCCAGGTTGTAGATGCACTGGGTCTGGATGAAATCGGCTCCGGCGGCCACCTTCAAGGCCAGGCGCGAGACCCGGATCTCGTAGGGATCCGCGAAGGGATTGGCGGCGCAACCGATGAAAAACTTGGGCGGCCCCTTGACTTCCTTCCCGGAGGGGAACTTGCCGTCGTCGCGCAGCATCTTCGCCAGTTGGAGTAACTGGATGGAGTCGATGTCGTGCACGTTCTTGGCCTGCGAATCGTCGCCGAAGGCCTGATGGTCGCCCGAAAGACACAGCAGGTTATGGATCCCCAGGCTGGAAGCACCCAGCAGATCGGATTGCAGGGCGATGCGGTTGCGGTCGCGGGTCACCATCTGCATCAGCGGCTCGACGCCGGCCGCCTGCAGATGCAGGCAACCGGCGATGGAGCTCATTCGCACCACCGATGTCTGGTTGTCGGTCACGTTGCAGGCGTCCACGTTGTCCTTGACGTGAACCGACTTCTTGCGCATGGGCTCCGGGTCCGCGCCGCGCGGCGGCCCGCACTCCGCCGTTACGGCAAAGTGACCCGCCGCCAGCACCTTCTCGAGATTGCTGCCGGCCTTCATTAGATGAGATCCTCCCTGACAATCCGCCGGGGCCCGCCGTCCCGGCTGGTCTTCCAGCTCTTCATTGGCCGCAGCTTCTCGTAGAGATCCAGGCGGCCCAGGGCCTTGAGCCGGTCTATGATTAACTGCCAGCCGCAGGGAACCTCCTTGTCGATCTCGCAGTGTCCCTCGACCGATCCACCGCAGGGACCGTGGAAGAGGCTCTTGGAGCAGCGGGTCACCGGGCAAATTCCGCCGGTCAGGTGCAGCACGCAGTCGCCGCAGGCCTGGCAACGCTCGGACCACTCGCCTTGCTTTTCGGTAACCCCGATGAAACCGGTGTTGATCCCCGGCAGCAGCGGGGTCTTGGAGAAATGCTCGGCCAGAAACTGCACTCCCGCGCCGCAGGCGATGGACACCACCGCCTGGTAGTCTCCCACGTAGGGGCGCATCAACTCCACGTACTCCGGGTCGCACTGGCGCTCCAGGGTCACCTCGCGGATCTCCACCGGGCGCCCCTGGGCCTCGCGGGCCAGGCGTAGCGCCGAGGCGAGAATCTGCACTTCCTTCTCCCCGCCCGCCCGGCAGACGGTCACGCACCCGTTGCAGCCGGCGACGATCAGCTTATCGAAGGGCTCGATCATCGAAAGGACTTCTTCTATCGGTTTCGCGTTGCCAACGATCATTTCTTCGGTCCTTTCCGAACCACGTTGATGGGACTGGGCCCGAGCCCGCGGACGTGCTCGGTCATCTCGTTGGCGAAGGCGGCGAAATTGACGCCCTCGCCGGCCGAGAGGTTGTACATGCGCACGCGTTGCCCTCCGATCCCGATCTTCTCCAGGATGTCCGCCACCCGCGCCACCCGGCGCCGGGCCTGGATGTTTCCCACAAGGTAATGACAGTCGCCCTCCATACAACCCACCACCATGACGCCGTCGGCCCCGCTCTCGAAGGCCTTCAGCACCAGTATCTCTTCCACCCTCCCCGTGCAGGGCACCAGCACGATGCTGGTGCCGTCGGGGTAATCGCGTCGCTCCGAACCTGCCAGGTCGGCCGCCTCGTATCCTCAATACCGGCAGCAGAAAATGACCAGGTTTGGATGAAACTCTCCCATTTAAACTACCTCCATACGCTCTAGGGCTGAGAGCTTGGCTACGAGTTGCAAATCGCTGTAGTGCCCCAGGGTGATGGCCTTGGCCGGGCACTCGGCCGCGCAGATGCCGCAACCCTGGCACATTGCCGGGTTGATCTCCGCGGTGTGTTCCTCGTTTATAAACGGAACTGTGTACGGGCAAGCCCGCACGCAGGTCAGGCACACGGCACACTTCTCCGGGTCCACCCGGGAGACGATCCCGGACGCGCGCAGCTTGCGCCGGGACAGGATGGTGGCCGCTCGGGCCACCGCCGCCGAGGCCTGGGCGATGGTCTCCGGGATGCTCTTGGGCCCGTGGGCCATGCCGGCGAGGAACAACCCCTCACCGGCGACGTCCACCGGCCGCAGCTTGGCATGCGCCTCCATGAAGAAGCCGTTGTCGTCCCTCTGGGCGTGCAGCATAATGCCAAGCTCCTCCACGTCGTCGGCCGTAACGCCGGTGGAAAGAACCAGCAGATCCGGCCGCAGCTCCACCCGCCTGCGGATGGAGGAATCCGTCAGGGCCACCTCGATCCCCTCCCGGCCCGTGTCCACCCGCAATGGGTTGGTCTCCGGGTCATAACGGATGAAGTTCACCCCCGCCAACCGCGCGGCACGGTACTGGATCTCCCCGAGCCCGTAGCTGCGAATGTCCCGGTAGAGGATGTCCACCCGCGCGTCGTGGAAGCGGCGCTTGAACGCGAGAGCGTTCTTGATGGCCTGGTTGCAGCAAACCCGCGAGCAGTAGGGCAGCGGATCTCCGCGGGATCCGGCGCACTGGATCATCACCACATGGGAAAAGCGCAGGCCCAGGCCGAGCCGATCGTACAACCGCTGCTCGAACTCCGTCTGGGTCCAGACATTCTCGTGTTCGGAAAGCCCGAAGATGCTCGGCCGGGCCTCTTTGCCGCCGGTGGCCACCAAGACGGCCCCGTGCTTGAGTATGCGCGAGCCTCCCGCCGGCGTCATGATCTCCGTCTCGAAGTTGCCGACGTAACCGCTGTGCTCGACTACCTGCGAAGCGGCAAACACCCGGATTTTGTGATGCTCAATCACCTCCCCTACCAGTTTGCGCAGGAAGTCGCCCACGCTATCGCCGCGGGACGTCCGGCGCAGGTTCTTCAGGTTGCCGCCCAGTTCGGCCTCCTTCTCCACCAAGAAAACCTCAAACCCCTGGCGGGCCGCCACCAGAGCCGCGGTCATCCCGGCCAGGCCACCGCCGATCACCAGCAGGCCGGGGTTGACCTCGAACTCGCGCTCCTGAAGGGGCCGGGCCCAAGACACGTTGGCCACGGTCATGCGCACGAGCCGCTTGGCCTTCTCGGTGGCCCTCCGGTGGTCTAATCGGTGCACCCAGCTACACTGGTCGCGGATGTTGGCCATGACGAAAAAGTACTTGTTCAACCCGACCTGGGAGAGGGTCTGCATAAACAGCGGCTCGTGCGTACGCGGTGAGCAGGAGGCCACCACGACGCGGTTGAGTCCCTGCTCCAGGATGATCTCGCGCATCTTCTCCTGGCTGTCCTGGGAGCAGGTGTAAAGAACATGGTCGGCGTAGACCACACCGGGAAGGCTCCGTGCGTATTCGGTCACCGCGACAACGTCCACGATGGCGGCAATGTTGATGCCGCAGTGGCAAACGAAAACACCGATCCGGAGCGGATCGTCCTCGGGTATGCTTCTCTCCGGCGGAAGCACCTCCTCGACGACCAGGGATCCCCGCGACACAGAGAGATCGGTTGCGGCCTCCCCCGCGGCCCCGCTGGCCTCGCTCACCGTCTCGGGGATGTCCTTGGGCTCGTTGAACACACCGCAGACGAACACGCCGGGTCGGCTGGAAACCAGGGGCCTGAGCGCCTTCGTCCGGGCGAAACCAAACTCGTCCAGGTCCACATCCAGGCGCCTGGCCAGGTCCCGAACCTCCGCGGATATCTGCAGCCCCACCGAGAGCACCACCAGGTCGAACTCCGCGTCGATGCGCCGCCCGGATTCGTCCACGTAGCGAAGCTCCAGGTTCCCGGTGATTGGATCCTCGAACACCCGGCTTACCATGGCCCTCACATAGCGCACACCGTGATGCTCCCGCGCCCGCTCGACATACTCGTCGAAGCCCTTCCCGAAGGCGCGCAGGTCGATATAGAAGATGGTGGACTCTATGCGCTCATCGTGCTCCCTGGCGATGAGGGCCTCCTTGGTGGCGTACATGCAACAGACCGATGAGCAGTAGTCGCGGTTGCAGGAGTGATCCCGCGAGCCCACGCACTGGATCCAGGCGATGCGCCGGGGTGCGGCGCCATCCGAGGGCCGGCGAACGTGGCCTTCCGTCGGACCGGAGGCGGAAAGCAGGCGCTCGAACTCGATACTGGTAATCACGTTTTGGCAGCGGCCGTAGCCGAACTCGGGGCGTACCTGCGGAGGAATCACCTCGAATCCCGGCGCCAGGATCAACGAGCCGACGTCCACCTCCCTGGTCGTGGCGACCTGCCGGTGATCGATGGCACCGGCCGCACAGGCTTCCACGCACTGGTAGCACTCGCAGCATACCCCGCAGGACAGGCAGCGCCTCGCCTCGGCCACCGCCTGCTCCTCGGTCAGGCACTGCTCGACCTCCTCCTGGCTGTTTTTGCGCACCTCGGGATCGAGCATCTCGGGACGCCGCCGGGGCTCCTTCTTCAAATCCTCCGTCCGCACCCGGGCAACCGGGGGGTTCGAGGGCCGCCCGGCGCGAAGATCCCCGCCGCTCAGGTAACGGTCGATGGAGACGGCCGCCTCCCTCCCCGCGGCGATGGCCTCGATCGCGGTGGCCGGGCCGGTGGCCAGATCCCCGCCGGCAAACACGCCCGGCAGGACGGTCTCGAACGTGACCGGATCGAAAACCAGCCAGCCGCGCCGATCCGAGGAAGCCGAGCGCCGGCGCTCCGCCTCCGGCAACCAGTCCAACTCCGCCCGCTGACCGATGGCCACGATCAGCGTATCCACCCGCAGGACCGTCTCGGAACCCTGGATGGGAACGGGTCGCCGCCGGCCGCTCCGATCCGGCTCGCCGAGCTCCATCCCGATGTATTCCAGCCGCGTAAGCTTGCCGTTCTCTCCCCGGCACCGGGTCGGAGCGGCCAGAAGGTGAACCCGGACGCCTTCTTCCTCGGCCGCCTCAACCTCGTGGGCCAGGGCGGGCATCTCCTTGCGCGAGCGACGGTAAAGAATGGTCACCTCCAGAGCTCCCAGGCGCAGGGCGGTCCGAGCGGCGTCGACGGCCGTATTTCCTCCGCCGACCACCACCACCTTCTCGCCCACGGGGGTCGGCCTACCCAACTGAGCGCCGGCGAGAAATTCGGTTCCCACCAGAACACCTTCGAGATCGTCCCCGGGTACCTGCATCCTCGCGTTGGCCCATGCACCGGTAGCCAGATACACGGCCCGGTAACCTTCCGATTTCAGCATGTCGATGGTGAAATCCCGCATGAATCTCTGGTTCGTCCGGACGCTTATGCCCAGATCCAGGATTCCCTTGATCTCGCGGTCCAGGACATCCCGGGGAAGCCGGTACGCCGGGATGCCGTAACGCAGCATGCCGCCCGGCCTGGGCATGGCCTCGAAGACCGTAACCCGGTAACCCGAAAGCCGCAGGAAGTAGGCCGCGGTCAGCCCGCTGGGCCCGCCCCCGACCACGGCCACCCGCTCCTCGCGATCCGCCCCGGGCTCGGGCAGCCGGGGCGGGCCGTGCCGAAGCTCGTAGTCCGCGGCGAACCGCTTCAGCTCGCGAATGGCCACGGGCTCGTCCACCTGGGCGCGGCTGCACGCCTGCTCGCAGGGATGCGTGCAGACGCGGCCGCAGACCGACGGAAAGGGATTGTTGCGTCGGATGAGGGCCAGCGCCTCCGCGAAGCGTCCCGCGGCGATGAGCGCCACGTATCCCTGCACGCTGATGTGGGCGGGGCAGCCCTCCTTGCACGGCGCCCGGCCGGCCTTGTCGATGGCATAGGCGCCGGGGATGGCCTGGGCGTACTGCTTGTAGATGGCCCGGCGGGCGCTCATGCCCAGGTTGTACTCGTCGCGGATCTCGACGGGGCACTTGTCCACGCACTCGCCGCAGCCGGTGCACTTGTCCACCAGAACGAAGCGCGGTCCCCCGGTCAGCTGGGCCCGGAAATGCCCCACGGATCCGGTGAGCGACTCCAGCCGGGTCTGGGTAAGGATCTCGATGTTCTTGTGACGACCGACCTCCACGAGCTTCGGCGATACGATGCACATGGCACAGTCGTTGGTGGGGAAGGTCTTGTCCAACTGCGCCATCTTCCCTCCGATGGCCGTCTGCTCCTCCACCAGGTAGACTTTGAACCCCGAGTTGGCCAGATCCAGGGAGGCCTGCATTCCGCCGATGCCCCCGCCGACGACCATGACGGCGCCGACCGGCGCCGGGCTACCTGTATTTTTGCCGGCGTTGCTCATCTCTCAAAACCCCACCGACCCGAGCAGGTGCCGGGGATCCACCAGGTGTTGCCTCCACTGCTTCCTGGTGCTCTTGCCGGTGACAGCCAGATTTATCAACTCGGTGGCGAAGAACACCGGCAGCGGGGAATCGTCGGACTGGCGCGACTCCAGGTTGGCGTGGCACATGGGGCAGTCGACCACCAGCGCCTGCGCACCGGCGCGGCCGGCGGCCTTTGCGATGTCCGAGACCAGCGCGCGGGCGATGTCCGGCCGGGCCATGGTCAGGCTGCCGCTGCAGCACTCGGTCTTGTGCGACCAGCTTACCGGCTCGGCGCCCAGGGCCTCCGTGATGAGATCGAGGCCGCGCGGATCCTCGTACCGGACCGCCCCGGTGACCGCGGGCGGCCGCAGCGACAGGCAGCCGTAGTAGCAGGCCACCCGGAGCCCGGAGAGCCGACGAGTCACCTGCTCCCGGATTTTTAGAAGAAAGTCCGGCCGGGAGAGCAGCGGGGTCACATGAACGATCTTGAAGCTTGGCCGGTAGTCCGAAACCCCCCAGCGCTTCGGATCTTTCTTCAAGGCCAGATCGGCACGGCGCAGTCTCTGAAAACAGGCCGCGCAGGGCACCAGGACATCCCGGCCTTCCGGTTGGGCCAGGAGCAGGTTCCGGGCCGACAGCCGGATGGCCAGCTCGTGATCGGTCATGTGCGCGGACGAGGCGCCGCAGCAGTTCCAATCCGGGATCTCTGAAAGCTCGATACCCACAAGCCGCGCCACCTCCCGAACGGAGTGATCGTACTCGCGGGCCGTGCCGGTCAGCGAGCATCCCGGATAATAGGACAGCCTCACTCGATCTTCCCCTTCTGCTTGAATATCTTCTTCACTTCGCGCCGGCGGCGGATCCGCCGGGGCAGCATTCGCAGTTTTCCGCGGCTCAGCATGGCCAGCCCCAGCTTCAGATCCCCGAAGAAATCGCCGGTGCGCAGCTTGTAAGCGCCCAGCATCCCCGCCTCGTAAGTGCGGCCCCAGCGCCGCACCGAGCGCAGAAAAGATTTATGGAAAGCGGCCACCCGGGGCTGGCCGGGCTTCAGCTTTTGGGCCAGCACACGCCGGCGCAGCAGGTCCATCACCCCGGCGATGTCGATGCCGTTGGGACACCGGGTGGTGCAAGTCTCGCAAGCGGCGCACAACCAGATGGTCTGGCTCCTTTGCAGCAGGTCCTCCTGCCCGTAGACGCACAGCCGCACCACCTGCATGGGCAGCAAGTCAAAGCAGGCCGACACCGGACAGCCGGCCGAGCAGCGCCCGCACTGATAGCAGGCCTCGACATCCAGGCCGGCCTGTTTCAGCGCCGCCGGCAGATGTGCGCTGCTTTGCTTTGGGCTGATGGCTTCGCTCATTACACCTCTCCCGGCGCCTCCTGCTGAAGAATTGGAAAGCGCAGGGTAAAGCTGGTGCCCTGCCTCAAGACAGACTCCACCCGGATGGAACCCTTGTGCTCCCTGACGATGGCGTAGGAGACCGACAGCCCCAGCCCGGTGCCGCCGTCCTTGGCCTTGGTGGTGAAGAAGGGGTCGAAAACCTGGGAAATGATCTCTTTGTCGATGCCCGGGCCGGTATCGGTTATGACTATCTCCACCATGTCGCGGTTGGAGCGGTGGCGGGTGATAATGGTCAGCTTGCCGCGCCCATCCATGGCCTGGGTCGCGTTGACGATGATGTTGCTGAAAACCTGGTTCAGGCGGATGGCATTTCCCCAGATGCGCGACAGCTCTTCCTCCAGCTCGGTTACCACCTCGATGTTGTGGAAAAGCGGCTGCATCCGCATAATCACCAGGGCCTTGCGGATCTGCTCGTTGACGTTCACGCCGGTTTGCTCGTAGGTGGTCTGGTGGGAGAATTCCAGCAGGTCGGAGACGATTTGTTTGCAGCGCTCGGTCTCGTTGATGATGACGTGGAGATCCTCGGCCTCCGGGTGATCCTCCCCCAGCCTTTCCAGGAGCAGGTTGCTGTAGAGGGTGATCCCCGACATGGGATTGTTGATCTCGTGCGCCACGCCCGCGGCCAGGCGCCCCAGACCGGCCATCTTCTCCGAATGCAACAGCATCTTGTGAGTCTGCCGCAGATCGTGCTCGATCTTCTGTATGCCCCGGAGGTCGGTGAAGATGCCGTAGCTGGCGATCTCCTCCTTCCCGTCGTAGATGATCCCCCCGGAGATGCTCATGGGGATCTGCCGTCCGTCCTTGGTGACGGCGATCAGCTCGTGGCGCAGGAGCTTGCCCTTGCCCCCGTAGTCGTCGCTGCGCATGCGCCACATGATGTTCCGGGCCTCCCCCTCCGGATAGAGGCGGGTGGTGTGCAACGAAGCGAAAGCCTCGTCCTTGGTGTAGCCCAAAATCCGCTGGGCTCCGCTGTTGAACAGGATGATCTTGCCCTGCATATCGGCGGAGATGATCCCGTCCACCGAGGTTTCGATCAGATTGTGGAAGAACGTTTTACGCCGATGCAGCTCCAACTGCAGCTGCTGAATGTCGGTGATGTCGGTCAGGAAGCACATGTACGATCCGGCTTCCTGTTCTTCCGCGCCGATGTACTCCACCCTGACGCAGCGCTCTTTCCCGCCCGCGGTGCGCAAACGAACCTCGTGGGGAATGCGCTCCAGCAAGCCGACCGCCATGGCCGGATCGGGAATGGCCCCCTGGTACAGCAACATCCGGAGATAGTTGTCGCCGAAGAGATCCGACAGGTGCCTTTCGAGCAGTCCCCCGGTCACCACCCCCATGATCTGACGGGCCGCCGGATTGGCGAACTTCACCACATGTTCGCAGTCGACCAGCATTATCCCCCCGGGGGTCTGTTCGATCATCCGGCAGAGGATCTTCTCGAACCCCGGCCCTCCGGCCAGCTCCGGCGCCATGGTCAACATCGAGCCGTCGCAAGGTATCGAGCGCATATCCTCTTATCGGCCTATCAGGGTCAAAAACTCCGGCAAACGGGCTCCCCAACCCAGGGCGATCAGCACGGCGCCCTGGCACTTGGTTTCAATGTCTTTTAGAAAGCTCCTGGCGATCTCCATTCCCGCTTGTTTCTTCACCGGCGTGCTCATCATCTGCTTGAGGAACTCGTGGGGAATGCTGGGGGCGCCGGGCAGGTTATTCAAATAGCGAACCATGGCGACCGACTTTAAGAACATGAGCGATGCGAACAGCTCGACGCCGGCCGCATCGGCCGCCGCTTTGAAAATATCAATGACATTGACGTCGTACGTGGGGCCCAGGACCACGAAGCGCGCGCCCAGCTCGGACAGCTTGGAAAGGCCCTCGGCCTTGCGCCGGTTCTGGTCGGCGTCGTCGGAGACGTCGATAGCCGCCCCGACCGTGAAACCGGTTTGGCCCTGCAGGGCCTCCCCGGCCAAATCCTCTCCGGCGTTGAGTCGCTGGATGCACTGAAGCATCACTTCCAGGTTCAGATCTCCGCTGCTCTTGGCCATGGGCTGATCTCCCACGGCGGGATCCTGTCCCTCCTTGATCAGCACGCTCTGAACGCCCAGCGCCCAGGCGGCCAGCAGATCCCCCTGGAAAGAAAGCCGGTTGCGATCGCGTCCGTTCTGCACCATCACCGGCTCCACGTTGCGGTCCAGGAGCAGGCGGCAAGGCGCCAGCGGGGTCATGCGCATGATCGCGTGGGCGCCGTCCGTCACCGCGACCGCGTCGACACGCCCCTTGATGCAAAGAACCGCGTCTAAAAAAGCGGAGGGATCGGCCCCCTTGGGCGGATCGACCTCGGCCAGCAACGAAAACCCCTTTTCCCCAAGTCTGTTGGCAAGGCCCATGGAAACACCCCGCTTGTGTGGTGTAAGTTCCTTCCCTCTAAACTTCTATACTACTAACCGCCAAAATTCGCGCGCCCCGCGCGAATTTTGAGAGTACCGCGCGGGTCATTGGGTTGCGGCGGCGTTGTTTGCCGCAGCTGAGCGAAGCGAAGCAGCACCTTTCGGTGTGCCCTTGGGTGCGGAGCCGCGCTGTGCCTGATGCGTGTCAAAAAGCCAAAACCAATCATATCCGACGGTCTCGCAAAAAGTCGAGTCTTTTTATCTACTTGAAACTTGGGGAAGACCAGACCTACCGGCAAATCTCCCCGGATCCTCGAAATGCCGTATTCGCATTTGATTTTTGGAGAAATTTCTGCTTGACTAGTACGGCTTATTGCCGTACAATAGCCTAAAATTAGGAGTACGTCATGGCAAGAAATGCGGAGAAAATGGATCGATTGGAAGCACGAATTCCCTCGAAGCTGAAGAGGATGTTTCTAAGAGCATCCAAAATCGAGGGCCAAACCCTGACCAACTTCGTGCTCAAATCGGTGACAGAAGCGGCTCGGAAGGTTATCCGTGAGCACGAAATACTGGACCTGAGCCAACGGGATCAGGAGGCATTTGCCGAAGCCATCATGAACCCACCGAAACCCACCCCTGCATTGAAAGCAGCGGCCAGACAGTACAAACGCCGCGGTTCTGGTCGATGAAAACCGTATCACTCGGAAACAACTACACAATCGAACCTCTCTCCGCGACTCATGATCGGAAGTCTTTCGCCTGCGGAGATCCTGCCCTTGACCGTTATCTGCACCAGCAGGCCTCGCAAGATACAAGGCGAAACTTTGCTGCAGTATTTGTTACCGTCGAATCTTCCTCGGGTAGGCTGCACGGCTTCTATTCCCTCTCCATGGCATCCGCCAACCTGGATCTCCTGCCAGAGGACATTGCCAGGAAAATGCCTCGGTACCCCACGGTCCCGGGGATAAGACTGGGCCGCCTGGCGGTCCACTTGGAAATCCAAGGAAAGGGACTCGGAACTCATCTTCTACTTGATGCAATGGCTCGCTCGTTGAAAAACGAGATAGCCTGGACGGCTTTCATCGTGAATGCGAAGAACAACAAAGCTCAGGCCTGGTACAAAAGACTTGGATTCCAGTCCTTCAAAGACAACAAGAACCACCTGTATCTGATGAGGCAAACCATCGAGGCACTCAACCTAAATCAGTAGAAGCGGGGTCATCGCAGGTCGCCAAGCTACTCGGCAAGATTCGCCGAGATGGTGCGACGGGTCAACTGAAAGAGTGGATGGAACGGCGGCAGGCGAGCAGCCTCCGCTTATAAGTGTCAAGTGGTATTACCTGACCCCATTTTTTCGACGGCATCCAGAACTGATCGCACCGGCTTTGGGATACCGTCCGGTCCGTCGTAGGCCGGTCTTCCCGCCAGATCGGCCTCCACCAGCTCCGGATCGTAAGGCAGATAGCCCAGCACCGAAAATCCTTGCAGGGCCGCGGCGATGGCTTTCTCGTCCTCGGGGCCGCGCACCTTGTTGGCCACCACCGCAAGCTTATCCAATCCGATGTCGGCGGCCAGGTCGCGGATCATCCGGGCCGCCTGGATGGAGCGGGCCCCCGGCTCCACCACCGAAAGCAGGAGGCCGACCGCCTTGGCGGTGGCCCGGCCCAAGTGTTCCACCCCGGCCTCCATGTCCAGGACCAGAGCGTCGTCTTGAAACAAAAACAGGTGCTGGACCAGGTTCTTCAAAAGGACGCTCTCGGGACAGACGCAGCCGGAGCCGCCGTGCTCCACCGTACCCATGACCATCAGGTGGATGTTGTCCTTCACCGCCGAGAACTTCTCGGGGATGTCGTCCACCTTGGGGTTCATCTTGAAGAACCCGCCCATGGTGCCGGGCTTGGCGCCGGTGCGCTCGAAGATCAGGTCCTTCATGTCGGCGATGGGCCGGATCTTTTCGTGGTCCTTTATCCCCAGCGCCCCGCCCAGGCTGGCCACCGGGTCGGCGTCGATGGCCAAGACCCGCTTTCCCGATGCGGCCAGGTGCCGCACCAAGAGCGCGGCCACGGTGGTCTTGCCCACGCCTCCCTTGCCGCTGACGGCGATTTTTATGGCCGGGGTCATTTGAGGTGCTTGAATGCCTTGATCAGCCTACCGGCCACCAGGCCGCCGAGAACGGCTATGTCCTCGGTACAGAAGTAGGCGTCGATGGATGACTTGAAGAGAATCTTGGCGTCGGCGGGGAACTCACAGTCGGCGGCGTGGACGACGGCCGCGACCGATACCTTGGGAAACGCCCGGACCAGGACGGCCGCATCACCGAACTCGGCCGGCCCGGCCCCGATTAGCGCTCCGGCTTCGAGCAGTTTCACCGGCTCGCGCCCAAAGACTTTCGCCAGCGGATCGTGGGCGCGGCGCTTGAAGGCGTCGAAGTAAAATCCGCCCGAGGGCACCTGCTGGAAACCGATCCACTCGGTGTGGGCCGGCGGAACGGCGTCGCCGCCCAGGTAGTGCAGGATCAGGATGCGCTCCCAGATGGAGATCTCCTCCACCTGGGGACTGGTCACCATGCCGTCGGGGAACTTGACGTCGACGGGCGTGTTGAAGAAATCCATCCGGACAATCGAATACGCCCGGGCGGACTCGATCACCCGCCCGCCGCAGCGCTGGGCCTGCACCTTTGGATCGAGACGAGCCATGGGTTCCCGGGCCAGCCGCTCGGCGTCGTCGTAGTTGGTCTGGCGCGGTATCGGCGGCACCGCGCCGTTCGCGGTGTCGGCAAGCTCCGGGCGTCTTGATTCGCCCGGCTTATCGCTACTGCTCATAAATCCAGCCAGGAGTCGCTGTATAGCGTCTTTCCCATGATCATATTGGTGGTTTTGACGAAGCTGACCTGCTCTTCGTTCAGGCTCGACATGTCCGGCGGGTTGCCGTCCATGGTGTCGCCGATCAGCTTCTCCAGGTCGGCCCGCTCGCCCCGGGCGATGCCCAGGATCTCCCGGTCCAACCCGTCGAGGATGGCCGAGGTCAAACCGACGTGCTTGAGCATCATCAGGTAGCACTGGTTGAGCAGCGGGCGCAACTTCTCCGGCGAGCCGTTGGAAACATTGGAAAGGCCGCAAGTGCTGGAATAGCCCGGGGCCATCTCCGGCAGCATGCCGATGAACTCGGTGCAGTAGCCCACCTGCTGCTGCTGGGAGTTCACCGGGATCACGATGGGGTCGATCCACACGTCCTCGGGGGAAACCCCGGCATCCGCCGCCGCGGCCATGAGCATGGCGGCGTTGGCGGCCCGCTCGGCCGCGTCGCGGGGGATACCGTCCACGCCCAAAACCAGCGCCACCGCCCCGGCGTTGTACTTCGCGGCCAGGGGCCAGAGCTTATCCATGCGTTCGGGGCGCGCGGAGATGGAGTTGATCACCGCCTTGCCGGCCGACTCCTTGTGGACCTTCAGCCCGGCCTCAATGGCGGCTACGTTGGAGGTATCCAGGTACAGGGGCTTGGAGCACACCGCGTGCACGGTCTCGACCACCCAGGCCATCAGCTCTTCTCCGCCCTTGCGAGCCGGGCCCAGGTTGATGTCCAAAAGATCCGCCCCGTTGGCAACCAGCTTCTCGGCCATTTCCTGGATGGGTTCCTTGTTGCGTTCCTTCATGGCCGTACCGATCGTCTTGTACATAACGTTGATGTTCTCGGCAATGATTCTGAACATGGTATCCCTCCGTAACACGGGTGGGACTCCAGCCTTCGTAGCCGTAGGCTACTACGGCGGAGTAGGCTAAAGCCCGCCCCTACGAGTAATTTTCCTTAAGATAGGACGGAATGTTGCTGGCCTCGCGGGGGCCTACGCGAACCTCCCAGTCCGAGCCCAGCTCCTCCTCCAGGTCGCCCATGATGACCGCGGCGTAGCCCGGTACGATCACGTTGCGTTTCTTTAGCTTGTCCTTGATCCCGGTCTTGTTGATGAACTCGCCCAGCAGGTCGCCGACGAACTTGCCCGCGGACCAGGCGGTGAGCACCGACAGACCCTCGGTATCCATGACGGCCAAATAGGAGGGCACCCGGCTGTTTTCGATCTCTCCGGAGACGATGAAGTAGGTCAGGGAGAAGTTGGTGGTACACAATATGGGGCTCTCGGGGCCCGGGTTGTTGATCTCGTAGATCTTCTGCTCGGTCTTCATGGGCCGCTGGGGGTCGGTGTAGATGTTCAGCCGCTGAAGCAACAGGTTGAACAGGTTGTGGCCCTGGAAATCGGAGAGCACCACGACGCCGGCGTACTTGCAGAGGGCCATGGAGGCATAGACCGTCTCCATCTGGAAGCTGTCGGTCATTTCGAAGGGCAGCACGATAGTGGGAAAACCGAAGGGCTTGAATTTCTTCTGGACGGCGGCCTCGCGGATGTGAATCTGGTCGTGCAGGACCCGGCCGATCTGCCGCGAGCCCGGGTCGATGACCAGGTCTTGCACGCCCGCGCCGGTGAGCTTCTCAACCAGTGCGGCCAGCGCCTCCAGATCGCCCGCCTTGGCACAAAGCGGCAGTTTGTGCTCTTTGGCCAGCTTGACCATCTCCTCGGCGTTGTCCGGCGTGGCGGCGTATAGCAAAGGCTTGCGATCATGGCAGGCGGCCACGCCCTCGGCCATCATCTGGGCATCCTCGGTCATCAGGATGATGCCGCGATTGGTCTCCGCCTTGACCTTCTCGGCCAGGGCCTTGAACTTGGCCGCGTCTCCGCTCTTGGAGCGCACCGCCACCGCATCGGCCTGCAGGGTCAAACCCACCCGATCCCAGGCGAACTCGTTGAAGCGCTTGAGCTTTCCGGCAACGGAATCCTCCGGCTCATCATCGCTCGTAAGCACGGCCAGTCCGGTGGGATTGAAGAAGGTCTTCTCGTGACGGAAGAGCACCGTCTCCCCGCCGACCTTGAAGGCTCCCGCCCCGGTTCCGATCTCCACCGTGCGGATGGGTGGAGCGGATTCGGCGGCCAGCTTCTGCTTGGCCTCGTCGGAGACGTACGGGCAGGCCGACAGCTCCACCTTCCCGGCCGCCAGGTTCATGGCGAAGGCCAGGCAGGTGGGAACCCCGCACTCCTTGCAATTGGTTTTCGGAAGCATCTGAAAAATCTGTATACCCGTGAGACCCATCGGTTCTCTCCTTTCGGGCGAATTACATCAAGGGATCCATGCTCAACGCCGGATGCTCTTTCTCGGTCAAAAACGGAAGTATCTCCTCCTCGGTGGTGCCTACGGTCTCGTCGGCGATCCGGTCCAGCAGGTCGGGGATGCCGGCTTCACTGGCACGCATTTCGAACTTCTCCTTGATCAATTCCTTGAGCCTTTTCGGCAGCCACACGATGCGCTTGACGCCGCCCTCGGCCTTGATGAACTTTTTCGAGACGATGTAGGTCTTGGAGTGGCCCACGAACCCCGGGGTCACCGCGCCGCCGCCCACGCTGCCGGCCAGGGTGGTGAACTTCATCCCGCAGGGGGTCATGCCGGCGTAGTCGCGGTCGACCGCCATGATGCCGTTGCACATGGGCGCCAGGGCGCTGATGCACTCGAAGCAGCCGCAGGAGGTCATGGGGTTGTCCATGATCGAGTAGGCGTTGAACAGCTCGATGTTGCCGCGCGAGGCCTGCTTGACGAAGGCGTTGACACCTTCCCATTGGCCCTTGGTCTCGTCGATGATGGCGCCCTTCTCCACCGGCTGGTTGGGGCCGGTGGGATCGATCTCGAAGGCGGCCTTGCAGTCCAACCAGGAGTATGCGCCGCACAGACCGGTGCGCTCGGGGGTAACCACGCAGACGTGGTTGGGGGCGAAGGACTGGCACAGGGTGCAGGAATAGTAGGTGGCCTCGTCCTCGTCGGTCATGCCCTCCACCCGGGCGTCGCGCACCTTGTACACATCCCGGGCCTTCTTGAGAATCTCCTCGACCTGCTCCGGTTGTGTGTAGATCTTCACCTGCACCTTGTCGCAGATGCTGCCGAACTCGCCGTGGTACTTGGCGTGCAGGATGGATCCGATGTGCTTGAGACGAAAGCCCTTCTGGTAGGCGTCCTTGCCGATGCGGTACCAGGCGATGTCGCGCTGGCCGATGTGCATGACGCCCTTGGCGTAGTTGACCAGGTGGTGAATCTGGCGCTCGAGGATCGGCTCGAAGTCGTCCTGCATGGTGCGGCCGGCTACCTCGGCCACCACCGCCATGCCGAAGCGGCTGCCCGGCTCCATCTCGTCGATGTCCGGACCGATCAACTCGATCCGGCCGTCCTCGATCTGATCCATGGGCTTGGAGGTGGTCCACTCCACCACCGTGGGGGCCTTGGGACCGCCCATCTCGGCGTAGATGTTGTCGCCGCGCACCCGCTCGCCCTCGAAGGCCGGCCCGTAGGACACCGGCACGGGCACCTTGGACACGGTGACCTTCAACCCGCGCACCTCCACGGCCTTGGACACCATCTTGTCGTGCGGAATGTTGGAGACCACGTGCTCGTAAGTGCAAATGCCGGTAGGCAGCACCTCGGGGATGGGCGTGTCGGCGATGACCGGAAACCCCCAGTTGAGGGCCCCGCCGGCGTTGGCATACCACTCGTCGTTCACGTGCCCGAAGGTCATGACGAAGGCGAAGATGCGGTCCTTGTTGTAGATCAGGATCTTTCTGTAATCGCCCGGCTCGATCCCGCCGAAGCTCATGGCCGCGCGGGTGGCGAAACCCGCGGCGAAGACGGTCGCCGACGTGCTGGGACCGAAGGGCACCAGCCTCGTGGGCCAGCCGATCTGCACGCCCTCGTCCTGGAGCTGCTTCGACATGGTGCGGCCCTCGGAGTCGGCGGACATGAACACGTACAGGTTCTTCTCCTGTAGCTCGGTGGCAATCTTGACGGACACCTTGGGATCCTCGGGAGCGCCCAGGATGGCGGCGAACCCGGGGGCGGTGCCGTCGACGAACTCGACGCCGCGCTTTCTCAGGATCACGTCGTCGGCCGCGCCCAGCCACAGCTTCTCCTCGGTGGGATCCTCGCCCATCTGGTAGAAATCCGGGTCGACCAGGTAGTGATCGATGGCCTCCTCGATTTCCTCGGCAAAGAAGGTAACCATGCCCGCGTCCAGCGCCGGGGCCAGGTAGGGCAGGTGGTGCTCCTTCTTCACCGGCGGCGGCATGATCGAGCGGCCCATCTCCAGGATCTGCCGCATGTCGCCCAGGGTCTTCACCGGAATGCCGGTGATGCCGTAAATGACCGGCAGGTAGTACCCGGTGTTGGGAAAGGCCACCTCTTGGTCGGGCCCGTACTTGTCGAGAGCGTCCCGGTACTTCTTCTCGACACGCTCCATGATCTTGTATCCCCCCGTGATGGCTGCGGATGCGATTATCTTTGACATGGTATCACTCCTTATCCGGCGTCCAGCTCACGGCGCATGGCCATGTCGTAAAGGATACGCTTCCGGGCCTTTTCGATGCCCAGGGCCTCGCGCTTTTTCTTGATGTGGTCGATCATCTTCTGGGCCTGCACGTTGGATTCCAGGGCGAAGTCCCACTTGCCGCCGGTAATCTCTTCGTACCCGTTGAAAAGCAAGTCGGTGAGCTCGCTGGCGCCCGTGGTGGGCCAGGTGGTACCGAAGACGGTGTAAACGCCCGAGGCCACGAAGTAGTGCCCGATGGAGATGGCCTTCTCGCTCATCCACTCGGGCGCCGCGCCGGCCACGGGCAGGCCGGAGATGTCGTCGCCCAGGCCGCCCTGCTTTACCATGGCGGTGGCGGCCATGAGGATGCGCGAGTTGTCCACGCACGAACCCATGTGCAAAACCGGCGGGATACCCACCGTCTCGCAGACCTCGGCCAGGCCGGGACCGGCATACTTGGCGGCCGCCTCGGGAAGCATCAGCCCCGCCTTGGCGCAGGCCACCGCCGAACAGCCCGTCTGGAGTACCAACACGTTGTTGGCAATCAGCTCCTTGACCAAATCGATGTGCCCGGCGTCGTGCTCGCACTTGACATTGTTGCAGCCCACCACGCCGGCCACGCCCAGGATGCGGCCGTTGATGATGTTGTCGTTGAGCGGCTTGTAGGACGCGCGAAACATGCCGCCCAGCAGGTAGTTGATGGTCTCGTGGGAAAAACCGCCGATCAGGTCGCACTCGACGTCGGGGATGTAGACCTCCTTGCGATTCGGAAAGTTATCGATGGCCGCCCGGACGATCTTCTTGGCCGTCTCGACGGCGTCGTGCTCCTCGAACTGGATGTGGGTGGCGCCGGGGATCTTGGCCCGGTAGTTGGTGGTAATGACCTTGGTGTGGAAGCACTCGGCCACCCGGGGCAGCGAGCCCATCAGGCACTGCACGTCCACCACCATGGCATCCACCGCGCCGGTTATAATGGCCATCTCCTGCTGCAGGAAGTTGCCCGCCAGGGGCACGCCGTGGCGCATGAGGATCTCGTTGGCCGTGCAACAGATGCCGGCCAGGTTAATCCCCTGGGCACCCTTCTGCTTGGCCCTCTCGATCATCTCGGGATCCTGCACGACGGCCACGATCATCTCCGAAAGGGACGGCTCGTGCCCGTGGATAACTATGTTGACCTGCTCCTTCTCCAAAACGCCCAGGTTGGAGCGGCCCAGGATGGGAACCGGGGTGCCGAACATGATGTCCTGCAGCTCGGTGGCCAGCATGGAGCCGCCCCAGCCGTCGGCGATGGCCGCCCGGCTGCCCTGCTGCATCAGGTTGACCGGATCCATGTCCACGCCGATGTGGGTGCGGTGCATGATCTCGACGATCTCGCGGTCCACCCCGCGGGGGAGCATGCCCTGCTCGGCCCACAACTTCTGGCGCTTGAGCGGTGCGCGCTTGGTCAAGGGGATGGGGCCGAACTGCTCGCCGAAGATACCCATGCCCTTCTCGCCCACCTCGATGGCGATGTCCTGCACCGAACGGTCGCCGACGGAAACATCGAAGTCCATGGCCAGCTGGAGCAGCTTCTGCTCGTCCTTGATCGCGTAACCCGGGGCCTCACCCTTGGCCGCGGCCAGGAAGGTCTCGGCCCCCGCCCGGGCGTGGTCGGAGTGGGCCGCGGCGCCGCCGGCAATCATGCGAATGAAGTTGCGCGCGGCCACGGTGTTGGAGTCGACCCCGCACACGCCGTACTTGAGCTTCTCCCTGGACTCGTCCACGCGGCACGGGCCCATGGAGCAGATCCGGCAGCAGATGCCCTTCTCGCCGAAGCTGCAGCGGGGCGACTGCTTCTTGGTGCGGTCCCAGCAGGTGATCTCCGGAATCTCCACGTTGTTGCACAAATCCAAAATCGCCGCGTCCACGGTGGTGAACCGCGGCTTTTCCTGCTTCTGCGCCTTTTTTTCTTTTTCATTATCCGCCATGAATAACTCCTCGAACCTCCCCGCATTGCGTTTGCACCAATCAGCCGGCCAGCATCTCCGCCACCAGCTGCTTGCCCAGCTTCATTGTATCGGGATGCCTCACGATAAGAATGTCGGCCCCCGAGGCCAGCAGGCTGGAGGTGGTAATGGCCTCCATCAGTACACCGCGCTGCTTGTGCTCACCCAGGTTCATCTCCGAATCGGGCAGCTTGGCCTCCTTGGTCTTCCAGACCTCGATGCCCAGATTGCAGTAGATGGGAAACTGCAGCTTGTCGTCCTGCTGGGTGAGCGCCGCCATCCGCGCCCGCTCCATGACCGAGTAGGTATACTCCAGGCCGTAGCCCAGGCCGCCCACGGTGGGATCGATGAGAATGTTCTCGTCGGTCACGCCCAGGTTTGAAAGCAGCACGTTCAACTGCTTGGCCAGGTTGATGTCGATGGGCGAGGAGGCGATGGCCACGTGCTTGTAGGCCAGGCAGGCCGCGCCCAACTGCTTGTGGTTCTCCTCGATGACCGGGCCGATTAGCAAGCGGCGATCCGAAAGCTCCTCGGCGATGGGACGCAGCACCTCGACGTCCTTCTCGGCGTTGGCGGTCCCCCAAATGGCCAGGGGCACGTCGATGGCCTCTGAAACCTGCTTGGCCACCAGGACGGCGTGATCGGCGCCCAGGTTCTTGTCGTTGGGGTCGGTGCCCTGCAAGGTCAGCTGCACCATGTCGGCCCCAAGCTCCACGCACTTCTTGGCCCAGGTCACCGGGTTCTTCACCGAATCGCCGTACACCTCCAGCAGCGCACCGGCCCAGCCCTCCGGCTCGATATCCAGGATGTCCAGACCGAACTTGGGCGGATTGGGTATCTTGCCCTCGAAGGTATAGAACGGATAGGCGGTCTCGCCGCCCACGCAAAACGACTTGTCTCCTTTACCGACGACGATCTCGCGAATGGCACCCGAGTAAGCTCTCTTGGGCAGATCAACAGCCATGTTTTCCTCCCTGCCTTACAGGCTATCGTAAAGGGATTGGGTAAATTATTGTTATTCGTCTAAGCTGGAGTCTTGCGCTTCTCGCTCCCGTACCAGTCGTCGGAGAACCAGTAACGCTCGCCGGACTTGAGATACTTCAGCATCTCTTCCCGGTTTTTGAACTTCTTGCGCCAGAGCACGGGAGTATCCGGCTTGCCTTCCGCGTAAGTCTCCCCGAGGACCTCCACATCTTCCCCGGTCCAGCTTTCCTTCTTTACCTTCTTCTCGTCAACCATGAACACCTCGACTACAAAAAAACAGGTTTAATCCCCCTATTGACTTTTTCGGGTGTTTTTCCCAAAGAAATCGTTGCATTGAAAACGCCGAAAGACCTTGTACCCACTGTTTACGCAAGATGTCAATGCAAAAAATTATATTGCCGCTGATAAAACCCCTTGATAGAAAAAACACTCAAGATCTAATTAATTTGGCAACTTACTGAAAAACAATTGGTTATTGTCGGGATTCCGGTCATTTAGAAAAGAGGATCCAGAGCAGGCCCCAGGGAGACGATCGAGGGAGCGTCGTCAGGGAGGTCGATCAGGGGGGTGCCGACCACGTCGGCCTTCTGGACCTCGGGATCTTCGGGCAGCTTCACCAGTACGTCCAGGCCCGAGCGATCGATTTCGGCCTGCACTTCCTTGGAGATGTTGTCAGGCGATCGGTTGAGCACCAGGTAACGCCGGCCGACTTCAAGCTTGAGTTCCTCGACCAGCAAGACGATCCGGCCGGCCGCGCGGGCGGCCTTGACGCTGTGGTCGGAGACCACCAGCAACAGATCGATCTTACGGGTGTTGCGCCGGCTAAGGTGCTCCATGCCGGCCTCGTTGTCCACCACCACGAAGGGGTAGTCCGCGGCAAGTATGTCCATGAACTTTCTCAGCACGTTGTTCAAATAGCAATAGCAACCGGGTCCCTCTTGCCGGCCCATCACCAGCAGGTCCACATCCTTGGCCTCCTGCAAGGTCGCGTGCATCTGCCGATCGAGCACGGCCTCCTTGGACATCCCCGACGGAATCTCCGCCCGCTCGCCGATGAACTCCTCCCGCATCATTCCGATGGTTTGCTCGACTTCAATGCCCAGCGCCTCCCCCAGGGTGTAATTCGGATCCGCGTCGACCGCGAAGATGGGTGTGCGCTTGGTCTTCAGCAGGTACCGGATGACCAGGGCGGCGACGGTGGTCTTGCCAGTGCCGCCCTTGCCCGCCACTGCGATCAGTTTGCTCATGGATTCCTGCCCCGTGGGTGCCCTGAAAATGGTCTGCCCGGAGAAAAGGGCAGGCACACCACGCAAAACGTGGTGCAGCAAAAAACGCGCGGGGGCCTGCCCCTACGTCTTATTGCTTGATCCTCAGCTTGGCCGCGCGGACGGTGTTCATCATCAGCATGGTGATGGTCATGGGGCCCACGCCGCCGGGGACCGGGGTGATGGCCGCGGCCTTTTCCCGAACGGTATCGAAGTCGACGTCGCCGCAGAGCTTGTCCTTGCCCGACTCGGTCTTGCCGATGCGGTTCACGCCCACGTCGATAACCACCACGCCTTCCTTGACCATGTCGCCGGTGACCGCCTTGGGCACGCCCGCGGCGACGATCAAGATGTCGGCGCGCCTGGTGTGCTCGGCCATGTTCTTGGTGCGGGTGTGGCAGATGGTCACGGTGGCGTTGGCACCCTTGGCCTTCTGCACCAGAATGGCCGCGAGCGGCTTGCCCACGATATTGGAGCGGCCGACGATCACGACCTCCTTGCCCTCGGTCTCGATGCCCGAGCGCATCAGGATCTGCTGGCAGCCGTGCGGCGTGCAGGGCAGAAAGTCCGGCTTGCCCACCAACATCTTGCCCACGTTGGTGGGATGGAAACCGTCCACATCCTTGTCCGGCCGGATACGGATGAGCACCTTCTCCTCATCGATGTGCTTGGGCAAGGGCAACTGCACCAGGATCCCGTGTATGCTGTCGTCGCCGTTCATCTCGTCGATCAGGGCCAGCAGGTCGCTCTCCGGATAGTCCTTATCAAACCGGTGCTCGATGGAGTTCACCCCCAGCCTCTCGCAGGTCTTGACCTTGCTGCGCACATAAACCTGGGAGGCAGGATCTTCGCCCACCAACACCACAGCCAGACCCGGCGTAATGCCGTGCTTGGCCTTGAGCTCCTCGATCTCCGCCTTGAGATCCTTGCGGATATCCTTGGCGATCTCTTTCCCACTCAGAATTCTTGCGGTCATCCAATCTCCTCCTCGGTTTTCGGTAGGATTAGGATGCGCAGTGTATTGCAGACAGACCAGCCCGTCAAGCCCCACTCAAATCCACCCCAGTGCCCGCAAGGAAATACGTAACCCGGATCTCAAGGGCACCGGTGGCGTATTGAGGCCCGTTCCTCTCCCTTGATAGACAAGTACTTTTTGCTTACGGTTCAAGCATGTCTAAAATCCCTATGGCATCAAGGGCAAAGCGGCGGCCATTTAGGTGTTGACATTAGCCGGGTTTTGTTGTGACAAAACCATCCGGATTATGCAGAATCTGGTAAAATGAGAAACGGCAAGTCCAAAGGTACCTAAATGTAAGGGTGGATCCGATGAAAGTGGAGGAGTTTGCGCTTGCATACCCAGCACGACCACCAAGAATAGAACCATTCAACGAGGACGAACTGAGGAAGCTCAACGAGTCTGACGGAGTACGCGGTCTCGGCACCGCTCCGGCAGAGAACGCACTGGCGAACATCCCGCGAATGAAGGGTGATACGGGCTGCCACTTGTGGGTTTTTGGCGAGGCGGCAATACCTTACGTTCTTGAGCGAGTGCAAGTCAGCCGCCCGCTACAGTCCGGGAAGATCAAGCATACCAACCTCACAGGCGGCTCAGACGC
>JAUXGL010000165.1 GCA_030622135.1 Deltaproteobacteria bacterium
GGTAAAGTACGTGTACTCGCCCCATTCTCGACATCGTGATGCATCTCCGGCGATGCCCGGCCCTTCGGCCTCAACCGGCGTCTGAGCCCAACAGCAGGACTTTGTCACTGGCCCTGCAACATCCCCAGCTACCAAATATTTCTTTCTGGTAGTAGTATAAACTGTGGTAATTCTGGGCCTGGATGAACTATGGGTCGTCTCACAATTGTAGCGATCTTCGCAGGGACGTTGCTACTCATGCTCACCGCGAGCTGCTCGGACCAGGGGGACGACCAGTGCGTCTTCGACACCGACTGCCCGGGGTTACTGGTTTGCAAGAACGGCGCTTGCGTGGACGCTTGCGAGTCCCACGCATATTGGGGCTGTCGCGATGGCGATGTCTGGTGGTTCGACTCTTGCGACGAGCCCGAGGAGTTGATTGCCGATTGCCTCAACGACTGCGAGGATGGAAAGTGTACCAATTGCGAGTCGGATTGTACTGGGAGACAGTGTGGGCCCGACCCGGTATGTGGTGTCAGTTGCGGAGTATGCGACGACCCGGGCGATACCTGCAATGTGGCGGGGCAGTGCGTGTCCGAGTGCGTGCCTGACTGCACCGGCCGCGAGTGCGGGCCCGACCCGGTATGTGCTGCCAGCTGCGGAGAATGTAACGACACGGGCGAGACTTGCAACCAGTCAGGCATCTGCGGGCCATGGTGTACACCGGGCGAGACGCGCTGTACTGCCGACGGGTACGGTTTTCAAGTTTGCGGACCAGATCCCTCACAACCCGAAAACAACACGTTCGGATCGCGCATTCCCTGTGCCGTGGGAGACTTTTGCCTGGAGGCGATGGGGCTGTGCGATCGACAGGGCTGTCTGGAAACGGAGATAATCGTCCTCCTGGACCGGTCGTCGAGCATGCTCGGTGCGGGGACCTGGGCCTGGGTGAAGGCAGAGTTGCTATCGAAGCTGGATGATCGCGAGGGTCGCAACTTCCTTGGATTCAGGCAGTTTCCATATGGCGGAGCTTGCCTGGTGGGAGACGTCTTGCCATTGTCCCGGGACAACGCAAACGCCATCGCAAATGCCATGGTCGACCCGGACACTGACTCGGCAACGCCCATCGAAGCGGCCCTGCAGAGCTTGCAGGGCTACTTCGGTGATCCCAACGACGGCCAGGCGGTTGTCTTGATTACCGACGGAGACGAGGCCTGCGGTATACAGGCAGGGGCGATCACCACGGCCAGCGTGCTGTGGCGAGCCGGAGTGCGGGTATACGCGATTGCGGTAACGACAACCGCGAACCAGGCCTTCCTCGATTTGGTGGCCGCTTCGGGAGGGACGGGAGCCAGTGAGCTGGTAACGTCGGGATCGGAGTTTGAATCCGCTCTGGAGGGGGTTTTCCAGGACCTGGCCGCGTGCCGTTGCACTCCCCTGGAGACGCTGGCATGTGAATCGCGCGAGCTGCACACTTGCTTCGCTGATGGACGCAATGTGGAGATCACACCCTGTCCCGAAATCCCGAACGGCACACCCATCTGCATCGGTCTACAATGCGGCTTCGAGTGTAACCCGGGCTACCTGAACTGTGAAGGTGCGTGCGCTGGGTGTCCCGATGATGCCGGGGTAGATGTTATCGGTTGCGAAGGCGCGGCCTGCGTCGCGACCGCTTGTTTGCAGGGGTATCATCTCTGTGGCGCCTCCTGCTGCCCGTGGGACATCCAGACGGTGGACACTGGTGGAGGCGCCGCTGGCATCTCCATTGCGCTGGATGCGGCCGGCAATCCCCACATCAGCTATCTCGACTTCAACAACGGAGTCTTGAAATATGCCCGTTGGACCGGCGGCGCCTGGGCCATCCAGACGGTGGACGCCGTCGGTTCCGTTGGGTGGTACTCATCCCTCGCACTGGATTCAGGCGACAACCCCCACATCAGCTACTATGATTCCACCAACGGAGACCTGAAATACGCTCACTGAACCATCCCCCCGCTTCCGGGTCCGAGAATCGCGTCACCCAACTTATTGTAAAGAAAAACGCCGCAAGGCCGAGGGACCGTCGACGGTCAGTTGGCCCAAGAGCAGCGAAGCCGGTTCCATTTCAATCGATGGCGAGAAACCGGCGCAGAGCGGCCGCGCCGGCCAGTCGACCTTCAGCGGGGTCCAGCCGATACCTAGATTGGTGGTGTGGAGCGCCCGAGATCCCTCCTCGTCGACGGTGACAAAGAGCCTGACCGCGTTGCTGTTCTCGACGAAGACACAACCCGAGACCACGCCAGGTTTGATTGGTATTTGACTCCTGATGCGGAAGTTGGCCTGGGCCCGAGGATTTCATAGGTTCCTGAGAAATCGACGGGACAAAAGTCGCATTCGCCTTCTGGTGGCTCCTCCCTGACCTTACTAAAAACTCGGAGCCGTGCTAAAATCCCACTTTGGAATTTAAAGACTTGATGTATAACGAGAAAAATGCGTTTTGTACTACTGACCCCCGAAAATCTTCGCGGCCCGCAAATATTTTCTGAGCACTGCGCGGGCCGTTGGGTTGCGGCCGTGAACTTCTCAGAGTCGTGAGAGAGGGCAAAAAGGCATCACACAAAATGCGCATTCGCTGGCTTTGGTTACTCATCGCAGGTTTTTCGATCCTATGCTTGGAGGTTGCCTGTAGACACCGTCAAACGGGGGAGATCAATGTCGATCGGATCCAGTCCCGCGTGAACGCGATTGAGAGGCATCTCGAGAGTATGCAGGCGGCTCTACGTGGAAAGAGCCTGGATCGGGCCCAGAAACATCACCAGAGCGCTGTTAAAATCCTGGAGGACAACCGGGATCAGCTTGCCGCTCATCCCGAGATCGACCTGTTCGAGAAAAGAGTCGAGAAGGCGGGAGCAGTCCTCTGTTACGAATTCGTCAACATCCCTCTGGCCGCCTTCTTCGACGACGTTCGCGGTAAGGATATCGGAGCAGCTCGCTCGAGGCTGAAGGCGGCCCGCAAGGAATTCGAACGTTGCCAGGATCGAATACTAGGTCTGGATGATTTCGTGGCTCTGAAGATGAACCTGGACAGCGCTCCGCAGGTACTCGTCGGCCTCGAGGGCGAACTGGGCAAAGTGGCGCTGGCGGAGAAAATGCATGCCTTCAAGCGAGACCTGGACGAGCAGATCCTGTCTATCCAGCGGAAGATCGGCAAGCTCGAGAAACAGGCGAACCAGAAAGAGTTGGCACTCGATGTATTCCGGCAGATACGAGCGGTCAAGCAGAACATGGAGAACCGGAACGAATTCACCGAGCTTCCCGAGTGGGCCACCATTACGGCCGATGCCAAGGCCTCGCTTCGCAAGCTGGACGTGCGCCGGGCTAGCCTGGTTCGGCGAGGTAAGGTACTCTGGTTGGTGAAGAACCTGATGCCGGATGCAACCAAGAAGGCCTTCCAGGCCGTGGCCGTCCGCAAAAACTCGAGTGCCCTGAAGGCGTTTCAGAAGGCCTTGAGGGGTTTTAAAGAGTGCGATGACATGGTCGGCGGCCTTCTAGAGCAAGAGCCCGGGCTCGCCCGGTTTTCCTTCCAGATGGAGGGGCGAAAAAAGACCGTCGCCTGGTTGAAGGATCACTGCATGACGAGTCGGGTGATCTCCGATTGGTTGAGCGAAGTCCTCAGGATGGTCGAAAATACGGTGCCAAAGGCTTCACGGTTAGCTTCCCGGGCAATGGCCGCTCACGACCAGGCTGATGCATTGACGTTGTTTTCAGAAGCGTTTACGGGTTACTACCGCTGCCATGAAATGCTCACCGACATCCTGAAGAAGGAGCCCAGGATGGCCTGGTTCACCTTCCGCTGGGAAGGAGACGAAAAAACGGTCGACTGGATGAAGAAGCACTGCGGGATCAGTCGAAAGATCGCGGAGCGGAGAGTGTACAAGATATCGGGAAGGAAGCCAAAACCCCCGAAGAAACCCGAAGCCGCGGCGATAAAGATCGAATCCAAGACGGAAGCTCCCAAGAAAAAATCACGACGCAAGACCAAGAAAAAAAAGCGCAGGCGCCGCATACGTCGTTGGTGACGTTATGGGGTCAGACCCTAGCGGATTCTTTTGATAATAATAAAGCCGGCTTCCGCCTCGACGATCTCGGAGATCCCCCCGATTTCGAGTGAGAACGCGGCTTGGTCGAAGACATGGATTCGTTGTCCGCGCCCGAAGGGCTCGTTTTTGCCCCCGCGGTTCGCAGCCGGACCGTTGGAGTACTCCGCCGCCAGCGCGGCGAAGTCGCTGTCGGGTTCCAGGGCCAGGCTGCGCACCTGGCGGGCCCGGCGCCGGGTTTCCTCCCGGCTTCGCTTGACCGTGGCGGCCTCCTGGCCGGGTTGCCGGTACTCGATCAGGATCTGGCGGATCTGGATTCTTTGTACGGGCAGCCTTTTTACGATGTGGAATCCGGTCTCGGTTTCGATGATTTTGGAGACCTCGCTCGTTTTGAGGCCGGATACAATCTCTTCCAACTGGGGAGGATTGGTGCCTTTCTTGAAAATGGGATAGACGCCGCCGACGGAATGATTGAAAAGATCGGAATGGGCGTTGGCCTCCGCATAGAAGGACGAATCCCCGAGGACCCGCCGGCGGATCTGTTCGGCCAGAGTTCGGGCTTCCTCCTGGGTTCGTGGCGTTCTCAGTTGGTATCGCTTCGATTCCCGCGCTCCCCCGTAGGTGATAGCGATCTCGGCGGCCTGGAACTCCGTGGGGGAGTGTCGCTGGAGTATGTGGAAGCCCCGGGGGCTCTCGGTGACCGGGGAAACTTGCCCGGGTCCCAGGCCGAAGGCCGCCCGCTCCAGATCGGGGTGCAACTGGCCGTGGCCGACCACTCCCAGGTCGCCGCCGTCCAGAGAGGTGTTGGCGTCGTCCGAGAACTTCTTGGTCAGCCTGGCGAAGTCTTGCCCCTTAGCGCGCGCCAGCCTGAGAATATGCTCCGCGCGGACTCTGGCCTCGTTGCGGGTCAGCTTGATCTTTTTCAGCGCATTCTTGGCGCCCCGGTAGGCACATAGTATATGCCGGACCGGCACCTGCCCGGGCGGCTCTCTTGGGGCCCGGGGCATCCGCTGCGGATCGGGTGCCAGACCGTCGAGCGAAGGCAGGTCCCCGACCGGTGATGGCCTCGGGCTGCAGACGGCCAGCAGCGGTAAGACCAGAAGAAGGGCGAGTGCTTTCATGGACACGGTAAAATCATATATGCACACCCACCCGCCGTCGGCAAGGCTTACCGGGTAGAGTTTTTAATAATGTGTTATTCTGTTGCCGCACACCGCGCGGCACAAGACGTGCCTTGGTTGCTATTTGAGGGTGGAACCGCTCTCATCCCATGACACCTGTGCTGCTCATTCACATCGTGGCAATTCCATTTTGGAAGATCCTTATTGGAGATCAAGGGTGTCTATCCGGGAGGGATACAGCGTTATTCCCGCGTAATTGTAGCAATTCCGGATTCCCAGGAATGGCTGGCATGGCTCTTGCGATTCAAATCGAGCCAACCGTTTTCTCGGATGGTATGGATTTCTACCCGGATGAGGTGACCCATGTTTTATAAACGATTGTTTTTAGTGACGGCTTTCCTTTTTGCCCTGATTCCGGTGACGGCTTCGGCCGGCGGCACCCACTTTCTGGTCGAGCCCTACACCGGGGTGACCTTCAATGCGGGGTTCGAAAAAGAAGACGCGGTCGGCCTGGAGTCCGGGGCGTTTCTGGCGGTGGGTGGAAAGCTGAAGGGCTTTTCCCCGCGCTTCTATTTGTATGTCAAGGCTTCCCAGTCCTTTTTCGGATCCGACGATGTTTTCGTGACCGAGCGGCAGTCCAACGGCTGCGTTCGTCGCTCGTACACCGGCCTGGTCGGGGGGCTGCGAATGGTCATCCCGCTGTTTTGGCACCTGCGGCTGAACCTGGAGTTGGGGGCCGGGACCATGTTTTCACAGAACAAGTTCACCGAGAGCGGCCGGAAGATCGTGGAATACGACGAGAACCTGACCGTGGTGGACTTAGGGGCCGGGTTGAACCTACGGCTTTACCGCTGGCTGTCGGTGGGCGTCATGTACGACTATCGCTTCGTGGCCGAGGACGAGTACGGTGACATGATTACCACCATCCTGGGCGGAAGCGTAACCGACAAAGATCTTGGCTGGAACGCCCTGACGGCGACGTTGGGACTCCATTTCTAGGGTATATCGTGAACAAGATTTATTCCTCCCTTCTGGTGTTGCCGCTGCTGGTGGGAATGGGCCTCCCGGCCCGGGCGGGTATCGACGCCCCGGGGAGCATTCACTTTTACTGGTTGGCCGAGGAGGAGACGGTTTACGAAGATTACCCGGAGCTTTCGCCGGGCGCCGAGCGCTTTAGCGGGCGGGCCTACTTCAACTCGGATGCGTCGGGTTTCGGTTCGGACGGTGTGCTCATCTGGGGCGGCTTCGATCTGGGGGGGCCCGCGGGCCGGGGCTTCGGGGTGCTCCTTCTGGATCTGGATTTGACCCGGGCTCCCCTGGACGGCGAAACTCCCATGCCCCACTCGGCCGTCCGGGCCGAGTACATCGAGACCTGGGGCGACCGGGTACTCTTCGAGGGGGAGGCCTTTATCGGAGACGTGTGGATCCTGGATGTGCTCTTTCACCGGGACGACGAGGGGGCGGTGGAGGGCAACTTCGCCTTCGTGTTTGCCGATCCCGAAGGCGTAGATCCCGGTTGCCGGGTGTTTCTCCAGGGCCAGTTCATCACCGACCCGTCCCCGCGGAAGCTACGCGACAAGTACCACGTTCCGAAAACCCACGGCGACGCCGCTTACGTAGATACCAGCTGCGGCGGCGACATCTACCTGGTCGACGATCCCCAGGGGTGCGACTGCGGCGGGGAGGACCCCGACGTGTCGGGCGGGTGCGAGGGCGACACCACCGGCGGATCGGACTGCGACGGTTGTGATGGGGATGCCGGCGGCTGCGACGGGGGCTCGGGTGGATGCGAGGGGGACGTGGGCGGCGGGTGCAGCGGCGGCGGCGGCGGCGGCGGAGCCTGCGCGGCGGCGACTGTGGGGGCGAGAGCCCGCGGGGCGCCGCTGCGGGGAGTGATGCGTTTCTTTCCGCAGATTGTGGTGCTCTTGTTTATCGGAGCTATGCGGAGAAGGTTGCGGTAGTCCTCGTTCGCCTACTTCTCTTCCAGGATCGTTACGCCTTCGGGGGGGATGGACTTGCCGCGCCAGAGGATCTTGACTTCGGCGCGGGATTCGGAGGCCAGGTAGCGGTCGGTGGGGCCTTTGTACAGGGCTACTTTCCAGTCGTCGCCAACGGGCAGCGGGTCGGTGGTGCGTTGGTAGGCGCCTTCCTCGCGTTTTATCTCATCCGGGAAGGGGTCGTCGCTTTCCAACTCTCCCCGGCCGGGAAAGTAGAAGGCCTGGCTCATGTCACCCTTGAAGGTGAGGCGGGCGGGGGATTCCTCGCCCTCCAGGCTGCACCAGGAAGAATCGGGGTCCAGGGGGACGCGGGAGATGACGTTGAAAGTTCTGCCCAGGATGATGATCACGTCTTCGGAGCGCATGTCGACCGGCGTCAATGCCCGCTTTTTCTTCAGGGGCCGGCCGGATTCCTTGCGGACCCGTATGCGCAGAATTATGGCGGCGGTGATCAGGATGGCGAAGATGCCGAACAGGACTCCCAACAGCGGCAGCAGGTTGGAAGCCGTCTGGGCGACTTGTTCTCCCATGGCATCAGCATACCTTCCTTAAACGTGAAGTTGCAAGATCTGAAAAGCCTTGCCCCGCGCGGATCGGCAGGTTAGTATGGGTGCCGATCAGAGTAGGGAAGGGAAGGGTGCCGATGGCTTTGCCTGCCATCTATCAGATCCTGCAGGATCACCAGGTTTCTGGGAACATCGGACCGGGGGAGGAGGTAGGCATTCGGGCTGACCAAGTGCTTGCCCAGGATGGGACCGGCACCATGGTTTTTCTGCACTTGGGCAAGCTGGGTAAGTCCCGCTTGCGGGGCAAGCTGGCCATTTGCTACGTCGACCACAACACCCTTGGGGAGGGCCCCGAGAACGCCGACGATCACCGCTTTCTCCAGACCGCCTGCGCCCACTTCAAGATCCACTTCTCCAAGCCGGGCAACGGGATCGGTCACCTGGTCCACCTGGAGCGCTTCGGGGTTCCCGGGCAGCTGCTCCTGGGCGCCGACAGCCACGTGACCACCCTAGGCGGCCTGGGCATGCTGGCCATCGGCACCGGGGGGTTGGAGCTGGCGGTGGCCCTGACCGGCGCGCCGCACTACTTTGTCTGCCCCGCGGTTACCCGCGTGCTACTCCGCGGCCGACTGAGGCCGTGGTGCACGGCCAAGGACGTCATCCTGCACATCATCGGCCGGCTGGCATCCCGTAACAATGTAGGCACGGCCCTGGAGTATGCCGGCGGCGGAGTGGCTACGCTCAGCGTGGCCCAGCGGGCCACAATCGCCAATATGGGTGCGGAGCTGGGGGTAACTACGTCCCTGTTTCCCTCCGACGTAGTTACCCACACCTTCATGGCGGCCCAGGCGCGCGCGCGCAGCTACCGCCGGGTGCGGATGCCCAAGAAGGCCGAGTACGCCGATGAGATCGAGGTGGAGCTGGGTCAGGTGGTTCCCATGGTGGCTTTGCCCCACAGCCCCGATAAAGTTGTTCCGGTGCGGGAAGCCGGCGGGATCGAGGTTCAGCAGGTGGCCGTGGGTAGTTGCACCAACGGCGCCTTCCACGACGTGGGCAAGGTGGCGTTGATCCTCAGGCGGGGCAGAGTGCATCCCAACGTCGACATGATCGTCGCGCCGGGGACCCGGCAGGTGTTACGCACGCTCATGGAGCGCGGCTATCTCAAGGATATCGTCGGCGCGGGCGCGCGGGTCACCGAAAGTGTTTGCGGGTTTTGCATCGGTAACGGACAGGCCCCCGGCCACGGCTGGGTGAGCGTGCGCACCAGCAGCCGTAATTACCAGGGACGTTGCGGCACCCGGGACGCGGGAGTGTATCTGGTGAGCCCGGAGACCGCGGCGGCCACTGCTCTGCGCGGGGTGCTTACCGATCCCCGGGATCTGAAGCGGCCGGCGCCGCGGCTGACGGTTCCCCGGCGCTTCCCGATCGACGATTCGATGGTCATTGCTCCGCCCAAGCAGGGCAAGGTGGAGGTAGTACGCGGCCCCAACATCGTCGATCCGTCGCCCAACCAGCGGCTGGAGCCCCATTTGCTGGGGCAGTTGGTCTTGAAACTCGGAGACAACATTTCCACCGATGACATCCTTCCGGCGGGTCGGTGGCTCAAGTATCGTTCCAACGTTCCGGCTTACTCCCAGCACACTTTCCAGGGCATCGATCCCCGGTTCGTGGCCCGGGCGGAGAAGAACAAGAAGAGTGCGATTGCGAACATCATCGTGGCGGGCGATGGGTACGGGGCGGGTTCCAGCCGTGAGCATGCGGCCATGTGTCCCCGCTACCTGGGCGTCTTGGTGATCATCGCCAAGAGCTTCGAGCGTATCCACGCGTCCAACCTGATCAACCACGGCATCGTTCCGCTCCAGTTCATGGACTCCAGGTCCTACGGCCGTATCCAGCCCGACGACGACTTGGAGTTTCCCTGGATCGTCACCGAGCTCAAGCGCTCCAGCCTGGTTACCGTGCGCAGCCCCGAGAAGGGCTATGAGCTCAAGGTCAAGCACGGCCTCAGCCGCCGGCAGGTTGAGATCCTCATCGAGGGCGGCCTGCTGAACTACGTGGCCTCGCGTTAGGTATCAGCGTATCTCCCATAGTGGCGCCGCGTATACGGTTAATTCATCGTCAGCAGGTTGCGTCGAATCTGCATTTGGCGATAATAGTAAACATAGGAGGTGTAAAATGAATAGAAAGTATATTTATGGGATTTTGGGAATGGTGTTTCTTTTTGCACTATTTACATCACAAGTACTTACAAAAGGCGCAGGCAATGCTCCCAATCTCGATAGAACTGATGGTTATGTTTCAGCCACTGATGCTACGACCCCGGATATTACTGAAGATAATTCTAATAGAGAGCTTGAAGAACTAAGGATAAAAGAAGTTGAGCCAGATAAGTTTGCTTTCATGTCTTTATCAGGAGATTTAATAGAGATTGGAGAAGAGAAGCATTCGCCCCCACAGCCTTACTTGAAATTAAACAAGTGGGGTGGAGAAGTTTCCCTAAAAGTAGATGTCCCTTATGGCAAGAATGGAGAAAAGAGCCTTGCTCAAAACAGGCTGAGATGGGCTAACCACAAATATGATGTAGAGTTCTATCCGAGGGAGCCAGAAGAAATAGAAGAAAAGGGATACAAGTTCACTATAAACGAACAAGGTGGAGTAGAGTTTGATGTTATCCTAAAGGAACCCCCAGAGTCTAATATCTTTGAGTTCCCGATTGAGATAAAAGGATTGAAGTTCTATTATCAGCCAGAATTAACACAAGAAGAAAAAGACGCAGGTGATTTCAGACCTGAAAATGTAGTTGGCTCTTATGCTGTTTATCACGAAAGCAAACAAGGTGATTATTCTAAATTAGGCGGCAAGAACTACAAAACAGGTAAGGCGTTTCATATTTACAGACCAAAAGTAAAAGATGCCGAAGGAAACGAGACTTGGGGTGAATTAAATATAGACCCCGAAAAAGGTGTTTTGACAATTACTGTTGACCGGGGATGGCTCTCTAATGCAGTTTATCCTGTGAGAATAGACCCGGTTTTTGGATACACGCCAAAAGGGGAGAGTGTGTCAGCGATACAGCCTAAAAGATACTGTGCTTTCCAGCATACTATGCCGGAAAATGGACGGGCTCTCTCGATGACGGGATTTTTCGAGGACTATAAGTGGGAGCATTTCGCGACGATATATGTGTGTATATATGATGATAATAACGGCTATCCGGGAAATAGGGTTGATTTCTCTGAGCCGTGGGAGGTAGGTGAATCTTACCATGATTGGAAAACGCTTAACTTGACAGAGAACGGAGCGCTAACTCAAAATAGTAAGTATTGGTTAGCTTTTTTCACTGCTGAGGACTACATTAAGATATGGTTTGATTTTGGAGGCACATCTTGTATAAATGCCTATCAACACGATGCTTCACCTGCAACTACATTTCCGGCAGGAGGAAGCATGTCATACCCAATTATAATGTCCCTCTACTGCACTTATACTACTGTTTCCGTGGAGGAGGACGGGGGATCGGACGCGGACGCGGGCGGTGATGGCGCCGGGGAAGATGACGCCGGAACAACCAACGACGAAGCCGGAGCCGACCCCGGCGCCGATGCAGGACCAGGTGACACTGCCGATGCAGGATCGGGTGACACTGATGGAGGCACATCCGGAGACGCCGACGAAGAGATCGCCGTATCCGACGGCTGCATGAGTTGCGCTACCGCGCCGGCCGGCCTCGGCCAGGTTTGATTGGTATTTGACTCCTGATGCGGAAGTTGGCCTGGGCCCGAGGATTTCATAGGTTCTTGAGAAATCGACGGGACAAAAGTCGCGTTCGCCTGCGGAAGAGGCAACCGCTGCTGGATCCGAGCGCACACTAACCCACTGAGGTTCTAATTATTCCAGCGGTCCGATATCCCGCCACTTGCCGCCGCTAAAAAAATCTTCTCAGGAGAACAAAGGCCGGCCGCGCCCTGGGAACGAACAGGAAAAAGGCTGCAAGATATGGTATCTTGCAGCCCACCAACCGGCGAGGAAGGGCCTCTTCCCACGCCAAAA
>JAUXGL010000242.1 GCA_030622135.1 Deltaproteobacteria bacterium
CGTAACCGTCCGGTGGGAAATCGTCACTGGATTGGCAAAGTCAGGATAGCGGGACGTGGTAGTTCACTAGTGATTTCCGGCAATTACGGAAATCCAACCAGATCCTGACGCCGTAGATTTTTCTCCATACAAAACAGACAGAACCGATGCCTTATTTCCCCTGGCTCTACTTCTATTGACCCTCAGATTTCCCAAAAGAGGACATAAAAAATGGGGGAACTAAGGCCGTTGACTCACGATCCGGGCCGGAGGTAGCGTAGGATATCGAAAAGGAGCCTCCATGCCACGCGAAGACGGAAGAAAACCCGACCAGATGCGACCCGTTACGATTAAAACCGGCATCCAGAAGAATCCCGAAGGGTCAGTCCAGATCGCCTTCGGCGACACGGTGGTCCTGTGCGCCGCCAGCGTGGCCGAGCAGGTCCCCGACTGGATCAAGCGGGGCGGTAAGACCCACGGCTGGATCACCGCCGAGTACGGCATGCTCCCCGGATCGACACCGGGGCGCGTCTCCCGCCGGCCACGGGGCCGATCCGAGGAAATCCAGCGGCTGATCGGACGCAGCCTGCGCGCCGGCGCGGATCTCGAGACCCTCTCCGGGTTCACCATCACGGTGGACTGCGACGTCCTGCAGGCCGACGCCGGCACCCGCACCGCCGCCATCACCGGCGGCTGGGTGGCCGTGGAACTGGCCATCCGCAAGCTGATCGCCTCCGGCAAAATCTCGCAATCCATGCGGCGCCGGCCGGTCTGCGCAATCTCTTGCGTAGTCTCGGGCGGCCAGATCCTCCTGGATCCCGACTACCCGGAGGACCGGGACGCCGACGTGGACATGAACTTCGTCCTGGTGGAAGGAGGCGACTTCATCGAGGTCCAGGGAACCGCCGAGGGCGAACCCTTCGGCCAGAAAGCCCTTTCCGCCATGCTGTCTCTGGCCCAGCGCGGTGCCGTACAACTCTTCGAAATTCAGAAAGAGATCCTCCAGTCATGAGAGCTGTACTTTTCGTCGGTATGTTTACGCAGCTCGTCGCCTGCACCGCCTCGCGGGAGTACCGGTGCCCCGACCCCATCGGCCCGATCATTCGCGACGACTGCGAAACCTACCAGACCCGCTACGAGGCCACTCGCGTAAACGTGAGCGCGGGCGTAAGCAAGCTGAAGGTGGAAGGCAGCTTCGCGGAAGAGGCCCTGCGGGATCCCTCCGAGCTCATTCAGGTCATGGGCGCGCGCATGACCGCCCTGTGCCACGACTTCAACGCCTGCCGCCTGACGCCGGTCGACTACCAACGCCGCCGCGAGGAGATCGACAAGACCATGACCGCCATCATGGCGCTTTCCGAACAACTGAAAAGGCCGGGTCTAAAACCGGAGGAACGCCGGCTTCTGCTGGAAAAACTCATGCGAATGTTAGGCGAGCCGGCACCAAAACCCAAAGAAACCGGCGCCGCCCCGGCGCCCGAAAAGCCCCAACGCAAGATGGCCTTCTTCTCCTCCGATCCCTGGCTGGGATCCACAATGCTCCCACCCATGCCCCCGCCGGTAAAGGCGGGCTTCCCCCGGCTGATGTCCAACTGGGGCAGGGGCATCCTGGATCACGTCTGGGTGCCCAAGTCCCCGGACAAGCCGCACCACAAGAAGATCGGCGGCTACGCTCCGCGCGCACGGGTCACGCTCTGGGGCCACCTGGAGGCCGACGACCGCCTGGAGATCCGCTATCACGACGGCCGGAAGTACCGCTGCCCGGTACGCAAAAACCGGGACGGGGTCAGCACGGTATACTGCCGGGCGCCCAAGGAGCTCGCCTTGACCGATCTCCACTACAGCTACGAGGTGGGCTACTACCAGGCCGTAAACGACGCCTGGGCCACTCTGGGCAAGATCGGCCGCGAGGTGGTGCTGACCTTGGGCAAGGCCTACCGCATCGACTACGACAACCACACCCAGGAGGGCTGGCTCTACTTCATTCCCAAGCCCCGTAACACCCCCGCCGACTTCGAGCGCCCCCACCTGTATGCCACCGTGCGGCTGCGCGACTATCAAAAGGCCACCGCCCGCTGCTTCGTGAGCGGCGAAGCGGTGACCGGCGCGCTGCGAACCAGCCGCGGCAGCGGGCAAACCGGCACCTTCCAGGACCGCGACCGCTACGAGCAAATCAAGCCTGGTTCCTCCCGGGCGGTGAAGCATCCCTTCATCGAATGGTGGCACTACGAAATTCCCCTGCCCTTCGTGGTCCCCCGCGCCAAAGGCACGCCGCCAAAAGGTCTGAAACTCTGGCCGCCCAAGACCGGCGAGTGGCGCTGCGTGATCAAAGTGAACAACCAACCGGTCCGCGAACTCACCTTCACGGTAAAAAAAGACGGCAAGCTCGAGCCGATCGAGGGACAGCGCGGCAAACCCGGCGACCTGCTCCACCCCTGGTGGAAGGTGAAGACGAAGATAATACCCAACGACGTCGAGGCCGTCCGCGAGGACAAAAAGGCGGGAGCATGAAAAGACTCCTGCTGCTCCTGCCCCTGCTCTCGGCGTTGTGTGCCGTGCCATTTGGTACCGGCTGCGCCACCTACAGCGCCTACAAGTGCCCCGACCCCATCGGCGAGATCGTCCGCCAGGACTGCGACGACTACCGCATCCGCTACGAGAGTCTGAAGGCCAAGCTCAGCATCCAGATTGGCTCCTTGAAAATCGGCGGCGGGGTCGAGGAAAAAAAGCTCCGCGACCCCTCGGAGCTGGTTCAGGTGATGCTGCACCAGATGCTTACGCTGTGCCACGACTACAACGCCTGCCGGATATCCAACGACGAGTACAGAAGGCGCCGCGAGGAGGCCGACCGCACCTTCACCGGCGTCATGGCGCTCCTGGAGCAGCTCAAGACCCCCGACCTGGATTCCCAGGCCAGAAAAGACCTGCTCGATGAGCTCTTCGCGCTTCTGCGCGGCCGCCCCAAGGCGGCCCCGACCGCCAAGCCCCAGAAGCCAAAAAAATACAAGATCACCGACGGCGCCTTCCGCAGCGCCTGGGGACACTGGTACCAAAGCAAGTTCCAGCCGCCCCAACCTCCCCCACCGGCAAAGGGCGTCCCCTTCGTCATGGAAGTAAACCCCTACTACCAGCGCGACAAGTTGAAGCACTTCTTCGTCTACTTCTGGGGCGACATGGAAGACGACGATCAGCTGGTCGTGGGGAAAGATCTGATCTGCGAGGTCAAGAACCGGAAGGGGAAACCCGAGGGCTCCGCCACCTGCCGGACCGAGGGCCAGCTTTCAGGCACCCGTTTCAAGGCCCGCTACATCCCCGGCGCCACCGGCCGGCCCTTCGATCTCGGCGTCCTCGACCTGGATCCGAACATCCCCACGAAAAACGCCTGGCTGGCCTTTCAGCCCGATCCAGTCCGGGTGGATCCCATAAAGAGAGAGCGTCCCTGGCTGATCGTACACACCATCGCCAAGAAAAAACCCTTCGCCTCGGCCCGCTGCTGGATCGACGAGAAGCCGGTGAAAGCAGGCACTTCCAGCGCCCTGAAGGCGTTGCGCCACACCAAGAGAAACTCGGCCACCAAGCTAACTCGCTTCGCCATTCCCCTGCCCTACGTGCTCAACTACCCGGGCGCGAAGTCCGCAGACGAATCTCTTGCCGAGCACGCGGGCAACTGGCGCTGCAAGGTGAGCTTCGACGGCGAACCCGCCATCGAAGTCCGCTTCACGGTAAAAAAAGACGGCACCATCGAACCCCATCCCGATCAGAAAGGCCGCCCCGGCGACGCCGCCTCCCCCTGGTGGCTAATCGAAACCCGGTTCATCCGGGGAAGTACTTAATCCTCCGGTATCGATCCCAGTGATAGGAACATGGCAATCGGGACAGGCCGATCCCCAAGATTGCCCTCCAAAACATCCATGGGTTCGAACCCAAGGCACCGGTAGAACTCCACCGCATCCGGCTTGGCGTCCACCACGATGCCCACGCAGCCCACTTTCTTCCCCATCTCCCGGGCCAGATAAAAAACCGCCCGCAGGAGCCGACGTCCGACACCACGCCTCCGGGCCTTTTCGCCCACCGCCAGACGGGCCAGGCGCAGTACCGGCAATGGGTATTGCGGAAGGCGCTTCCTTTTCGTCCTGGGAAGGTCCTCGATCTCGATATGCGATGCGGACACCGTTGAAAAACCCAGGATGACCCCTTCCTCGGCAGCCACGTAGGTAACACCGATGTGGTGCCGGAACTGGTTCTGTCCGGCATAACGAACGAAGAAACGGTCAAGATCGGCGTTGCCGGAGCGAAAGCTGCTGCGGTCGTCGTCGGGGCGGAGCGAACGAACCTCGATCATTCGTTTTCTTCACCCTCGAAGAGCGCCTTCATCTCCCTGGTGGGCTCAGGCGGCTTGTCGACATGCTTGAGCACGGCCTCCCCCGTCCGGCGGGACACGACCAGGCGCGGCGGGATGATCACATCGGCGGGAAGCTCAAGAAGCGCGTGGATGTGATGCCGGAGCGCGTTCTCGATCAAATATCCCTTCTTCACTCCGTGAGCCCGAGCGTATCGTTCCAGAAGGGCCCTGGTCTCCGACGATATGAAGGCTGATATCTGGCTCTGTCCCATATCGAAATCTCCGTAGTTTTTCCTACATTATTGTAGCACAAGAACCCTCCCTCGCCAAGACCCCCTCGATCGGCCATGGAGCCGGAAACGGCGATCGCCATATAAATCAGGAGATTGCGCTACCTCCGTCCCCCATATTCTCCCGGCGCACCCCAGTTTCCAGTTGATCCCAAAATGCCGATGGGTGTACTCTAGGGCACTATCCGATTCCAAAGGACAAAGGGAAACCCGTATTTTTTGGGATCCTACAAGAAAAGGAGATTATCATGAACAAGAGTAAAAGCGGCGGACCCGAATTTAGACTACCAAAACATCAAGTCAGAACCATTGCCGAATCCTACAAGGAACTCGCATCAAAGGCCGATATGAAACCCATGCGAGAACGTATCAATTGGGCTGAGTGGATTCTCAACATCCCAGCTTCCTGGCAAAAATCCCAAGGGAAAGGCATCAAAGTAGCCGTGTTGGACACGGGGGTCGATCCCGATCATCCTGACTTGAAAAAAGCTATCGTTGACACACACGACTTCACCGGCGATGGAATCGAAGATACCAATGGACATGGCACCCATTGCGCGGGCATCATTGGATCTCGACTCAACGGCATTGGCTTCGTAGGGGTGGCGCCAGAATGCGACTTGCTGATCGGCAAAGTCCTGGCCAATAACGGCTCGGGTTCCTATGAATGGATCGCCAACGGCATCGACTGGGCCGTTCAGCAAAACGCCGACATCATCTCCATGTCACTCGGTGGACCTACCACGGCACCGGCCTTACACCGGTCCATTCACCAGGCGTTAGCCGAAGGCAAAACCATCTTCTGCGCGGCCGGCAACGACGGTTCCCTGGGGAGCAACTGCATCGGATACCCGGGTCGCTACGGCAGCGTCATTACCATTGCCGCCCACGAACGAAATGGCAACCCGGCTGGATTCTCATCCCGGGGTGGGGAGATTGACTTCATGGCCCCGGGCACGGAAATTTGGTCCACATACAAGGACGGAGGGTACGCTGAGTTGAGCGGTACATCCATGGCAACACCGTTCGTGGCCGGACTGGGTGCGCTGATTCTGTCGAAACACCGCAGCCATCAGGGAAGTACAACCATTGAAACCAACGAAGATCTGCGCGATCACCTGCTGTTTATGGCCACCCATCCGGGCTGGCACGACAACGCAACAGGCTATGGTCCCCTGCTACCATTTCAGTATTTCGGATGAAAACCGAAACCGGGGTAATTTGGCAGGGGTGACGCACGTGTTTCAAGGTCCGTTTTAGTCCCGTCCGATACCGTCCGTTTCCGCATCGGGTTCGGTCCCGGGCGATACCGTCCGTTTCATCGGACGGCACAAAAGCGCACAC
>JAUXGL010000178.1 GCA_030622135.1 Deltaproteobacteria bacterium
CGTAACCGTCCGGTGGGAAATCGTCACTGGATTGGCAAAGTCAGGATAGCGGGACGTGGTAGTTCACTAGTGATTTCCGGCAATTACGGAAATCCAACCAGATCCTGACGCCGTAGAATATTGGAGTACCAATCCCAGAATTGTCTGGGTATTGAAAGAAGCGAACGACCCGCCGGATATGGACAAGGCTTTCATATCTGGCTGGTCTCTGTCTGATTTCTTGGCAGAAAACACCTACTCTTACTGGTGGAAAACCTACGGTAAAGTTGCCCAGGTGTCCTATGGACTCATCAATGGAATAGTTGCATTCAACGACCTACCGCCCCTAAATGATCTCAAAACTGAGCTAAGAAAGATTTCGGTGATAAACACTAATAAAATGCGCGGAGGTAAAAGCTCCTCAAGCCATAAGCAGCTAAAGGCTAGATATCAGGAGTTCAAAGAAGTTCTACTTGAGCAGCTGGAATGTCTAGAGCCGGACATTGTTATAGGTGGAAATGTACTAGCGTCGTTCTACGCAAAAGATCTAAACCTGGGAGAAAAAGTCGTAAATATCAATGGTATGTTGGTGTACAAGAAGAACAAGAAGCTATACCTGGATGCATATCATCCTGCTTATTGGCCAAAGTCCAGAGAATCTTATTATAACGAAATAATGAGAGCTGTTCGGGAATACCGATAGATCACCTCGTGGGGTGTTGCCGTGGTAGGGAAAGGCGAAGCATGGGATTCAAGCTACGGTTTCTCCCCCGATTCGGGTGGCACGTCGGTCCAGGGGTCAGGCAACCCGCCACAAGCCCCGAGGTGGTTCAAATCATCCGGTCTTTTTGTTGACCTTGTTGACCTCTTCGAAATCGAGTACTAGACGCCTGCCGGTAGCCGACGCAATCTTGGATAGAAGGGGAAGGGACGGCGTTCTGGAATCGTGCCCGGATTCCAGACGGGCAACTACACTTTGTTTTGTCTCTGCCTTCTCCGCAAGTTCTGCCTGAGTGAGACCAGCTGCCTTTCTTGCCTTCGTCACCGCTCGAGCGATCTCGCTCCTGGCCCGCTCTGCATCGAACAGTACTCTGAATTCAGGATCGGCGAAATCCTTCTTGAAGATCTCTCTGACCTTTGCATAGGTTTTCTTTCCCTTGGCCATTGCATTTTTCTCCTTACTCAAGAATCTCCTGCATCCTCTTCTCCGCCAACTCGATTTCCTTCTTCGGAGCTTTCTGAGACTTTTTCTGGTACGCATGTAAAAGCACCATTTCGTTTTTTACGACCACGACGTAAAAGATTCGATGCGAAAGATTTCTCTTAATCTTGATCTCCCAAAGTTTGGCCCTAATTTGTCGGAAGCTCATTCGAGGCGCGTCAAAGCCGAGGATCTCGATCATCTCCAACGCCTCGATCAATCCGGCTCTTTCTTTTTTCACTTGACGTTTGATGTAATCGACAACCGGGCTTCGACCAGATGCCGTCGTGTAGTAAGCAATGTTCATGAATATATTATAGCCATATGGTTATAATACGTCAAGGGGTCGTCTTGGTTTATCACCCGAATCCCTAGAACCCTGCGGGTTTCGATCAGAACTGAAACAAGAAGAGGTCGGAGTCGCCGTTGCGGTAGTCGGTCCAGATGACGCTGCGGTTGCCCGCGGCCGGAGAGATGTAGGCGCTGATCAAGGCGCGGGGGGAGGAGAGGAACGCCTCCCTTCGTCCCAGCAGATCCAGGGCCGTCACGCGGTAGCTGCCTTCGCGGTAGTCCAGCCAGACCAGGAATCCGTCGCCGACGACCACGGGCAGGTCCGCCGACACCCGAGCCTTCGAACTGCTGGCGCGGTAAACCATTCCGTCGGCGTCCAGGTGGAAAACGCGGATGGAGTCGGGATCCACGTAGCCGTACTCGATCACCCCTTGTTTCCAGGCCAGGACGTCGCCGAAGGCCCCCAGCCCAAAGCAAAACTCGTCGGTGTCCGCCACCACGTTTAAGCGGCCGGTTTCGAGATGCAGCGCCCGGATGATGCAGCGGTGCCCGTCTGCTTCCCCAAAGCTGTTCTTCCAGACCACCCGGCTGTCGAAGGCGGCCAACTCGTCGGGAAGGGCGTCCAGGTACAAGAGGATCTTCTGCCGGCCGGTCCGCAGGTCCGCCTGCATGAGCCGGTAGATCGGCTGGTTCTCGTGGGTGCGGTACTCCGCCCAGTAGGCCATGCCTGCATGCACCACCGGCCGGCTGGAGGCGTCGTAGTTGTTGTAACGCGACCAGCCCACCCCCTGGTGGTACCCGACCTCCCGGCGGTCCGCCTTGGTTACGCAGAGTCCGGGTTCTCCCTGCCGGTGGCAGCGCCAGGCCACCAGATCCTGGGTCACCACCGGCCGGACCTCCTGTCCGATCACGTCCGACAATGTCCGGATCTCGCCGGTTTGCCGGTCCAGCGTCCGGACCACCCCGTCGCAGGTGCTGTCCCGATCCTGGCCGCTTGGAGGGACGAAGCAGGCCCCGTTGTAATCCTCCTCCAGGTCGAACCAGACCAGCCAATCTCCGGAAAGGGCCGGATGAAGCTGATCGCCCGGGCGCTGGACCAGGGGCCGGGCGCTGCCCGACTCGAAGCCCGGGGAACTTTCGAATCCGCACGAGGCCAGGACGGCCACGCACAGGCTGTGGACCAAGATCCGCTGCATCAACTCATCGCACCACCACGAGCTGTATGGGCTTGGTGATGGCCTCCACCTCCGGGTTGTAGTAGGCCCAGACCCGGCTCTCGGGAGTCTGCCCGTTGATGGGGTACTTGGCCTTCATGCGGTAGCTGAAGGTTAAAGGCGACCCGTGAGCCAGCTCGTCCACGTAGATGGAGAGCTGCCGGCCGCGCTTCTCGAAGCGGGTGATGTTTAAAACCGTCCGAACCAGCTCGGCCAGGTCCTCGGTGACCAGATCGAACCCCGGGGGAATGCCCAGATCGACCATGATCATGGAGGCCTTCTCGCCGGGAACGTTGTAGCCGGCCGACACGTGCACGGTCACGGTGTCGTCCACGCCCAGGTTGGTGCGGTCGTAGGTCACCTCCAGGCTCAGCGGACCGTCGGGGGAGTCGGAGACCATCGACCAGGGCAAGAAGTAGACTCCCACCACTTGGTAGAGGAACGAGCCCTCGCCGTCCAGCGCGACCGTAACGGTGTTGTCACCCTCGGTGACGAAGGGATTCAGCTCGCAGATGCGGGTCACGTCGGAGTTGTCCGGATTGATGTCGAAGGTGCAAGCGTCTTCCACGCCGTTTACCGCGATGCGCACGGTGCCGTTCACCTCCTGGCCGGAATTCAGGCCCATGGCCATGGTCATGGCCCGCAGGCTCTGTACCGTGGGTTGGGTGCTGCTCCAGGTGCCGAAGGTGTCTTTCTGCTGGATCAGCCAGGTGATGGCGCCCTGGGCTATGTCGGGATACATCCCGGCCTGCAGCATGGCCTGGACGATCATGGCGCTGGTCTCCACGTTGGCGTTATTACCGTAGGCCCCGCTGGCGGTGCCCCGGTTGGCCTCCCAGAAGATCACCCCGTTCTCGCCGGTCTGCTTCTGGCTCTCCAGGTCGGAGAGTAGGTTGAAAAGCACCGGATCGTTGGGGTCGGTCCAGGCCAGGGCGCAGGCGACCAGCGCCCGGGTGTACATGTCGTCGTTTCCCAAGACGGCCGAGCGCAGATACGAAACGGCGCGATCCAGGGCGCTGCCGGTCTTGCCGCTCATGGCCAGCCCCCAGGTGCAGAACGCCGAGGCGCGCAGCTCGGTCTCGCCGTATACCTCGTTGCCCGCGTGCAGGTGGGACTCGCCGCTCCAGGATCCGTCCGAGCGCTGCTCCGAGATCAGGAAGTTCTCGGTCCGGCCCTTCACGTCCATGTCCAGGTCCACGCATTGCTCCGCGTCGGAGAACATCATCAGGGCCATGGCGGCCAGGATGGCGTTGCCCGGATCGTCCCCCACCCACCAGTTGAAGCCGCCCGAGGGGCACTCGAAGGTGAGGATGCGCTGGTAGCTCTGATTGACATAGTCGCGGGCCTTCAGCTCGATCTCCGGGATTAGCTGATCGCTTTCTTTCAGGTAATTGAGCACCATGATGTTGGGCGAGGCGCTGCAGGTGGTCTGCTCGAAACAGCCGTTGGGAATGCGCAAAATGCTGTCCAGGCCCTCGACCGCCTGACTCATCAAGCCCGGGTACACCTTGACGAACAGCCGGCTGGCGCCGTCGATGGCGTCCTCCGGTATGCTGACCGTGCGGGTGACCGCCTCTCCCAACCGGTCCGAGTGTCCCACCCTAAACTCCTTGCCGTCGGGAACCACCTCGACGGTGCGGCGCACCGCGTCGGAAAGCTCGCTTCCGTAGCCGAAGACGGTCAGCCCGTGCCAGCCCACCACCTGGACGGTCACGGTGAAGTAGACCACCGAGACCTCGCCGGGACCCAGAGTGATGCTCTTGGTGCTGGCGTCCTGGAGGGTAAACCAGGGCTCCGGCCGCATCTCCAGATCGATGGACTGCGAGGCATCCAGGTAGTTGTAGACCGCCACCGGCACCGAGACCTGGTCGCCGCGGGTGAGGGTGGCCGGGAAGTCCACGTCAACAAAGAAGTCCTGAAACACCAGGATGCCGTCCGCCCGGCTACCGATCTGCCCGTTTAGCGAGCTGGCTAAAGAGGTCATGCGCCAGGTGGTGATGCTGTCGGCCAGGGGGATCTCCACGGTGACCCGGCCGGACTCGTCGGTGATCACCGCAGGGTTGACGTAGAGGGTCTCGGGGAAGTAGGAGCGAACCCTGGGCTGATCCCGCTGGGCCTGCTCGCCGCCGCCGCTCTCGTTGGTCGGGTCCGCCCCCGGGTCGCCGCACATGCCACCTTCGCACTCGTCGTGGGGAGGCGGGCCGCCGATTCCGTCATCGAATTCCCAGCCGCCTTCCCGGTCCTTGTCATAGCCGGAATAAATGTAATAGGCGTAGTAGTAATTGCTGGATACATCGTCGGGGGATCCCACCAGTTCGTCGGGCCCCGCGGAATGAAAAATCAGGTACTGGTCCCACTCGTGGGTCCCGATGAGTTCCACCCGGTAGGGCTGACCGAAGGGATCGAACCACTCGCCCGCCTTCTTTTCAAGCCACAGCGAAAGGTTCTCCGGGGTCACCAGACCCTGGCCCGCATAGGTCCGCAGGATGTCGATTATGCCCTCGGCATCCTGGTTCACCCGGTCCTTGACATGGGCGATCACCTCTTTGGAGGCATCCACGTAGGTGTTTTCCTCGATCCCGTAGCCGGCGTATCCCTCGGCGGCGGCGAACACCACCGCGGCCGAAGCCTCGCGCTCTTCGTTGCTGCGGCCCCCGTCCAGGTAGTCCGACAAGCTGCTGGAATTGATGATCTGGTAGCGGGGCTTCATGATATCTTGCTCGATCTCGAAGAAGATCTCCGCCAACCCGGGCCGGAACTCGGTCAGGGCGAACACCGCCTCATCCACTATCGAAAGGCCCAGCGCCGCCGGCACCCCCCGGCCCAAGAGATCCTTGACCTCGAAGGTCACGCTGGCGGTATCGGCGGGCAGGTACACTTCCCGGTCCAGTGAAACGCTTACATCCAGGTCCCGGGCCCCCTCCACCAGAACCAGCTGGGTATCGCGGACGATGTGCGACTCCCGGGTGAGGTAGTAGGCGTCGAACTGGACGTTCCCCTCCATGTCCGGGGTAAGTTCCATCTCATAGTTGGCCTTCCCGTCGACCAGATCTATCGCGTGGGTCATCAGGGTCTGGTTGCCCCTGATAACGTCCAGGTAGATGCGATCCTTGGCATCGTTGGCCCACACGGTCAACCGAACGGTGTCACCCACCCGGTAGAGGCGCTTCTGCACGCGCAGCAGGACGGTCGCCCCGCTCTTGCCCGCCTGCAGCGCCACCTCTTTCTCCGCCTGGTTGCCTAAAGCGTCTCGCGCCCAAAGGTTCAGAACCAGGTTTTCCTCCTGGGGAACCAGCACGAAGGAGCCCAAGCCCCGGGTGTCGGTGGATACCGTCAGGGGCGCCAGGTTTTCGGAAGAAACCGTGACCGTGGCGGTCACCGGCATTCCGGTGGGATCGGCGGTGACCACGTGGATGCGGTTGCCCACCCCGGGCACCAGATCTCCGCTCTCGGGAACCAGCGCCACCTTCAGCGGCGAGGCGGCCACCACCGACACCGCGCTGATCTTCTCGGTGTGCTCGGCCAGATCGGTGACCTCCGCGTCAAACTGCAAGTAGGCGTCGCCCTGGAGCAGGTCGATGCCGGCGAAGGCCGTGGGCAGATCGTAGCCAAAGCCGAAGATGCCCTCGTCGTTCAGCTGCCCAACCACCTCGCCGATCTCGGAAAGGCCCACGTCGAAGGCAAACACCTTTACCCGCACCTGGCCCCCGCCGACCGCCTTGCCGAAGAAGTAGCGGGCTTCCACCTGACCGGTGACCCGCTCGCCGGGCAGATAATAGCCGCGGTCCGGGCGAAAAGACACCCCGAACTTGGGCAGGGCGTACCGCTTGACCTCCACGGTCTTCTGCGACTCGGTGGTTCCCACCTTGGCAAGGATTTCGTAGCCGCCCATGTTCACTTCGGTGGCCAGCTTGAAGTCCGCCGCCGAGATGCCGAAGGCGTTGGTACGGCCCCGCTGCTTGAACACCTTGTTGCCCTTTCCGTCCCGCACCTCGAAGAGCACCGCTTCGTCGCCGCAAGGCGTAAGTCGCGGCCGGCGCAGGGCCAGCAAACGCATGTGGATCACCTGACCCGGCTGGTAGATGGGCTTGTCGGTGGTCAGGAGGATCTTCTCCTCGCGCAGCACGTCCACGCTGCCCTCCACCGACTCCGAAGATCCCTCCGGGGAAGTCATGGAGACGACCATCTTCCCCGGCCCGATAACGTCACTGGGAACCTGCAGCAGGATCTCCGCGGTGCCGGTATCATCGGTGACGGCCTGTCCCAGCGAAACCGTCGATTCTTCCAGCTGCAACTCCGCGTGGACATCCACACCCACCTTGGCCTCGCCGGTTGTGGGGTCGCGAGCCAGTACCCGCGCAAAGGTCGACTCCCCCGCGTACAACCGGTTGGGCGCCAGGACCTGCGCCTCCATCTTCAAAGCGGCCGCGTATACGCTGCGCGATCCGAAGAGAGCGTGTTTCTTCCACTCCACCCGATAGGTCACCAGGAACTTGGCCAGATCCTCAGGGTCATCCAGCTTGGGAATTCCCCTCAGGGTGAAGGAGTACTCCCGCTCGTCCTCATCGAGGGAAAACATCGTCTCGCGGCGATCGTAGGACTCGCCGTTCAGATCCTTCAGATCCACCTTCAGCACGCCGTGGTAAGAACGCGGCTCGGTCCGCTGCAGGACCATCTTGAAGGCCAACCGGCCCGAATCGACCTGGGCCCGCATCCGGCTCTCGTCAACCCGGAGCCCGGCCAACTCGGTCACCTCTCCTCCCGGAGTAGTATCGCTCCCCAGGCAACCACCCAGGCAAAAACCGGCCAGAAGCAGGATCCATCCAATCCTCTTGCGCATGACTTCCTCCCAGAAAAAGATCCACGGCGCACCCGGCCCAGGGCAAGGCCGTATGGATGCGCCAGACACAATCGGCTAAGGGGGTATTCAAGCAATCCCCGTGCCACCGGGAGCGCTGTGGGAACATATGAGATCACGGTTACATACGAGGTAACCAGTCCCCCGAGCCACTCAGAAAACCACCAAAAAATCAGGAATCTGAGGAATCGTATCCGTTCAGGCCTGTATTCGAACCTCGGGGTAGGTCGGGGTAGGGGCAATCGGTCAGTCGTTGAACCGTTGCTCCCAGCTGTATTCGCGGTCGGTCACGGAGCTCTCCATGCGCTGGATGCGACGATCCAACCGATTGAACTGGTTCTTGAGGCGCTGAAGCGCCATGGTCTTGGAAACCGAATAGGAATTGTAAAACTCTTCCTCCAGTTCGCTCTGAAGCGGCAACAGCGGCTCCAGCGTCATGAAGTAGGCCGCTGCCAGGTACAAGGCGATGGCCGGCCAGAAGCCGGTGAAGATGAAGGCCAATACGGCGATGATTCTGGTAAACTTTAGGGACACGTCGAAGTACTCTGCGATTCCCTTGCACACCCCGAGGATCATTCCGCTGCGTGAACGATACAAGGTGCGTCGCCGGCCGCGTTCGTCATGCTTCATGGCGTTTCCTTTCTCTCTCGCGATCGAACAGGATGGTCTCTAAGGCTTCCACCCTCTGTTCCATCTTGGTCAGCCCCTGGTATATCTCCTGGATGAGGCGGATTTCTTCGTCTGCCGACACTCGGGCCTTCTTGGATTTTCCGCTCTTGGCTATCTTCATTCCGATCAGCACAAAAACGCCCAGGACGATCAGCGCGACGAGGGATGTAGCGAATATGATGGCCAGGTTGATATCGACGCCATACATGGTTGCTGCCTCCTAAACCCACACCGTGGTGGCCGCTTGATATTTCCAGACCTCCGCAGTGTACCACTCATACCTCCTCATGCCGAGTCGTCGCTGGTCTTTTTACCTTTTCGAGAGGCCTTCAACTCGGCTAACTCCTTCTCGATGGCCTCATCCTCCTCCATTGCAAAGAAACGCTCCTCCAGGCTCGGCTTGCGACCGAAGTTGACCAGTTCGGCCTCGGCCTCGGCCCGATCAACCCTATGCTCGAGGTTCTCGAACCGGGCGAAGGCACCCTGGGATTCGGCCCGCCGGATCTGTTTCTGCACTCGTTTCGCGCCCCGGGCATGAATGTGCCTTTGTACCAGTACCCGATGCTTCTCACGGGCTTCGACCAACTTGTCATCAAGTTGTCGAATGTCGTCCCGATACTGCTCGACCAGGGCGTCGAATTCCTGAAGCTCCTTTTCCTGTACGTCGCCTTGTTTGAGATAGTAGTGCTTCTCCCGGAGAGCTTCTCGGGACAAATCTTCCCGGTCCTTGCTCATGGCCAGCTCGGCCTTTTGCCCCCAATCAGTGGCCCGCATGCGGCAGTTGGCCAGCGTTCGCTGGGCCTTCTTGCGAGTCGCCATGACCCCGGCGGCCGAGGCCTTGATTTCCACCAGGGTATCCTCCATTTCCATGATCATCAGCTTGATCAGCTTCTCCGGATCTTCCGCCTTCTCCACCATCGAGTTGATGTTCGCATTGACAATGTCCCGCATTCTGCTGAAAACGCCCATGGCCGTGCCTCCTTGGCATGAAATCTATGCGCAAGATTAGCAAGATCGGGACCAAGGTACGATTCAAACTGTAACTATCTGTAAAACAAACGTATTACCTCATACTTGGATTAAGTTAAACCTTGCTTCTTACGGTATTTTCTGCCATAATACAGCAAAACAGACCATAATCTGGCTATTTTCACCACACGAGGCAAAGAACATGACCAGAGGTAAATCGAACCATCAGGAGGAAGCCCTGGGATGTTCGGATGCCTTTGTCACCTTTCAAGAGCGGCTTTCCCGGGCCGCCGCCGTCGACCGGTCGGTCCTGATCATTGGCGAACGGGGAACCGGCAAGGAACTGGCCGCCACCAGGCTGCACTACCTCTCCCCCCGCTGGAGCGAGCCCCTGGTGACCCTCAACTGCGCCGCCATGGCGCCCACCCTGATCGCCACTGAGTTGTTCGGCCACGAGGCGGGGGCCTTCCCCGGTGCCGTGAAGCGTCGCGCGGGCCGCTTCGAGACCGCCCACAGGGGTACGTTGTTCCTCGATGAAATCGGCGGCATTCCCATCGAGGCCCAGGAGAAGATCCTGCGTGTGGTGGAATACGGATCTTTCGAACGAGTCGGCAGCTCTCTACCCGTTCAGGTGGACGTACGCATCATCGGGGCGACCCATGTGGATTTACCCGATTTGATCAGCGCAGGCCGTTTCAAGCGCGACCTGCTCGATCGACTGTCTTTCGAGGTATTGTTTCTGCCTCCGCTTCGCGAGCGCAAGGAGGACATTGCGCTCCTGGCCCGTCACTTCGCCGCCCGCATGGCATTCGAGCTTCAGCGCCCCGCCGCGCCCGAGCTCACCGAGGAAACCATCACCCAGTTGGAGTCCTACCCGTGGCCCGGCAACATTCGCGAGTTGAAGAACGTGGTGGAGCGAGCGGTGTACCTGAGCAAAAACAACCGGATCCGCAAGATCGAGTTCGACCCCTTTCACTCACCCTTCGCCAGGGAAACCGAGCCACGGGCACCGGCACCGCCACCCATCTCAGAAACCGGGCTGCTTGAAAAAGCGCTGCCCGAGGCCATACGCGATCTGGAGATCGCCATGCTGCGCAAGGCCCTTACCCGCAGCCGCTACAACCAGAAGCAGGCGGCCCAACTCATGGGCCTGACCTACCACCAATTCAGGGGCCTGTATCGCAAGCATGCAGACGCCATCCGTAACGTTCGTGACATAAATCCCCGGTAGCAAACCGCTTGGCAATCCTCCAAGACGGCATCAAACTAGGTAATCGCTCAGGATGTCAAGCGCCCAGGCCGGCCCCCA
>JAUXGL010000234.1 GCA_030622135.1 Deltaproteobacteria bacterium
GGGCTCGAAAGGTTTGGGCTCCAGCGGCTTGGGCTCGAAAGGTTTGGGCTCCAGCGGCTTGGGCTCCAGTGGCTTAGGTTCCAGCATGGGTGTCGGTGCCGCGGCCGGGGGCGGAGGTTCGGGTGCGGTAAACAAGTTTGGTGCGGGCGGGCTGGGTGCGGCTGCCGCCGCCGGCGGTGCGGCCGGCGTTGGTGCCGGTGCCATCGGTGTGGGCATCGTCGGAGCGATCGGCTGGATGCCGGAAGGCATGGCCGGCGAGGGCGCTGCTCCCACCAACTCGTTGACCTTGTCGATGAGAGCCTGGCTTTCGAACGGCTTGGTGATGTGCCCGTTGGCACCCACTTCCCTGGCGCGATTTTCGTCGAAAGCCTCGAAGGTGCCGGCCAGCAGGAGAACCGGAATGTTTTTCAGCTCCGGATCGCCCTTGATGGCCAGACAAACCTCGTACCCGTTCTTCTTGGGCATGATCACATCGGCCAGCACGATGTCCGGCTTCATCTCCTTGGCTTTGGAGATCGCGTCATCGCCGTTGTCCACCGTTGTTATCTCGAAGTCCTCGTTGGCGAACGTTATGCCGACCACCCGCTGAATGGTGATGCTGTCGTCCGCCAGCAGCAGAGATTTGGACATCGGATCCTCCTTACCCCGAATCGAGTGGGCAAATCCCTTTTTAGCAAAAAACCCAAACAAAAACGCCTATTCGCCGTACCACAGGCAAATAGGCGTGTCAAGGGGATTGCATGCCCCCATGTCTAAGGAAGAAAGGGCCGGCGACTCTCGAATTACGAGGGTGGCACAAGATGCCACGGCCCAGACCGCCGGGAGTGTGGATTTCTCGGTTCTGATACGCACAGCGCGGCTCCGCACCCAAGGGCACGGCAAACAACGCCGCCGCAACCCAATGACCCGCGCAGTACTCTCAAAATTTGTGCGTGGCGCGCGAATTTTGGCGGTTAGTAGTATATAGTTTTGAACAATGGTGTGGTCCCGCTCCGGCTTGGTGTTGATGGCGCTGGCGGTCATGATCTTTTCGTTCATGGCGGCCCTGGCGAAGTACGCCGCCGGGACGGTGCCCCCGGCCGAGGTGGTATTCTTCCGCAGCGCGATCAACGGGCTGATCATCTTGTGCATCCACTATTGCAGAAAGAAGCGGGGGCCGCTTCTGGGGAGGAACCGAAAGCTGTTGGTGCTGCGGGGGATACTGGGGGCGGTGGCGCTGAACTTCTGGTTCTTCGCGCTCTCGAAGATCCCGGTGGCGGATGTCATGCTGATTTTCATAGCGGCGCCGATGTTCGTTCTGCCGATCGCCTACTTGTGGCTCAAGGAGCGAGTGAGCCGGAGGCAAATATTAATGATACCGGTCGTGCTGGCGGGGGTACTTCTGGTGCTGAAGCCGGAGTTTGACCTGGTTGAGGTCGGGGGGTTGGCGGCCCTGGGGTGCGCGCTGTTTTCGGCCGGGTCGCACGTGACCATCCGCCGGCTGGCCGCCGAGGATGCGCATACCGTCGTGCTCTATTTCGCGATGTTCGCCACCATAAGCTCGGTGCCCCTGATGATCCCGGGGTTCGTTTGGCCCCGGGGCTTGGTGCTGCTGACATTGGTGGTGATCGGGATTCTTTCCGTGGCGTCGCAGCTTTTGATGACCTGGGCGTATCATTACGACTCGGTCGGGAGGGTGGTGATGATCACCTACGTCGGGGTGGTGTTCGCCGGGGTGTGGGACTTTGTGTTCTTCGCGCACCTGCCCGAATGGATGACGGTGGCGGGGGCGGTGTTGATCGTAGGAGCGTTGTTGGGATTGAGACGCGGGGTGCGGCTGAGGCATTGAAGATCGATCCCGATACCGTTTACGGTTTGTAGAGTTACGTGAGCTTTCTTGCGGTAGTGGTTAGATGGACGGCTTGCCCTTGCCGAAAAGATAGCCCTGCATCAGAAGCGGGCAGCCCAGGTTTACCGCCAGCTCGTGATCCTGGTCGGTCTCGATGCCGTGGGCAATCACCTGGATGTTCTCGCCCTCGGTGTACTCCATGAAGTGCCGGATTAGCCGCTGGGCGCGCTTGTTCTCGTGGATGCCGCGCAGTAGGCCCATGTCCAGCTTGACGAAGTCGGGCTCCAGGTGGGCGATGGAGTGGAGGCCCAGGTACCCCGAGCAGAGATCGTCGAGCGCGATCTTGAATCCGCGCCGGCGCAGCATCGAAAGGGTCTGCTGCAGCCGGTTCTGATCGCCGATGCTCTTGCTGTCGTTGATCTCGAACACCACCCGGCCCAGCCAGGGCTGCATGAAGGGTTCCACCTCGACTAGAGCGGGATCGTTTAGCTCCTGGGGGTGCAGGTTGATGAAGAGCAGGAACTTCGCGGGAAGATCCTTTATGGGCATGACCGCCGCCTCGCGCAGGGCGCGGCCCAGGTCGCAGACCCGGCCGGCGTGCTCGGCCGCGGTGATTAACTCGGTGGGGGTCTGGAAAGTCTTGTCCCGGGGTCGGCAGAGCGCCTCGTAGCCGAAGACGTTCAGGGTCTTGGACTGGATGATGGGCTGGTAGATGAACTCGAAGGCCCGGTCGACGATGGAGCTTCGCAACGCGTTGATACGCTGGATGTTCACCCGTTCCTGCCAGGACATATTGGGAGCGTCGGGGGCCAACTCGGCCGCGAAGGTCACCACCCGGTTGCGGCCGCTCTTCTTGGCCACGTGCAGGGCCGCGTTGGTCGAGGAGATCAGGGTGTCGCGCTCGGACCCGTCCTGGGGGAAAGCAGCGATGCCGATAGAGACGGTCACCCGGGGGACGCCCGGGCCGAAGTCGTGCTTCTCGACGCAGGAGCGCAGGCGCTCGGCGGTGATGGCCGTGCTGCCTTTGGGGGTCTCCGGGAGCACCAGGACGAACACGTCGCCCCCGTAGCGAGCGGCCAGGTCGTGATCGCGTAGGCTGAACCCGTTTTCTCCCTGCCCGTGCTTGCCGCGCAGGATTTCGGCGATGCGCTTGAGCACCTTGTCGCCGGCGGGGTGGCCGAGATCGTCGTTGATCTCCTTGAACCGGTCGATATCGACGAATAGCATGCCCAGCTCGTGGCCGTGGCGCTTGCTGCGGCTGATCTCCCGGGACAACGTGTCCTGGAGGTAGGCATGGTTGTAAAGGCCGGTCAGGGTGTCCTGGGTGGTCCACGTTTGAAGATCCTCGTTCTTGGCGAGCAAATCCTTGACCACCGCCTTGAGATTAGCACCGATGCCTTCGTCCATTTCGTGCCTCCCCATTTCAGAAATACAATGATAGCATGAAAGCGTCAATCGCCATGAATTGCCCCAATCTTCCTTCACTCGATCATTAGTTGCGGCCGCGCATTCCTAGTGGGAACAGGATCAGGCGGGCGACGATTCCTAGAAATACCAGCAGCAGCAGCCAGAAGCTGAGTCCGGCCAGCAGGCGCCAGGTGGGGTTGGCGCGCGCGAGCACCTGCAGGTTCTTGGCGTACATGATCTCGCAGGCGCCGTTGCCCCGGTCGGTGCGGGTGGTGCTGGAGCGCAGGCGGGTGGTGCCGGGGTTGTTGCCGGGGCTGACCCGGACAGGGACGGCGGCTACCTCGACCAGGTAGCCTTCGATCTGCACCTGGTCGCCGGCTCGCAGGTCGCCGAGCTCGTCGAGGATGTCATCCTCGGTGGCGTAGACGTGGGTGTTGGACAGCTCGGTGCCGTTGATGACCGCTCCCCGCGACCAGCGGGCGTAGCAGGTGTTGCCGTGGTGTTCGAAGTCCACGTGGGAGGACCGGTAGGCTCCGCTGCGGACGTTGTTGCCCCAAATCATGCACAGGTCCAGTTCGTAGAAGTCCTGGTAGCGGAGCCCCAGCATGGCGTAGTCGTTGATGCTGACGATCAGGCCGCTGATCTTGTAGCGGTACAGCGGTTTCAGAGTGAGGTTGAAGTCGCCCCGCCTGAACTGGATGGGATCCTCGCCCTCGATTTTCTTTTGCAGCGGGTCGGCGTACAGGGAGGGATCGACAGCGGTGACGTTCTGGTAGCGGTCGCACATGAAGCGCCCCAGGACGTAAACGCACAACAAAACCAGGAATGTGATTCCCAGAACCCGTGAGAGCCGGCGCTGGGTTTGCGCGGGCACCCGGCCGGCCAGATCCCGGCGCCACTCCGCGAATCTGCCCTTGGCCGCCGGCGCCTCTTCCTCGCGGGGCGGCATCTTCAATCGCGCCCGGCCGACGGCGGAGCCGTCGTGCGGTGGCTGGACGCCTTCTTCCAAAAGGCTCTGTAAAAGGCTCGCCAAGTCGCCGTTCATGTGCTGGTCGTGGATCTTTTCCGCGACCGGGCTCTTTTCGTAGTCGGGGTAGTTGGCCACCAGGTACAGGAGTAGGTCGGCGCCCGGTTGTGGCTTATAGGCGGGGCCCAAGAGCAGCAGGGCGCTTCTGAATATCGCCGCGGGGGCCGCTTCGGTTTTGAGGTTCGTTTCGGCCGCCGCCCGGTAGATCCGGGCCGCGTCGCGGAACATCTCGGCCTGCTCGAGCGTCTCGGCCAGCTTCAAAGAAAGATCCTGGTCCAACTCCGCCCGGCGGCCGGCGGCTTCGAGCAGACGGTAGCAGCCCAGGATCTTCTCCCGGTCGTCTTTTGAAAGCGCTTGCGGCAGGGCCCGGGCCGGATCGTTGTCGTAGCCGTTCATGGCCGGGCTGCTTGTCCGTTGAAGTTTTTCATATCCCCTTGGTCTCGATTTCGTTCTGGTCGCACCAGTCCTTTATTATGGGGAGGACGCCCCGGTCGATCTCCAGAAACGAGTACTTTTTCTCTCCGACTTGCAGGCGGGTGCCGGACAGGTTGCCGTGGGAGAAGCGGGTGATCTCGGAGGCCGAGAGCGACAGGCTGTAGGGGTTCTGTACGGCGCGGTCCTCCAGGGGGAGATTCTGGCTCTCCGCGCGCAGCCGCTCGATTTCCTGCTCCTTGCGCTTGCCGCTCCTCTTGCTCAGCAGGGAGAGCAGCAAAGTGCCCAGGATGCCGAACTGCTGGGCCACCGCCTTCGAGCCCATCGCCTTGGCCAGGCTTTCGTCCTGGTAGCAGATGAAGTAGAGGCGCCGGCTTTTTAGGATCAGGTCGCCGGTGCAGGCGCGCCGGTCGCGGCTTATGACCACCGGGATGGTCGGCCATTGGTCTTCGAGCGATTCGGCCCGGGGATGCTTCAGCCGGCGGGCCGGCCGGCGCACGGCCGTTTCCTCGACGCTTTTTGCCGTCCCGCTTATTGGGGCGTCGCTTACCCAGCCGGCGGTCTCGGTGGAGAACTCCGAAAACGCGCCCGAGAGATAGAACAAGACGGCGATTACAAACCAGAGTAAAAGGCCGCCTACGGCCATGAATATGAGTATGGTGGTTTCGTGGTAGGCGTCCTTGTCCAGAACGGCGTAGACGACGCCCAGAATGGCTGTGGCCACCAGCAGGGATACGATCCAGATCTTCTCGTGGCTGCGCTTCCTTTGGGTTTCCAGCGGCCCGGGCATGTTTACTCCTCGATTACCAGAATTCCGCGTTCGGCAATGGCCTTGTTCAACTGGGAGTGAAGGGCGCGGTTGGCGTCCTTTAGCGGGAAGGTCTCCACGTAGAGCAGGTCGTACTCCCACAATCTCCCCTTGGCGCCCCTCCGTCCCTCTTTCCGGGATTCTGGATTGGTTTCCATGGTTACCCGGAGAGGATCTCCTGGATTTTCTCGACCAGCGCTCCTTTGCCCCCGGCTTGCTTGGGGACGAAGCCCTTGAAGTTGTCCTTGATCTGGTCGTCGATTTGGGCGAACTCGCTCAGTTCATCCAGGTGGGCTTGGATCTCGTCGAGGTCCTTGCCGGAGTAAATCAAAAACGGGACGTTTTTTAGCTGGGGATGGGCGAAAGCCAAAGTGGCCCCCAGTTGACTCCCGGTCATGTAAACGCCCTTGTGGCTGCCTTGCTTGTCCTCTCGCTGGCTTACGTGGATCTCCTCGAGCTCCATGTCCAGCACGATCAGGTCCAGTTCATCCAGGAACCCGGGATTTTCATTGATCTGATTCTCCAGATCCAGGTTGCCCACGGCGGTCCGCACCGCGTAGCCGGCCTCCATCAGGGCGAGCCTGGTCATCTCGCGCACGATCTCGCTGTCTTCGACCAGCAAGATCTTCTGCTTTTCGTCAAGCATGGGTCCTATTTTCACCGCCGACACGCCATGTGTCAACTTGCCGACCTTTAAGAGTGGGGTCAGGTAATACCACATGACACTTAATTACCATCTTCTCGTGCGAACTCCGCTTGGTAACCCGTTTCGTTGTATGTTTCACCTCACCAGAAAATAAGTGTCATGTGGTATTACCTGACCCCCTCGAGCTGAC
>JAUXGL010000027.1 GCA_030622135.1 Deltaproteobacteria bacterium
ATCGGTGCGGTCGGCGGTTATGGTTTTTCTGGTAGAAAGCTTTCTTCAGGGCGAGGAGAAACTATGATCCTGAGATGGATATTGGTTGGAGTATTTCTGGTATGTTCAGCCAAAACGGTCCCGGCCGGTACGCATCCTGGATCCGTTGCGCAGGCGCCCTCCAAGCGTGATCGGGCCAAGAAGCAGAAATCGGCCGGCGATCGCTTTACGAAGGCGGGCAAGCGCAAGCAGGCGGAGGCGGCCTACCGCAAGGCCTGCCGGGTGGATCCCGGCTGGTACGAAGCCCACGAGGCCCTGGGTAACCTGCTGTTCGCGTCCAAGCGCTACATGCAGGCGGTGAAGGTCTTCAAACTGGCCATCAAGGCGGAGCCGAGGTATGCCACCGGTTACTACAATATCGCCTTCGCCTACCGCAAGGCGCGCAAGTACCCCCAGGCGGCGAAGTACTACCAGCAGTACATACAAAGGAAACAGGACGATCCCGATGCCTACTACGGCCTGGCCGCGACTTACGAGGCCATGGGGAAGGATCGGGAGGCCATGGAGTGCTATCTCCAGTATGCCAAGAAGGAGACCAGGCCCTCCGAGCGGCAGTACGTGGTCAAGGCCAAGAACAAGGCGGAGAAGTTGAGGAAGTCTTTGGGGCTCGCTTCGAAACCGGCACCGGCACATAAGCCGTCGCCGAAACCGACACCCGCACCTAAACCTACTACACCCGCACCTGCACCGGTGACGGCGAAAGCTATGGCTACGAGGCCATCTGCCAGACCGGTGGTTGCTCCGGCACCGGTGCCCAAGCCCGCACCGGCGCCGGCTGAAGATAAAGGGGCCAAGATTGCGATGTTGTTGGCCGAGGGCGACTTGGCCATGACAGAGAAGTCCTATACGCGGGCAATGAAGGCGTATTTCGATGCGGTAAAGCTGGATTCCAGGCACACCGATGCGTTGTACAAGCTGGGACTGGTTTACCAGGCCACCGGGAGTGTCAAGGCGGCCAAGATGAAGTGGCGCAACGCGCTGGCCATCGATCCCAACCACAGGCGGGCCAAGCAGGCCCTGGCCCTGGCGGAAAAGCCCCCAGTCAGCGAACCGCCCAAGCCGGCGGTTCGCCCGCCGTCACGGCCCGTGGTGAGTCCGTCACCGGCTTCAGCCGCCGCCAAACCGACGCCGAAACCGGCTCCGGCGCCGAAGTTGGTGGCGCCTACCAAGAAGCCGACCATTCAGGCGCGCGCGGACAAACTGGTCGGGGATGGCGACGCTCATTTCAAGCGGAAGAGCTTCTCGCGGGCCATCGCCGCCTATACGCACGCCACTCAACTCGATCCCAGAAACGAGGAGGCGTTGTTCAAGCTGGGCGTGGCCTATGCCCTGAGTGGCAACTACAAGGTGGCCGTCTACAAGTGGAAACAGGTACTGCGCATCAATCCCAACAACAAGTCGGCGCGCAGGAACATCGAGCGGGCCTCGCGGAAGCTTGGTGGTTCGACCACGACGTCGTCTGCACCGGCAGCGCGGGAGCCTTCTCGGGCCGGCCGGCCCGCGGTTTCGACCAAGAACGATTTCGAGGCGTTGATGGCGCTGGCCCGGCAATACAAGAAGAAGGGCCAGGCCAAGAAAGTCCTGCGGACCATCAACTTGGCCCTGAAGGTCAAGCGGGATGCTCAGGCTCTGATGCTCAAGGGGGAGGCTCTGGTGATCCTGAGGCGCTATGGTAAGGCCAAGCGGGCCTTTTCCAAGACCATGGTGATGGATCCCAACCTGGCGGGCCCCTTCTACGGGTTGGGGGAGGCCTGCCGGCTTTCCGGGGACCAGCAGCGGGCGCGCTACTACTTTCAGATGTATGTCAAGTCCAACGCGTCGGACGTGAGACCATCCCTGGTAAACCGGGCCAAGTCATTTTTGAAAAAGTAGTCGCCATGTGGTCGGTATCTACGGGCGCGAAAACAGGACGGCCTGGTCGTCCTCGTATTCGAGTGCCCAGTCCAGGTCGTTTCGCAGGGCTTCCGCCAGTCGGCTGTCTGTGGGATAGGCCACCGTGTCGATGTCCCAGCGGTCCAGGATTCTGCGCCAGTCCCGTTCCACGCGGTGCACGGCGAAGTAGTCCTGGAACACTTCCGGAGGATAGCAGTCGTTGCGTTGATCGATGAACACCCGCTCTTTCGGGTAGAGGGCCCAGATGAATGCCCCGCCCCAGTTGAAGTAGTTGAAGATGCGGTGATCGGACCCGCGCTGTTGCAGCTTGTCGATCAAGTCCCGGGGATAGAGGCCCGGCGAGAGATCGGCTAAGTGTTCCTTCCCGGTGGCCGACCGGTAGCTTAGCGAGCAGGAAGACGGTAGCGCGAACATCCCGATCAGCAGGATTACCCAGAGCGTGGGCAGAACCACGGTGTAGGAACGACGGTTCAGGGCCACGGACCTCTCGTGGATTCGATCGAAGAAATCGATCAGGGGCGTCTTGCGGGTCATTAGACGCCAGGTTCGTCCCAGGGTGATGGGTAGGTGGCGGGCCAGGACGGGCGTTGCGGCGATTCCCAGGAGCGGGATGTTGCGGATGGTGGCGTAGGAGAAGGCCGCGAAAGCGGCCAGCATGCCGATATGGGCCGCCCGCGGGGCCCGGCCTGAGCCCAGCAGGGCGAACACGCAGAACATCAAGTAAAAAGTAATCATCTGTCCCAGCGGGGTGCGGAAACCGGCGGGTTGCCATTCGCTGATGTTGGTGAGGTAGCTCAACTCGGTGCTGAAGGCCTTTTGCAAGTAAGCCAGCGGGAAAATGAGGCCGAAAATATGGTTGGGGGTCACCATGCAGGCCGCCAGGGCCACGACGAAGTCCAGAATCAACGATCGGGCTTCGGCCCAACTTCGGTGTGGCCCTCGCAGGTGAGAGACCAGTGCGGCGAACAGGTACAGCAGGATCAAGGCCAGCCCAAGGAGGAAGCTGCCGTGGAAGTTGGCCCAACTGGAAAACAGCAGGAAGATCAACACGGGTCGCAGGCGGCCGCCGGCCGAGGGCTCCTCCATGGCATGCAGCGTGAAAATGAAGAAGAGGTTGCCGAACAGGTAGGGCCTTAGGGAGAAGTTGCCCAGCATCATCAAGGTGGCCAGTAGGGTGATCAGGGAGGAAAGGTAGGGAGAGTGGGAATAGCGCATGCTGAGCTTGTAGACCAGTCCGCAGGCGCCGGCGTTGAGGAGAATGCCGAAGGTGATCAGTCCCAGCATGCCCAGCGAACGGAAAATCAGGTAGAAGACCACCTCGGATAGCCACTCGTGGGGAAGCCAGTGATGGTCGGGAGCGGTGAAGGAGAAGATGTTTTGGTCCGGGATGCTCATGTTGGCGAGGATGTACTCGCCCGCCTTCAGGTGCCACCAGATATCGTCCGCCTTGATGTTTATAACGAATGTGGTGAGAAAGATGACGATTCCCATGGTGATGCCGAACACCGAAGGGATGTACCAGACACGCGTACCGGGCGCGGTATTTACCTCAGCCATCCATGGCCATATACCTTAATTACTTCAATTCTGCCAGATGTTCCCCAATCCGCACCCGATGTTACGGGAAAAAAAGCCTACTCTTAGGCGAGATAAAGGTGCTATAAAGACATGGATTTTTAGGAGATCGCCAGTGGGAAAGGAATTCGGGAAGTATACCCTCGAAAGGAGGCTGGGTGGGGGTGGCATGGCCGAGGTTTTCCTGGCCCGGCTGCACGGGCCCGAGGGGTTCGAAAAGGACGTCGCCATCAAGTTGATTCTGCCGCATTTCTCCTCGGAGGCCGAGTTCGTAGCCATGTTCATCCGCGAGGCCACGCTGGCGGCCAAGCTGGATCACGCCAACATCGTTCGTATCCACGAGTTCGATCAGGTGGAGGGTCGCTACTACATCGCCATGGAACTGGTGGATGGGAAGGATCTGCATGGGCTGCTGGCCCGGGCCAAGAAGATCGGCCGCCGCTTGAGCGTTTCCGAGTCCGCCTCCATTGCCTTGGAAGTGTGCAAGGGGTTGGCCTTCGCCCATGGCGAGCTGACTCCCGGTAGCCCCGAGGTGGTTCACCGCGACATTAGTCCCCACAACATCATCGTGTCGAAGGCCGGCGAGGTGAAGATCACCGACTTCGGCATTGCCAAGCTGGCCTCCGCCTCCGGGAACACCAAGATCGGGGTGGTCAAGGGCAAGGCCGCCTACATGTCTCCCGAACAATCCCGGGGCGATTCGGTGGACAAGCGTAGCGATCTGTTCTCTCTGGGATGTGTCCTATGGGAGATGATCGCCGGCCGGTGCTTGTTCACCGGCGACAGCGACATAGCCATCATGATGAAAATCCAGCAGGGCGCAGTCCACTTGCCTAGCCGGTACAACTCGGACGTCGGAGAAGATCTCGACGGGATTCTCGAAAGGCTACTGGCCCAGGATCCCGCCCGGCGCTACTCCGACTCGGCGGAAGTGGCCGCGAACCTTGAAGAGATCGAAGGCACCGGTCGTTCCACCCTGCTGGTGGACCTCTACCGGGATTTGTTCTCCGAGGTGCACAAGCGAACCGGCGTAATGCCGACGGTTTCGGAGCCTCGCACCCAGACCTCGGTGGTTTCAAAACCCAGCACCCAGGCCTCGACGGTCCCGGAGCCCCGCGCCCAGGCCGCGGTGTTTCCGAAACCCAGCACTCGGGCCTCGACGGTCCCGGAGTCCCGCGACCAGGCCTCGACGGTTCCGATACCCAGCGACCAGGCCTCGACGGCCCCGGAATTCAACATTCAGGCTACGACGATCCGGGAATCCAGCATCCAGTCCGCGGCGGCCCCTGAATTCAACACTCAGGCTACGACGATCCGAGAATCCAGCATCCAGTCCGCGGCGATCCCAACCGTCACCATGAAGGGAGCGCATGTTACTCTGTGGAGAACGAGCCGCCTGTGGATAGCTGGTGCGGTCGTTATCGCAATAGTAGTTGTTTTGTTTCTCCTGAAGCTGTTTGAAGAGGAGCCGGAAAGAGTGCCAACTCCAAAACTGGAGCCCAAGGCCGTGGTACGGGCACCAAAGCCGCTTCCTCCTCCAGTCGAAACCAAACCGGTGGAAGGGAAGGGGATCGGGGAGATCGATTCGGTTTCGGCCAAGGCTCCGGCTAAGGCTCCGGCGAAGGCTCCGGCGAAGAAGCCGACCGGTCGCCTCTATCTCAACGCGATGCCCTGGGCGAATGTGTACCGCGGCAAGAAGCTCCTGGGCTGCACGCCGCTGGAGAACATCAAGCTGCCCGTCGGGAGGCACCGGTTCCGGTTGGTCAACGCGGAGCGGAAGGTCAACAAGATCGTCTCGGTCGTGATCAAGAAGAACCAGACCACCAGGAAAATCTTCGATCTAAGGTGAAAATGAACGATCAACGCTTAGTGGGTCCAGGGTCTTCCACTAATACGCGCTGGGAGTCAATGTAGCCGAGCCGGTTCATGTTGCGCGGGATTTTTTACAACGACACCGAAAAACGCCTGCGTGTGCTGTGGCGTTTGATTTTGCAGGTTGCCCTATTGTCGGCAGTCGGCGTTTTGTTGTATCTGCCGTTAGAGCCGTTGGCTCTACAGTCTGTTTGGGCGCCTGGCTTGTTTCTGGCCAAGGCCCTGGCGGTAATAGTCTCGCTGCTAATCGCCGCCCGCTTTTTAGATCATCGCTCCTTTTTGGATCTGGGACTGCGGTTGAACCGACACTGGTTCTTGGATTTCGGGTTCGGATTTCTCCTGGGGGCCCTGTTGATGGCCGGTATCTTCATGGTCGAACGGGCCGCGGGATGGATTGAGGTCACTTCGACGTTTCAATCCCGGGGTCCGTTTCCGTTTGCCGTATCGATCCTGTTCATGCTGGTTGTTTTCGGCCTGGTGGGGTTCTATGAGGAGGCATTCAGCCGGGGATACGGCCTGAAGAATTTGGCCGAGGGGCTCAACCTACCGGGCGTGGGCCCGGTGCATGCGGTGGTTTTTGCCTGGGTCTTGAGCTCGGTGTTATTCGGGATCGGACACGGGGTGAATCCGCATGCCGGCTGGGTCAGCACGCTGGGGGTGACCGCCGCCGGGTTGCTTTTGGGGTTGGGGTATCTGTTCACCGGGAGGCTGGGAATTTCCATAGGGCTTCATTTCTCCTGGAATTTTTTCCAGGGGAACGTGTTTGGGTTTCCCGTCTCGGGGCGGGATTTCGGGGCGAGCTTCGTGGGGATTTCGCAGGGCGGGCCCGAGGTTTGGACCGGGGGAGCCTTCGGGCCGGAGGCCGGGCTCTTAGGCTTTTTGGCCTACGGACTGGGCGGGCTTCTAGTTCTTTTGTGGGTCCGGGGGATGTACGGTTCGGTGAGGCTGGTGGGGGATATCGCGGTTTACTCGCCTGACTGAGTTTCTGAAGAAAAATCGAGAAAAATTGCCGCGGGTTTTATCTGGCCGGGTGTTTTTTTGCTTGACAAAATATAATGAGTGTAATACACAAACAATATAAATATGAAAGTCGAAATCACTAAATATTACAAAGAAAGTAAGACACTAAAAATAGTATACTAGAGATAATACACTGAATATATGATACTGGCGATAAAAGCGCGGCCCGAGTTGTTCAATCCCAGAGAGCTGGAGGAGATCGAGCGCCGCTGGCCAGGGGGGATTCCTGCCCAGGAAGTCATTTCGTTGTTTCAGGTCCGGGGGGTCAAGCTCTCCGAGGCCACCTTCCGTAAGTACGTTCAGCTGGGTTTGCTGCCCACCTCGCGCCGGGTGGGGCAGAAGGGTAAGCACCGCGGATCGCGGGGGTATTACCCGGTTTCGGTGGTCCGCCGGATTAACCTCATCAAGCGGATGATGGGCGAGGACATGACCCTGGAGGAGATCCGCGACTCGTTTTTTTGTGTGCAGAACGAGATGGACAAGGCCTCGGAATCCATGCACGGGCTGATTGTAAGCCTCCGGGACCGCATCGAACGTCTGAAGGAGCGGGGCGAGCCCACCACGGATGTAGCCCGGGAGCTTCGTGAGGCGGAGAAGATCTCCAAGAAACTGCTGAAGAGGATCGAAATAATACAAAGTCGTTTGGCAATTATCGGTTCCAAGTCTATCCCCGAGGACCAAGAAGGAGGTATCCCATGAAAGGCTACCGGATGGCATCCGCTTCCGACCACGATCCGGGATCCAAGTGCAAAGGTAAGAGGCGGTCCAAGACGATTCCCCGCAAGCAGATGATGCGGGATCGCAAGAAGATGCAGGTGGATCCCAAGCTCCTGGAGCTGGCCGACCAGGCGCGGCCCAAGACCCGCAGCGAGTGCCTGTGCATGGAGCGTCCCTGCCTGTTCGTATCCTGCAAGCACCACCTGTACCTGGACGTCAATCCGGAGACCGGTTCCATCAAGCTCAACTTCCCCGATAAGGAGGTCTGGCAGCTTTCGGAGACGTGTGCACTGGACGTGGCCGCCCGGGGAGGGCTGACCCTCGAGGAAGTGGGGGAGATACTCAATCTCACCCGCGAGCGGATCCGCCAGCTGGAAGCCGCGGGCCTGCAGAGGCTCTTCGAGCAGACCGGGGACAACGAGCTGAAAGATTTACTGAGTTGAGGGGGGGCGTTGGCAGGGAGACCTCGTGGACGATGGTTGCCTGGACCGGGTGAAAACCTAACGCGGGTTTAGGTAACAGGAGATGAGGGGGATTTATTGGTCCCTAGTAGCGGGACGAAAAAACCCGTCGAGTTGGGGTGATGAATATTGGTATGTCTTTGAAAGTCAGTGCTCACCAGGCCACCACCTGGAAAGCGCGCCGGGCCGCCTTGGTCCCTTTCGGTAGGCTCGCCCGTGGATTCGACCGGAGTGCCTTGGCCAATCGCAGGGCAGTATCATTCGTAAGCTGCTTCGGGCCGAACAACGCCGTCAGCGTCAGTTCGCCCGGCGGCTCTCCGACATCCAGGTCCAATTCGACAGTGTCCCCGGCTCTGGCCTGGGAGTCTCTTTCCCGGGGCCAGAGCATCCGCCAGGTTCCGTCAACGTCACGAAGAATCAGGCTACGCGGAGCCGGTGTTCCGGAGAGCCGCACTCGCACGCGCTGGCCCACGGCTAGAACTTGCCCGGGATCCTTGCCTGAGCCTGGCAGCATGACTTTCATTGTCGACACTCCCTTGACCCGGATGTCTTCGGTGCTGGGCTGCTTGCTTCTGGTGGGCACAAGCAAGATGACCAGCAGTGCGAGTCCGCACAACCCGGCGGCAACCATCGTGGGGATTCGCCATCCCAGCGGGTCTCGCCGGTGGGCCTCGGCTTGTTTCTCAGCCCGGGCAAGCACTCCAGCCAGCTCGGGTCTCACGGACTCGGCGAGCTGTTCTATCTCCTCGATCCTTTGGTGGCAGCTTCCGCACGATTCGATGTGGCGAAGGTTACCAGGGTCTGCTTTGCCGTCCTTGGCGGCGATACGTAGTTGGTCGAGTTGGAGATCGGACAGGTGGCCGTTATCGCTCATCTCTTCCCTCCGCGGCGGCCTGCGTTGCCGAGTACGTCGTCCAGAGCGGCACGGATCCTGGTCAAACGCTTGACCACGGCCCTGCGTGAGATTTCCAATACTCCGGCGACCTCGCCTTGATCGAGCCCTTCGAAGAAGTGCAGGAACAGAATGGCCCGGCTGCGGTCGTCTAGAGGATCGAGCAATATCGAGAGTATTTCCCTGGAGATGATCTGACCTTCAGGGCCCGCCGTGCGTGGATGAAGGGAGAGCGGGATGTCGTCGATGTCGGTCTGGCGGCGACGGGAACGCAAGCGGTTCAGGGCGTGGTTGGTGGTTATACGGTAGATCCAGGTAGTGGGATTCGAATTGCCACGAAACGTCAACCTGCGGGTGAGTACCTTCACGAATACCTCCTGGACGGCGTCCAACGCTTCCTCTCGACTGCCGAGCATCGCCAGGCACCGGCGGAAGACCACGTCGGCATGACGTCTGTAGATTCCCGCCACTTCTTCGACCGAAAGGCCCATCTGCTCGCCTGCTCCTTTAAGTTGGACACGTGACGAAGCTCACATGAGTACCGACTCGCGTCCATATCGTGATAGTGGTATTTTCCTTGCTGGGCCCGGGGTTGTCAACATCCCCGGCATTCCAGGTTCTACCACCTACCATTCGCGGCAACCCCAATACGCCGAGTAAAATGGGCACCTTCCCAGAGGCCAGCGAGTTTCCCTCACTCACCGTATCTGTGACGTCGGGTACCAGTGATTCCCTTGCGCAGTCAATAAGCTAACCCGGATCTTGAAGGCACTGATGGCGTATTGGGGCATTCGGGTGGGAGCTGGGAGTAACCTCGAATACTACTTTCGACGTCTCCAGGTCTTGCGCTGCATGATGGTCGCAAGGGCGAATAACCATAGCAAGACGCTGGAATAGCCAGACTTGTCGGCAGTGGCACATCCACACCCGGTAGTCTCATTTTCTGCCTTGGGTTCGAGTAGCAGGTCCTTTTCGACGTCTGCGTTCGTCACTCTTACTTTCGCCTCCATCGATTTGTATCCATCCGCTTTGGCCACGAGGGCGTACTCACCGCGTGCCACTTCATCGAACGTATATGTGCCGTCGGAGGCACTCCGGGTTTCCCTTGCCGGTCCCAGATAGAGCAGGACCTTGGATATTGGATCGTTGGACTTCGCATTCCGTACGGCTCCAGTGACCCGGTACGTTGCCGACACGCATTTGCCCTGCTCACACTTTTGTTGATCCCCACAACTGATTGCACATTCTCCACAATGCATCATATTGGTGTTCAGATCGGCCTCGCAGCCGTCGGCGTTGTTGTCGTTGCAATTTCCGAAGCCGGTCTCGCAGGCGCCCATCTCGCAGATGCCTCCCTGGCACATACCCTCGGCGTGGTCATAGACGCAGGCGTGGTCGCATGCGCCACAGTGGTCCGGGTCTGTATCGGGGTCAACGCAGATATCACCGCACTTGATGTTTCCGAAAGGACATTCTCCCGTGCATGCGGAGTCGTCACCGGCGACGCCAGGTGGCAGGCAGTCGAAGACCCCTTTGGCTACGTCGCAACCGCATCCCCACTCATATTCCGCGCAGTTGGATTCATATGCCATGCCCTCACGGCCGTCGCAAGAGACAAGCACGTCGTCTATGCATTTTCCCTGTGGGGGAACATCTCGGCATGTACATGATTGAATGCCTCTCAGCTCGTCTTTTTCGCAAGCTTCCGGACATTGGGTGTGCACGATGTCGCCATCGACGCAATAATACAAGTCGTCTCCATCGCAGCGCCCTTCCCAGGTGGCATCGGCACAGCCACACATGTTATAGGTTGCGGGTGAGAAAGGGTCTTCCAATGTCACGCATCCGTCTTTACATGTTCTTCTGTTGGTGAATCCCCTGTCACAGTAGACTATGTCGTCTCCCTGACAGCGGGTTTCTCCTTGGCCGAGACCTCCCGCACACAAGCATGTGTTGTTATTGAACAACGGATCGGGTCCGCAATCCTCCGGGCACTCGATAGCGGCCGGCAAGCCGGCCTGACAGAGTGTCAATGAAGAACCGTCGCAAATACCTTCAAAAGGGACATCCGGGCAGATGCATCCGGCCGCGATGCCCAGGTACCCGCACTCTTGGGGGCATTCGAAGCGATCCTCGGCGCCGCCGTTGCAAAAGACCAGTGTGTTGCCTTCGCAACGCGGCGGGCGGTTGTCAAAGCACACGCATTCATGGACGTCACCTGCCTTGGCACAGGACTCCGGACAGGTTGTCCGGATTGTGTGCCCATCCACGCATTGGACGGCAGTATTTCCCTCGCATCTGCCCTCTGGCGGAATGTCAGTGCAAGTACAATCATAAAGGGACCATTCCTCCACCCAACCGCAGTCTTCGAGGCACTGTCTCACCACCAGAATGCCGCACGGTGTACACCACGTAAGGGTAGAGCCGTCGCAGCGTCCTTCGGGAGGGACTTCCCCGCAGCCAAGACAGGTGAAGACACCTGCGCCCTCATCTTTGCCACAGCTTACACCCACGCTGGAGCAATCAATCCGATCGACTCCCAGCTCTTCTCCTTCGCAGAAAACCACCGTGTTGTCTTCGCACCGTCCCTCGTATGTTTCGTCCCCGCAGCCCGGGCAGTCCTCGTCGGTCAGGCCATCGCCATCGTTATCCCTGCCATCCCCGCAGATCTCCCTTGGCGGCACATCGCAATCGATGTCAAACGTACACGCCCTTACAGATTCACCGCTTGTGGTTATGGCCTCTGCGCAGACGAAACCATCGGGGCAGTCACTGCTGTCGTTACAGGCATGGCTGCAGATGTTGCCCCAGTGTTCATGGGCGACACAATACTCGACCGTGCATCCGGCGGTGCAGGCCACACCGACGCCGCCGGCACCCGACATATCGATGGCCCGAGCCACGGCGGCCTCGGCGTTGATCCGACCATAGCCATAAAGCAGACTGTGGCCCGAGTCATCGTAAGCACCGTTTTCAGGGTCGATCTTGTCGGAGGTTTCGGTAATGATTTGGCGAACCTGATCTGCGGTCAACTCCGGATTGACGGAAAGTATCAGCCCGGCCAGGCCGGCAACCAGCGGACAGGCCGCCGAGGTACCGCCGAATCTGCCGGTGTAGTGGCCTCGGCGATCTCCCAATACCGCGGTGCCGAAGTTGAATCCGTCCCAGCCAGGAAGGTCGGTGGTCCATATGGCTGTTTCTCTGGTGGGATCGTCCGAAGGCGCGGCTACATCGATCTCCGGGCCATAGTTGCTGTATATTGAGCGGGTATCCTCGTCGTTGCTCGCGGCTACCGCCATGGATAGGGGGTGAGTCAAATAACCGTCCCACGAGACAAGCGAGCCGTCATTGCCCGCGGCAAAAACTATCAATGCACCGAGCCCGCCTCGTCCATGTGTTGCCACGTACTCGAAAGCCTCTTTCTCGATGGATGAAAGCGGTACGGGTCCGGATGACATGGTATCTGGACCCCAGCTGTTCGAGAGAACCGCGGCACCATGATTGGCGGCGTACTCGAAGGCCCGGGCAACCACCGAGGTGAACGTGTATTCATTGGCGGTCGGACCTAGAAGACGAATGGGCATGATGCGACACCCTGGACATAGACCGGCGACGCCGCGGCCGTTGTCCCCATCCGCCGCAGCAATTCCAGCGCAGGCTTGTCCATGGCCGAAGGGAGCGTGTCCCGGCTCGGTTGGATCCTCGTCGTCATCTACGAAATCGTAGCCAGGCACGAACTTGCACTCCTCAAAATCCTCATGCTGCCGATCGACACCGTCATCGACAATGGCGATGACAACATCAGGCGATCCGCGGCTCAGATCCCATGCCCCACTTGCACGAACATCCGCCCCGGGTAGCCCGCCGGACTGTCCCGTGTTTTCCAGGTGCCATTGACGATCGAACAGTGGGTCGTTTGGCCGGTGCCTGCGCACCAGACGTCGGGCGAAATCAGGCTCGGCGTAGACCACCGATTTGTCGCTCCCTAACAGCCTGGCCGCAGCGACTCCGTCCGAGTCCGACTCGACGAGGTATGTTCCCCATGAGTATTGGCGAACAACTGTTGCGTTTTTCAGATCGAAGAAACGAAGCTGGCTGGCTGTGCCGGAATCGCTCTTGAATCTGACAACGACTCGGCCCGACGGCAGCACGCGGTTCCCGTCCTCCGTGCGGTATCCCGCGGAGACCCACCTTACAGGCAACGCTGTACTCAGACAGGACGAGATCCTTTCCAGGTCGTATCTGGGTCGGTCGAAGTCGATCAGTACCAGACCCTGTTCGTCGAGTTGCTCGATGATTGGGACGGTTTGATCGAAGGTCAGCAGCATGTACAGAGAAATCGCTTCCCGACACATTCGCTCGGCATCTTCACCGGGCAACTTCAAGATTATCTTGGTGCGGTCGGTTTCAAGATTGACTCTGCGCTTGCCATGAAAGTAGTGATTGTCCTGCGCCAAGGTATTGAACGCAAGCAGGGTGGTGAAGAGCAATATGCAACTCACTGAAACATTTCCAGTTATAATCTTCATTACGCATCTCCTTTAAAGTTCGGCAGGCACCAGGTCAGCTTGCTTCAGTCTCCGGCACAGATCGAAAGATGGTGAAACCAACTTCGTATTTGGCTGTTGGTCCCTTTGTAATAAACGGCGGACACAGGTAGGATCAGGTGTATGTCGCTGCCGACTACAATGGGAGGGCAGAACCATGGTCCGGAGCTCGCCGCATCATCATAGTAAGCCTGAATGCTTCCCACCGGCTCTGGAGACCTGACCGTTTTCCCGGTGGTGTCGACCTCGATGAGATGCAGGTCGACGAAGTCGTCGTCTTCCTGGTTCAATTGCGGGTATATCAAGGCGAAGTTGCCGGCGCGGGCGAATAGCATGGCGTGCTCGAGGAACGATCCCTCCTCCGGTTTCTCCGTTTTCTCGACGACCACGCCGGAGTACTTGACACTCCCGTCCCAGCCTAGAATGTGCAGTACAATCTGATTGGCATTTCCGTCTTTCTGGACAAACGAACGGATGGCCACGGCGTCTTGGCCCACTCCGGCGGCCCATTTGTATCGGCTCAGGCCATAGGCACGAACGCCCGTTCTGACAGGTTGACTCGCCGGGTTTCCCTGACGGTCCGTTTGTAGGATGATGATTTCGGCCGAGCCGTCCGCTGGAATGTCCGGATCCTGCTGAAGCACGATCAGGTGGCCGTCTTCACCGGGCACAAGCCAGAACAAGCTGATGAATACGGGGTCGATAGTGTTTTCCACAACCCGGATGGGTTCGCTGGCCGACGGCCCTTCCGGGTCCACTTCGGCAAACAGCAACCCGTACCTGGGAGGATCGCTGACGTCCACCGACAGCATGTAAATACGGTCCTGGTGAGCCGTGATAAAGGGCCAGAAGGCGTGGTCGAGAAGCGTTTGCCGGGTTCCCACGTCAATGGCGCCATCCGCGCCCACCGTGATGCGCATCCCGACGATCCTGCTCTCGAATCCCGGTTCACCAAGCCCCCCTGTCGATTCTTCGAAGATCAACACATGGTGACTGCCGAATGTAAAAAGACGCGGGTGTTCGGCATTTGTGCCGGGTTCGCCCGCCCAAACGGTGACGGAATTCTGGACAGTCTGGGTATGATCGGTCACTCCGAAGACCAGGCGTCGTGTCCGTTTGTCGTCATCGTGCCTCCACACCAGAACGAAGCGATCGCATCCGTCCGCCAGGAGGACCGGATTGGGACCATATGGATCATCCGGATCATCTGGATCATCTTCGGAATCGTACTCGATTTCATAGAACGGATCGGGATTCGAAGTACAGACAGGTTGATTGCAGTGATGCTCGTCTTCGTCCCCGTCCGAAGTTCCATCCCTGATTGACGCATCGGGCGTGGTGTTGCTTCCGGAGCTGCAGCCTGTGCCAATCAACCCCAGAACGGCGAGTACAGTCACAAGAAAGTCCCATCGTTTCGGCAACTTCATCACTTCCTCCTTTGTGTTTGATGTTTCAAATGCGAAGGCACACCATCCTGCCGTTCGAAATCTTCCTTCTTTGACACACAAAGAAGCTCAGGTGAGAACCGCGGCCGTCTGGAAACAAGAAAAAGCCGGCAGAAGGAAATAGTCCTCCTGCCGGCGTGAATCTGTTCCAACCGATGCGGGGTGATCTAACGGGGCAGCTCCCAGTGAACCGTTACAGGTTGGATCTCCTTCGGATCAAGCGGAGTGGACTCGGTCCGGCAGCAACTGCATACCTCGTAATCGCGCCGGTTGGTGACGCATGTGACTTCCTCTCTCGACAGGTTGTACCCGGTCTTTTTCTCCCGAGACAACGTCATCGGATCGGGAACGTTATCGAGGAAATCCACGGACACCGTGGTCAGTGAAAGCACCTCGTTTTTCGGGTCGCTGGGGCTTGACAGGCCGATGAAGTCCAGATGACCGTACTTCTTTTCCCAGGCCTCCGTTTCGTCGCCGTAGCGGTCCCATTCCTCGTCACCGGCGTCCATGGCGGGATGCTTCGTGTAAACACCGCCGATGTCCATGCGCCCGTTGCCGTTGGCATCGTCATACACCGCCAGAACGCAGTTGACCCACGCCCCGATGTCTTCGTATGTAGGAGAATCTATACCGAGTTCATAGTCCCCATAGGTCACATAGGACTTGACCACTTCGTCTATCAGCTCCTGAGGAAAAGCGTCCAGGCGGATGTTCACCACCGTGGGCAGAGAGGATGAAAGCTCTTCTGTGAGAAGCTCATGCACTCCGATGTCAGCGGAATTCATGTAGGTAATCAGCGCGATGCGTCCGTTTGCAGGCGGGCTGATTCCCTCGGCCAGCGAGACTTCAATCCGCAGGTCCAGGGGTGCCTTTACGGGGGACAACTCGGGGGGGAGCGGAGGAATGCGGTTCTCGCATATGTCGCACAGTCCATTCCCATTCTCGTCGAGGGAGGCTGTCCTCTGATTAAGTCTGTCGTCACCGCATCCAGCCATTACCACGGCCAACGTTGCGAGACAGGTTACTGCCTTGACCAGCATTCTCATCGGTTTCATGTCCATTCTCCTTCGATAGTTGTGGCTCCGTTGGAGGGGCCGGTTATCGTGCTTCTATTGGGTTGGACACGCGAGGGAGCCGAGGTGAGAACCGCCGGCGCTAGAACACCCACCCGAGACCCAGGGCAGCGGAAAAGGTAATGTGCACGTTGTTATCCAAGTTGAAGAGCCGGACCGCTTCCCGCAAGGAGAAGGTGAGGAGCAACCTGCTTCCCAGGGGAACCTCGATACGGATAACCGGCACGATCCCGACTGCGAAGATATACTTTGTTTCCCTGGTCGTGACTTGGTAGGCCGATTTGCCCATATACATATAGCCCTCCAGCCCGAGGCCGAAGACCAGGTTGACCGAGCCGAGATCAAGGGGATGGGATATTCCGGCTCCGAACCCAAAGACGTGGTTCAGATACAGTTCCGGGGCATCGCCGTACCTATCGACGAAGTCGGTATCCAAACCGACGTGGTGATAGGTCAGCTCGAGGAACAGAGAAACCGATCGCCACTCGACGGAGCCTGTCGCCCGGACCCCAAAAAGACCTGAGTGGCCGTACGGGTCCCCCACGCCTCCCTCCAGTTCCAGGCGAAGCATCCAGCGCGAACTGGTTGGGCCTTCTCCCTTTCTGAGCAGGGTCAGGAGGGGTACCTCTTCCAGATCGATGCTGTCCAGGTCCGTGGTGGCGGCCTTCTCGAGAATCGCATGTCCCTCTTCAACTTTGCTCGATGTGGCAACTCGAATCCGGTAAGCACCTGAAGGAACCACCAGGACACCAGGACGGTCCAGGGAAACTTCGGCCTCAAGCTGGTTGGTTTGCAGGTTCAGCAGGTAGGCAATCCCCTCCCTCGGCTTGGATATTTGCAGCCTGGCGCCTCGGTACGAAGAGGAACCAGGCTTGGTAAGGACGGTCGTATTGGTCCCGGCCAGGTCGAGCTTGAACGCGGGGTGCTGGGATCCGGTGGGGGATCCGGCGGTGGCGTAGACCGTCTTGTCATGGGCAAAGCTCACCACCTCCTCGACGGTGATTTTGCCGTCCCGGTTGCCGTCCGCCGCGCCGCGTAGCCCGGTCACCAGAAAGTGCGTGAAGAAAGACCCGGCCAGCCGATTGGATTCCAGGGCATCTTCTCCGGGAGCCGTCGAAGTGAGCACCACCTCCCCTTGGGAGGGAAGTGGTTGCGGGCGGAGGATCTTGGCCGATCCGACTCGCTGGACTCCCTTGAGTGTGACCGATCCGCTCCGGCAGCCGTCCAGTATGAAAATGCGCAAGGACGCTCCCGTGGCTCGACAGGACTCGAACAGCTCTTTGAAAGTGAATCTCTCGGGTCCCAGGTGTATCGACTCGTCGTCCATGTGACCTGACAGGTAGATCACCACCGTGTCGCCCGGCTTCATCCTGCCGTCGGAGATCGTGTTCAACGCGGAGCGGACCTCCGACAAAGAGGGATCTGTCAGCAGCACGGAATCGGCAGCCTGGATCTCTCCCACATCGAGAAATACGCGCCGTATGCGCCGCGCATCGCGGTGGGTGAAGCGCAGCGGCGTCTCGGCGACGCCGCCGCGGTTGGCGGCGATGGCGATGATGTATCTCCGGGCGTTTGCCCGCTGCGGTAGCAGCAGCAAGGGAATCCACAGCATCAGGATGGCAGTGCGTAGCAGGTTCATGAGACGCTTTCCTTGCAAGACCTTCTTATTATGACACACCGGGCAGCCGTAGTGGGAACCTGCGTCGTAGCGCCCTCCATATTGCCCTGGACCGCGCTTGACTGTTTCTGTCCGAATTGATAGGAGAATTGGCTTCGGGTACCATTTCCGTCGGGTGGTTTTGGAGATGCATTGAAACTAACTTGTCCCGGTTGTCAGGCGGTTTACTCAATCGACGATGCCCTGATTTCGACTCGGGGAGTGAAGGTCCAGTGCCCGGCCTGCGGGGAGGTTAGGGTGGTGGCGACGGGGGGAGCGGACGGTCCCGCCCCCGACTCGTGGGAGCAGACCACCGAGCCTGCCGGCCTGATCCACCCTTCGCCGGGCGGTGTTTCCCCTCCGGAGACGCCCCGGCCGGAGTCCGAGTTGCAGGTGCCGTCCGGGCCTCTCACTTGGCCCGAGGCGGAACCGTACGACTCCTTGGCCGGACCCCAATTGACCGCTCCGGTTTCCCCGCCCACGCCGATGCCCCGCCCGGAGCCGCCCGAGCTGCCATCGACAAAGCCGGTGGAGCCGGCTCCCGGCAGTCAGCCGGCGGAGGATCGCTGCGAGCGGTGCGGTGGTGTGATTGCGACCGGGACCGGGATCGGCGGGTTGTGCGATCGTTGTCGCGGCATCGAGCAGGAGAGCGCCATTCGCCCGGGCGAGCGGGAGTGGCGGGTGCAGAAAACGGATGGAGTGATCCTGGGTCCGCTCACTCTGGACGAAGTGCGGGTGAAATTTCACCAGGGTGAAGTGGCCGCCACGGACCGGGTGGCCCGCGGCGAGGCCGATTTCCGATTGATCTCGAGTTACGCGGAGTTTGCCGGCTTCTTCCGGCGCCCGGGCGAAGTATTCGAGATGACCTTTAGGCACACGCCGTTGTCCCACCGGGGTCGCAACATCGCCATACTCGTGGTGCTGGTTCTTTTGTTGGCTGGAGCGGGCGGGTGGTACCAGTGGAGCCGGAAGGCGGATTCCGGCGGCGCAGGCGATGAGTATGTTCGCAGAGACGTCCTGGAAATGTTTGCAAAGGAGATACCCATACCCACCGGCACGGCCGGTGACGCGGTGGCTTCCGGGCGGAAGTTCATGCTTCTCGACGATCGTTTGAGTTATCTGCAGGCGGACAAGGCCTTCAAGACCGCCATGCTGCTCGATCCGGACAACGCGGAGGCGTGCGCCGGCTGGGTGCAGAACCGCGCATTGCTGGATCGGCGCCGGGGCGATGTGGCCTCGCGCAAGACGGCCCTGGATCTGATCGACTACTTCTTGCGCAGGGAGACCGAGGATCCCCGGCTGCACCGGGCCAAGGCCTTCTTGTTGTTCAGCCTGGGGCGGAACGAAGAGGCCCGGGTGCATGCCCAGAAGGCGAAAGACCAGTTGGAAGATGACGCCGAAAGCCTACTCATCCTGGGCGCTACCTATATCGAGTCCAGCACCGATATGGCCGTGGGGATGATCAAGCAGGCGCTGGAAGCCGATGCCGGATTGAACGTGGCCTACCGGTTTCTGGGCGAGGCGGCCGTTCGCCAGGGGAAGTTCCACCGGGCCCTGGGTTACTTCCAGAACAGGCTGGAGAAGGATCCGGGAGAGTTCGAGACGCTGGCCGCTGCGGCCAAGGTGTACTCGGAGGTCGGGCAGTTCGGTAAGGCCGTCGACACCTACGAGATAATCCTGGCCGCTTCCCCGCATCGCGCGGAGGCACTGGTAGCCCTGGCCCGGTTGTATACCCAGATCCTGAAGAATCCCCGCAAAGCGCTGGCGGTGCTCGACGGGGCCCTGAAACCGGGTGACAAGTTGCCGGCTGGAGTTCGTGCCCAGGTGTTGACCGAGCACTCCATCGCGCACCGCCTCCTGGGAAACTCCAAAAAGGCCGCCGCCTCGGCCCAAAGTGCCGTCGAGGACGATCCCATGTACACTCCCGCGCTTTACGCCCGGGCGGTGCGGGAGCACGGAGCCGGCCGGGTCGATCCCGGGCTTAGGCAATTGCGGGAGTTGCAGGTCCATCTGGCTCAATCGTCCCGCCTGCGCGCCCGCATTGCCGAAATGGAGTCGCTGGTCCCCAACTTCCCGAAGGCGCAGGAAGAGTTTAAACGTGCCGTGGAGATGGACCCCGCCGATCTGGACATCCATCTGATGATGGCGGTGTTCCATGCCTTTCTGGACAGCCCCACTCAGGCTTACGCCTGGCTGCGGAAGTCCATGGCCATCGATCCGTTCTTCGAGCAGGCCCACAGCCGGGTCACCGCCTTCTATGACGGTCCTGCTTTCTTGAAGATCACGGTTCAGCGGGCCATGCAGGCCGCCCGCAAGTACGACGAAGACGCGCTGATACAGGCCCTGTGCGGGATCGTCCTCTTGAGGGCCGGACATGCCGATCACGCCAAGAACCGGCTGCAGAAGGCGCTGGCCCTGGATTCGGAGTGCTTTCATGCCAATATGTACCTGGGTGTGTTGGCCCTGTCCCGGAGGAAGCCGGCCGCGGCGATTCAATATCTCGAGCGGGCGCATGAAACCGATAGCCTTCATGCCATGGTCACGAAACTGTTGGGCCGGGCATACATGCGGAAGGGAAAACTGAAGAGGGCGGCCCAGATATTCAAGACTGTCCTCGACACCGCTCCCGGAGATCTCGGGGCCCGCTTGGGGCTCGGGGAGGTGTACCTGAAGATCGGGAAGAAGGGCCAGGCGGCCCGATTGCTCTTGAAGGTATACCAGGGAGACGAAGATAACTTGTGGGTGAAAAGGTTGTTGTTTCAGTTGGGGCACTAAACTGGGCTCCCTCGAACTGCGGAGGTGGTTTATGCGGGTTTTGTTGATTGGAGGAGGGGGAAGAGAGCATGCGTTGGCCTGGAAGATTGCACAGAGCCCCCAAGTGGAGGAGTTGATCTGTGCGCCCGGCAACGCGGGGATTGCCGGGGAACCGAAGACGACCTGCGTGCCCGTGGGGGGCGAGGATCTTTTGGGCCTCATGACCCTGGCCCGGGAGCGGAAGCCCGACCTGGTGGTGGTGGGGCCGGAGGCCCCGCTGGTTATGGGGATTGTTGAGAAGATGAGCGAGTTGGGCGTTTTGGTGGTGGGTCCCCGGCGGGAAGCGGCCATGCTGGAGGGCAGCAAGGTTTTCGCCAAGCAGGTGATGAAGCGTCACGGCATTCCCACCGCCGAGTTCGAGGTGTTCGACGACGCCAACCGGGCGATTGAATACGCCCGTTCCCTGGGGCGCTCTGTGGTGAAGGCGGACGGGTTGGCCGCCGGGAAGGGAGTGCTCATCTGCGAGAACCCGCAGGAGGCCGAGCGGGCCATCTCCAGGGTGATGGTGGACCGGGCCTTTGGAGAAGAGGCCGGGCGCCGTGCGGTGGTGGAGGCCTTGCTGGAAGGAGAAGAGGCCTCCTGCATCGCCTTGACCGACGGGGAGGAGATTTTGCTCTTGGCTTCGTCGCAGGACCACAAGCGGGCACAAGACTGTGATCGCGGCCTGAACACGGGCGGCATGGGGGCTTACTCTCCCGCGCCGGTGTTGGATGAGGACATGCAGGCGCAGGTGCGGGACAACATCTTGAAGCCGATCGTCTCGGGAATGGCCCAGGAGGGCATTCTGTTCAGGGGGATCTTGTATGCCGGCCTGATGATGACCCGAGAAGGACCCCAGGTGCTCGAGTTCAACGTTCGCTTTGGCGATCCCGAAACCCAGCCTCTGCTGGCTCGCCTGCGCTCCGATCTGGTTCCGGCCTTGACGGCATCCGCCGCGGGAGGCCTGTCCAAGGTGAAGCTCGAGTGGGATCCGCGGCCGAGCGTGTGCGTGGTCATGGCCGCCGGCGGGTATCCGCAGGCCTATCGGACGGGGAAGGTCATCACCGGGTTGGACCAGGCCGCTCGGATGGATGACGTGGTGGTGTTCCACGCCGGTACCAAGAAAGAAGGCGAGGCCGTGGTGACCTCCGGAGGACGGGTGTTGGGGGTGACCGCCCTGGGGAAGGATATTCGCGGCGCGGTGGACCGGGCCTATCAGGCGGTGGAGGTCATCCGCTTCGACCAGGCGCATTACCGCAAAGACATTGCCAACCGCGCGCTTCAACGCGCTAAATAAACCGAGGTCAGAAAACCATGAGCTCTAAAAAAGTACTTATCCTGATGGGATCCGACAGCGACGCCAAGGTAATGGAGGCGGCGGCCCTGGCCCTGGACCGCTTCGAGATCGCATACGAGATGCATATTGCCTCGGCGCACCGCACGCCGGACAAGGTGCGGAAGCTCGCCCGCGAAGCCCGGGCGAACGGATTCGGCGTCGTCATCGCCGGCGCCGGCATGTCCGCTCACCTCGGCGGGGTGGTCGCCGCCAACACTACGCTTCCGGTCATCGGCGTTCCCATGGCCGCCGGGGCGCTTCAGGGCGTGGACGCCTTGCTGTCCACCTCGCAGATGCCCCGGGGAATTCCGGTCGCCACCATGGCGGTGGGGCCTGCCGGAGCCTACAACGCCGGCCTGCTGTCCGCGGCCATCCTGGCCACCGGTGACGAGGCCTTGTTTGAAAAACTCGAAGCCTTCCGCCGGGAGATGGCCGAGAAGGTCGAGGAGAAAGACGCCGCCCTGCAACGGCGATCGTAATCACGGTGATCCTGCACCGCTACATCCTGCGCCAGATTCTCCTGCCCGCCATCTTCTCCTTTGTGTCCCTGAACCTGCTTTTCATGGTGGTACAGCTCTTGAAGGTGGCCGAGTTGGCGGCCGGGGCCGGATTGGGCCTGTTCGATCTGCTCCGTGTGTCAGTGCTGTTTTTGCCCAGCTTTTGCGTTCTCACCATTCCCATCTCCGTGCTCACCGGTGTTCTCCTGGGATTCGGACGCATGGCATCCGACGGGGAGCTGATCGGCCTCGCGGGGGCGGGAATATCCGCCCGGCGCGTTGCGGTTTCCCCTCTATTATTAGGCCTGATTGCCGCGGGACTCGCGGTCGTGGTCGCCAACCTGGCGGTTCCCGGTTCCACCGCGGCTCTCCACCGGGCCTTCGTCGACATGGGCAAGCGGCAGGTCGCCGCCAGTTTGAACCCGGGTAAATTCTACGAAGAGATTCCCCGGATGGTTCTGTACCCGAAAGAGGCCACACCGGAGGAGGGCGTCTATGCCGGTTTTTTGGCCTTCGATCGCCGGCCGGATCGCGCTCGTCATCTGGTGGTGGCACGCCGGGCGAGGATTTTGCCGCGGGAGACCGGGAATTTCCTGATGCTCAATTTCGAGGACGGCGAGGTCCACGCGAAAGGGCGGAGAGGCGTGTATTCGGTCGCCCGGTTTCGGAGGGCCGATATCAACATCGACATCGAGAAGCTGGTCGTCGATCACACCCGTTTCCTGCCGGTCATGGAACAAATGTCGCTTGGGGAGTTGCGCGCGGCGTCGGAGGATCCAACCCGGACGCGCCGGACGCGGAACCTGAGTGCCTCCGCCTGGCACCGGCGCTTCGCTTTCCCCCTGGCGTCCCTGGCGTTCGCGTTGTTGGGCTGCGCATTGGGCCTGACCGGCCGGTTGCGGGGAAGGCGCCGGACCCTGGTGGCCTCGGTGGTGGTGGTGGCCGCTTACTACCTGCTCATGCGGTTGGGTGACGCCGTGGTGGACAAGGGTTGGCTGGGGCCGGCCCCGGCGGCCTGGCTTCCGGATTTCTTGGTGTTGGCGATGGGATTATGGTGGATGGTCCGGAGGGAAAGGAGGCCGGGGTGATATTGGACCGGATGCTTTTTTTCCTTCAGGGCCGGATGTTGTTGGCGGTGCTGGCGGTCCTGCTGGTTTTGGGGCTTACCATCGACTTCTTCGAGTCGGCCCGGTATCTCTTTTCGGTCGAAGGCACGGCCGGTGACGTCTTTTTGTTCTACCTGTGCAAGATCCCCTTACTTATGCATATGCTTCTGCCCATCTCCCTGGTGATCGGCAGCTGCATTTGCTTTGCGGTCCTGGGGCGCAGTTTGCAACTACGCGCATTCGCCGCCGCGGGGATCGGGCCGCTGCGGCTGGCGGCGCCGACCACGGCACTGGCCGTGCTGGTGGTAGGAGCCACATTTTTGCTGGCCGAGTTCGTGGTGCCGCCCGCCCTGGATCGGAGCGAGAAGCTCATGCTGGAGAGTTTCAAGGAGATCGATCAGACCTGGCGCTTCTACCGGAAGCATTACTGGTACCAGGGCGAGGCAGACCGCCTCTTCCGCATTTCCCAGGTCGAGCGGCAGGGTCGCCGGCTGCGGGGTGTGATGTTGCTCGAGATGGACCCGGATTTTCACGTCCGGGTACGTTCCGATATCGGCCGGGTTCTCTGGAAAGGCGATCACTGGGTGGGCCAGGGCATTCAGGAGCGCGCGTTCGAGGATGGCTGGCTGATCTCGTTGCGTTCGATTCAACAGAAGCGGCTCACCTGGCCCGAGCGGCCCGGTCGGTTTAGGGATCTGCGCGGTCGCCCCAAGCAGAAGTCCTTGTCCGAACTTTCGCTGGCCATGGATGAGCTCGAGCGCCGGGGGCTTCCCGCGGCCAGATATCGAATGGAGTACCACAACCGGTTTGCCTATCCGCTTTTGGGATTCGCCCTGATTCTGCTGGCCCTGTCGTGGCTTTGCGATCCGTCGCGGCGGCGGACGCTGGCGGGCGCGTTGATCGAGGCGACCGGACTGATTTTCGGGGCATACTTCCTGGTCATGATGGCGACCGCTGCCGTGACTGGAGGTGCCGTATCCGTGGCGTTTGGTTCGTGGTCCCCCGTAGTAATGGTTCTAGTCGTTGCCCTGCTCGGCTGGACGATCTGTCTGAAACCCAGACGATCGGGGAATCCATGATGGCCCGGCTGGAAAAACCCTCATGGGTTGCCGGCACGCAGCGATGGGTGTTTGTCTTGTTGGCCTGGTCCCTTCCGCTTTCGCTGTTCGGCATGCAGGTGGGCATGATCCTCGGGGCGCTTTGCGTATTGGGTTGGGTGGTCTGGACCCGTTTTGCCGGATTCCGCTCGCCGCTGGATGTCGCTTTTCTGACGCTGCTCGCGGCCGTTTTCTGGTCCCTGCTGCCGGCGGTCCGGGGGATCGAGAACTTCCAGGCGACCGCTTCTTTCTGGGTGTGGTTTACCTTCTTCGTGGCCTATCACGGCCTGGATTCCAAGCAGACCTTGCGCCTGGCGGTGCACGGTCTGCTGGTGCTGTCGGTGGCGGCGGCGGCCTTCGGGATTTTCCAGAGCTTCACCGGCCTTTACCCGCTGGGAGATGTCATCCACTCGGGTCAAGACACGCAGCTGGAGCCGGTCGGCGGAGAGTCCGGCCTGTATACCGCCGTAGGCTTCTTCAAGACCCGGGTGACCTTTGCCCACATGTTGTTGTTCCCCTTTTGCTGGCTGGCGGCCCTGGCGTTGCAGCCGCTGAAGTGGCGGGTTCGCCTGCTGTTGTTCGTGGGGCTTTGCGTCGTGGGGATCGGGATGGTTTGTACCTGGAGGCGGACCGCGCCGGTGGCGGGGATTGTTGCGCTCCTCGGCCTTATCTGGGTTCAAATCAGAAACCGTAAGATGCGCTGGATAGCCACCGGCTTGGCCGCGGTGGTTGTTGTCGTGCTGTGTGTCGGATTGGCGCCCGGCCTGGTGCAGAGGATCCAGAAATCGTTTCTGGGCGGCGGAGACTGGGGGCGGATGACCATCTACCAGACCGCCCTGGATATGGCCTCCGAGCGGCCGGTGACCGGTTTCGGCTTCGGGTCTTTCCAGCAAGAAGCCCGGCCGCGGGTGGAAGCCCGGCTGGCGGAAATGGGGCGCACCCGTTTCTCCGGCAAGCTGACCTGGGCCCACAACGACCTGCTCACATTCTGGGCCGAGTGCGGAATTTTGGGGGCGTTCGCTTTCTGTCTCCTGTTGGTCGCCTACTTCCTGGCCATGCGCCGGGGGATCTCGAAGATCCCCGAAGACGATCATTGGCTGCGCGGGTTCGCACGCGGGTCCGCCGCCGCGGTTGCCGTCTTCATGTTGACCGGCATTTTCCACGACCACTTCTTCCACGGTGCGGAGCTGGGATTCGTCTTGTGGTTCACGCTGGGAGCCTCGCTGGCGGCCGTGCGGGAGGAAGCGTGACCCGCCTTTACTTCGAGGGATGCTTTGCGCTCCTGGTTGTCGCGCTGGCGGTCTGGGCGCCGCTGCCCCCGGTACCCGCCGTGGCGCTGCTGGTCCTGCTCTTGGGCCTTTCGTTTTTGCCCGGGATCGGGCGCCCGGCCGGGGAGGGGAAGCTGCGCCGGGATCACTTCCTGGTTTTGATGTGCGTGTTTCTAATGTCGTCGTCAGTCCGTCTCCCGCTCGCGGAAGAAGTCACCGGCTGGTGGCCGGCGGTGGTTGCATTCTTGCTGGTGCTGGCCGGATTGCTCCGCGCGCTCAAGGATCGTCCGGTCGGGTGGGGCCGGTTGCGCCGGGAGATGGCCCTGGCGGTGGTGGTTCTGCTGGTCTTGAGCGCGGCGGCGGCCGGAATGCTGCGGGGAGTCCTGGCCTTCCGATCCACCCGGGCGATTGCCCCGGGCAGCCTGGATTTCCTGCCGGTCATGTTTATCTGGGCGGGGGCCTGGTTCGGCCTGGATGCGTATTTCCGGGGGGTGCGGGACTCGACGAAACTCGGGGTGGCGGCCTGGCTCTTCAACCACCGTCACCCGCTGGGGCTGGGAGTCTGCCTGCTGGTCATCCTGGTACGTTCTGGATAGAAGGATCCCATGAATGCGAAACGATTTCTGCGGTGGGTGGCGGCCGATCACTCTTTGGGAACTCGTCAGGGGTGGTTGTTGTGGGGGATTTTGGGCGCAGGGGCGATCCTGCGTCTGCAGCAGTGGTTTTTCTGTCGCTCGTTGTGGCTGGACGAGGCCAAGCTGGCGCTCAACATTCAGAATCGTTCTTTTATCGAGTTGCTCTCGCCCCTGGATTACAACCAGGGGGCCGCGGTGGGGTTCTTGTGGGTGCAAGCAGGCCTGGTGTCCGTTTTCTCGGACCACGAGATGGTCTTGCGGGTGTTTCCGCTCTTGGCCGGCATCGCGTCCCTGTTCATATTCTCGCGCCTGGTCTTCTCGATTTTCTCCGGCCCGGCTCCCTGGATTGCCCTGGCCTGGTTGGTTCTCAACGACCGGCAGATCTACTATTCCAACGAGGCCAAACAGTACGGCCTGGATGTGTTTTTAACCTTGTTGTTGCTTCTCCTGGCCGTGCAAATCTTGCGCTCCGCAAAAAAAGAACCGAGCGTCTGGCCTTTGGGCCTGCTCGGCTTCTTGGCCATCTGGTTTTCCCACCCGGTTGTGTTTGTGTTGGCGGGTATCGGGCTGGTCTGGTCATGGGCCCGGTGGAAAAAGATCCTGAGCGTGTCCTGGCTCCGCCTGACGGCCGTTGGCGTGCTCTGGGTCGCCGGCTTCTTGTTGTCGGTGTGGGTGTCCTTGAGCGGCCTGATGGCCAACGCCATGCTGCAGGAGTACTGGCAGTCGGCCTATCCGCCCTGGTTCTGGCCGGAGGGATTGCTCTGGTTCGGCCGCTCGATAGCGGAGTTCTTTCTCGATCCGGCTTCTCTGGTTCCGGGTCTGGCCCTGCCTCTTTTTGTCCTGGGGGCCGTGATCTTGATCCGGCAAAACGGTAAACACGCGGCCCTGCTGCTTTTACCGTTCGGTTTCACCTTGTTGGCGGCGGGGCTTCATCTATACCCCTTCCAGAAGCGCCTGGTTTTGTTCTTGGCTCCGGTGACACTCCTGCTGACGGCCAACTGTTTAGGGGTCCTGGGCCGGTTTTGCGCCCGGCGCTGGGGACGATACAGGAAACTGGTCTGGGTGGTCGTGGGCCTCTTGGTGCTGGGGGTGTCCTGGGATTCGTTGCGGCGCACCGTTCGGTGGGTCGGCGATCCCCAGGTCCGCGAGCATATCCGTCCCCTGCTGGTGCAGTTGAAACAAATGTGGCAGCCAGGGGACCGCCTGTACGTATACCGTCATGCCTGGGCGCCTTACCGGTACTATCAGAAGCGCTTGGGTCTGGACCACCTGGATTGGGTCCAAGGCAGCGGGGATCGCAAGCGGGTCGGCCACTTTGAAAAAGACTGGCGTCGGTTCCAAAACGCCCCGCGGGTCTGGGTTCTGGTCTCGCACAGCAACCGCTTTCCGTTGAAAGGCAGCCCCAACGAAAACGCCTACATCCTCAAGAAGTTCTCCCGGCTGGGCCCCAGACGATGGCACCGGAGAATCCCGGGCTCTTCGCTGACTCTGTTCGAAGTCGCAGTCAAGGAGTCATCCGAACCGATCTGAAGGATCCGGGTCGACACGATCTCCGGTTTGTCCTCAACAAGAAGGAGGGGTTGAATCAGGACCGGTTGGACAGAAGCATGCAAGATGGCGATATTATCCTCATCGCCATGCTGGTGGGTGGAGGCTGAAATGAAAGCAGACTGGTTGAGTTGGGGCCGGATTCGGGAGTTTTTCAAGGGGCGACCCGCCGGCGTGCGCTATCTGCTTTTCGTGTGCACGGTTCTCGTCTACAACGCCGTCGCCGGCCGGTTCGGCATGGAATCCCGGGGTACCCAGGTGCTTACCGAGATCCCCCTGCTGTTGTACCTGTATGCCTGGCTGCAGGCGCCGTTGAGACCGGCCCGGTGGTCAGGCGTCGTCGCGGCGGTCTTGCCGGTTCTGCTGTACGTGATCCACGATTATTATTTCATCCTGCTGGGCGCGGTTCCGGATTTAGTGGATTTGCTGCTTCTTCCCGACTTGTTTCACGTCATGGCCGCCTGGCAGATCGTCTTCGGGATCTTGATTTTGCTGGTCCCGGTGGCGGGTTGGTTCTACCTGGTGGACTGGAAGTTTGAGAAATGGCGCCGATCTCTGTTACTTTCGGCACCGCTCTTGGCGCTGGTCGGCGCCGTGGTCCTGTTTCCGTCCGGCACCTGCTGGTTTACCTCCAGGGTCACGCCGCAGCTTACCTGGTCGGCCAGGAAAAACGTTTATCGCTGGGGCCGGTTGTACATGGCGTTTGCGCGCGAGGCCCGGCGCAGGGATCATGTCGGCAAGCTGCGAGACCACCCGACACTGGAGGAGTCCGGACTGGCGCTCGACGATGGGTTCCTCTCCGGCCTGGACCCGCGCAATGTGCACATCGTGGTGCTCGAGAGCTTCATCGACGTCCGGCTTTTTGAAAAACTGGAGTGCAGCCGGGTTCCCCTGGATCCATCGTTTCTGGAGCTTTCAGGAGGCCGGATCGGCTCGTCGCTGGCTCCTTGTTTCGGTGGCGGCACTTCCCGAAGCGAGTTCGAGATCCTCTGCGGGGTGCCTTCCCTGCGGCTCTACGGGCACGAGTTTCTCATGTTTAGCGGGGCGCCCACTTATTGCCTGCCCAACATTCTTTCCGCCGCGGGCTACACCACCATGTTGAGCTTTCCCCACCGCCCCGATTTCTACAACGCCTTGAAGGCCTACAAGGGAATTGGATTCACCCGGACTCTCTTCGGAGACCGCTACGTGATGTCCGATCGGGAGATCATCAAGCTTGGTAATGACGTTCACCTGTTCGACGGTGACCTGTTTAGGCAGAACCTGAAACACGTGCGCCGGCTGCTGCGGGAAGAAAGGCCCTTTCTCAACTACGTGCTCACCATGTACGGGCACTACCCCTTTCCCCTGAACGTGAAGCGCCACCCCCTGACCGTGGGGGTCAAGCCCGATGAGGAACTGCTCGCCCGCATCGTCAACCAGACCTACCACCGGTCCCGCGCCCTGGCGGAATATCTGCGGGCTTTGAAGGAGATCGATCCCGGCGGCATCATCGTGGTCGTGGCGGATCACTTGCCGCCGTTGCCTCAAGGAGTTAAGGACTACGAACGCCTGGGGTATATCGGGCGCTGGAGCCGCACCCAGTCGCGGGTAGATCCCGGGATCTCGATGCGGGAATGCTTTCTGCTCATTGCCGCCGACGGGCAGGTCCTGGATCTGGGGGGGAGGCTGTTTCATCACTTCGATCTCTTTGGGTGGATACTCGATCGTCTCTCCGGCGGGGAATACTGCCGGTTGAAATCGTGCGATTTTGGAAAGCTGCCGCTGGAGAAGAAAAAATACCTGCCCGCCTACCGGGCTCTTCTGGGCCTGGCCTCGAGTTGAAAAGATGAGACCCTCCGACCCCCATCTTCGATCGCGATCGGTCTTGTGCCGCGTTTCCGGCGGTGCTAATCTCGGGGCCGTTCGGAGGATTGTGGCATGAAGGGAATCATTCTGGCGGGCGGTCTGGGCACGCGGCTGTACCCGGCGACCAAGTCCGTATCCAAGCAGCTCTTGCCGCTGTACGACAAGCCCATGGTGTACTACCCCCTTTCGGTGCTCATGCTCGCCGGAATCCGGGAGATTCTGATCGTCTCGACGCCCCGTGACCTGCCTGTTTACCAGGACTTGCTCGGAGACGGGGGCCGGATCGGGATCGAGTTTTCCTACCAGGTCCAGGATCGGCCCCGGGGCCTGGCGGACGCCTTCCTGGTGGGCGAGAAGTTCATCGATGGCGACAAGGTGGCGCTGATCCTGGGCGACAACATCTTCTTCGGCCAGCGTCTCACCGAGATTCTCCAGGAGTGCGCCAGGCTCGATGACGGGGCGGTGATTTTCGGTTACTACGTGAAGGATCCGGTTTCCTTCGGGGTGGTGGAGGTGAACCTGGAGGGCCGGGCGGTTTCCCTGGAGGAAAAACCCGACCGGCCCAAGTCCAACTATGCCATACCGGGCCTGTACTTCTACGACAACCAGGTTTCAAAGATTGCCAGGGGGCTGAAACCCTCGTCCCGGGGCGAGCTGGAGATCACCGATCTGAACCGGGAATACATGCGGCGGGGCAAGCTCCGGGTGGAGCTGTTCGGCCGGGGCATGGCCTGGCTGGACACCGGAACCTGCGACGGCCTGCTGGAGGCCAGTAACTTCGTGCGCACCATCCAGAAGCGCCAGGGGTTCTATATCGCTTGCCTCGAGGAGATTGCCTTCCGGCTCGGTTACATCGACTCGGCCCAGTTGGTGAAGCTGTCCGAGTCGTTGAAAAACACGCCCTACGGACAGTATCTGGCCGACATCGCCGAAGAAAGCGGATGACATGGGCGTGCATGTCATAAAGACCCCCATCGATGGGCTTTTAGTGGTCGAGCCGAAGCTTTTCAAGGACGCGCGCGGCTACTTCATGGAGTCTTACCACCGGCAGGCATTTGCCGACGCCGGCATCGACGTGGAGTTCGTCCAGGACAACCAGGCGCAGTCCGTCCGCGGGACGCTGCGGGGCCTTCATTTTCAGAAGAAGCACCCGCAGGCCAAGCTGGTCCGCGTGCTTTTTGGCCGGGCTTTCGACGTGGCGGTGGACCTGCGCGCAAGCTCGCAAACGTTCGGGCGCTGGCACGGAGTGACTCTGGATGCGGAGAGCCACCGGCAGTTCTTCGTACCGAAAGGCTGCGCCCACGGCTACCTGGCCCTGACCGAAACCGTCGTGTTGGCCTACAAGTGCTCGGACTTCTATCATCCCGAGGACGAGGGCGGATTGATATGGAACGATCCGGACGTGGGCATCTTGTGGCCACTCGAGGGGATCGGTGAGCCGCGGTTGTCCGAGAAGGACCGGCGGATGCCCGCTCTGAAAAACCTGGGGTACGAGTTCCCGTGAAGCTTTTGATTACAGGCTCGCAGGGGCAGTTGGGACAGGATTTGCAGAAGGCCTGCCGTATGCGTGGGATCGAGTTCACCGCGGGTGACATCCAGGAGTTCGACATCACCGACCTGGACCGCATGCGCGAGGTGGTGCGCGGCGAAAGGCCCACCGCGGTGGTGAACTGCGCCGCCTACAACTCAGTCGACCGGGCCGAGACCGATTTCGAGGCGGCTTGCCGGGTCAACGGCGACGGCCCCAAGAACCTGGCCATCGCCGCCGAGGAAGCCGGCGTACCGATCATGCATTTCTCCACCGACTTCGTCTTCGACGGCACCAAGGGCGCTGCCTACCTGGTCGACGATCGGCCCAATCCCATCAGCCGCTACGGCGAGAGCAAGCTTTTGGGGGAGCAGGCGGTCAGCTCCCACGCCACCCGCTTCTTCTTGGTACGGCTTAGCTGGGTGTTTGGGATCGCGGGTATAAACTTTCCCAAGAAAGCGATCGAGTGGGCTCGGAACCGGTCGGCCCTGAAAGTGGTGACCGACCAGGTGTCCTGTCCGTCCTACACCGTCGATCTGGTCGGGCCCATCCTGGACCTGCTCCGGTTGGGTGCCTACGGCGTATACCACCTGACCAACCGTGGCCACTGCAGTCGCTACGAGTGGGCCCGCTTCGTCATCGGGCGTGCCCGGCCCGAGGTGACGGTCGAGCCGGCCACCCCCGATGAATTCGAGACCGTGGCCCGGCGGCCGGTCTTCTCCGCCCTGGATCCGGCTCCGCTGGAAGACGTCCTGGGCTACCGGCTTCCCGACTGGCAGAACGCCACCGACAGGTTTTTAAAAGAAATGGGGGTGGCCCGATGACGATTCTGGTTACGGGCGCGGCCGGGTTCATCGGGGCCAACTTCGTTTACTATATGCTGAAGCAGTACCCCGATGCCGACATCGTCGGCCTGGACGCACTCACCTACGCGGGCAACCTGGACAACTTCTCGGCCATGACCGCTGAGCAGAAGCGGCGCTTTCACTTCGTCAAGGGGGACATCAACAACCGGGACGAGGTGGACTGGGTCTTTTCGGAGTACGACGTTCGCGCGGTGTTCAACTTCGCCGCCGAGAGTCACGTGGACCGCTCCATTTACGACCCGCAGGTGTTTCTGAGGACCAACATCCTGGGCACCCAGACGCTTCTGGACGTGTGCAAGGGTCACTGGAAGACGGCGGTGAACGCCTGGCGGGCGGGCCGCAAGTTCGTGCAGATCTCCACCGACGAGGTGTACGGCTCGCTGGGCCCCGAGGGCCTGTTTACCGAAGAGACTCACCTGGATCCCCACAGTCCCTATTCGGCCTCCAAGGCCGCCGCGGATCTGATCGTCGGGGCTTACCACGACACCTTCGGCATGCCCGTCATCATCACCCGCTGCTCCAACAATTACGGCCCCTACCATTTCCCCGAGAAGCTCATTCCCCTGATGATAAACAACGCGCTCAACCACAAGGAATTGCCCGTGTACGGCGACGGGAGGCAAATCCGCGACTGGATATACGTAAAGGATCACTGCCGGGCCGTGGATATGGTTTTCGAGCAGGGCCGACCGGGAGCGGTTTACAACGTCGGCGGCAACAACGAGCACGAGAACATCTCCATCGTGAAGCTGATAATCGATACCCTGCGCGACCTCACCGGCGACGAGGAGATCAACCCGGACCTGATCCGCCACGTCCAGGATCGCCCCGGCCACGACCGCCGCTACGGCATCGACGCCACCCGGATCCGGGAAGAGACAGGCTGGGAGCCCGAAACCACCTTCGAGGACGGCATCAAGAGCACCATTCGCTGGTACCTGGACAACCGCGAGTGGACCGAGAAGATCGTATCCGGCGAATACATGGAGTTCTACGAGAAGAACTACGCGGGAAGGTAGCCCGCTGGAAGGTTGCATGGCCGATCGAACCGTCATCGTCATCCCCACCCGGTACGAATCCAAGCGCTTTCCCGGAAAGGCCCTGGTCAAGATCGCCCAAAAGCCCCTGATCGAGCACGTCTACCGCCGGGCGGAGAAGGTGAGGGGAGTGGACCGGGTGGTGGTGGCTACCGACGACGAGCGCATCCAGCGGTCGGTCGAGGAGTTTGGGGGCCAGGTGGTGATAACTTCGACCGTACACAGGTGCGGCACCGAGCGGGTGGCCGAGGCGGCCGAGTCGCTTCAAGCGGACGTGGTGGTCAACCTCCAGGGGGACGAGCCTCTCATTCACCCTCAGTCAATCGAGCAGGTCATCGCGGCCATGGCCGACAACCCTGCCTTGCCCATGGCTACCCTGAAGACCAAAATCCGCGACGAGAACGAGCTGCACAACCCCAACGTGGTCAAGGTGGTTACCGACCGGGACCACTTCGCCCTGTACTTCTCC